>CAYGUR010000076.1:0-13012 GCA_964353035.1 uncultured Comamonadaceae bacterium | reverse complement strand
CCATGGCTTCTCACATCGTGGGGGGCATTATTCATTATGAATGTGTAGGGAACAACACCTACGACATTACGCTGTATGTTTACCGAGACTGTAATCCGGGGAACTCGCAATTTGATACACCAACCCTTCATTGAATCTTGAAATCGGGACCAATAACAATGTCAGCTTGTGCTTTATACTGCTTGATGATGTTGTGCTCAATCTCCAGCACTTGCTCTGAGAATTGATCAACCAAATCTCTTCCTCTTTTGATTCTGTTCTCCCTTGTTTTGCGAAAGTCAGTATCAATGAAAATCTTGCAGTCAATCGATGAGATTTCGAACACATAAGTACCTTCAATGAGTAAAATGTCATGGGTGGAAAGGTTCACTGAAAGGTCTATGAAAGCTGACTTTTCTTGCTGAAGAATAGGAATCTCTATGTTCTTCTCTCCCCCAATAAATGCTGAAACATGCTGACAAAGCAAATGTAAATCAACTTCCTCTTTTCCCACGTTGGAAAGAGCTTCCCGCCTCCGCTGATCGTTTTGATCAGGAGCAAGCCGAAAGTAATTATCGAGGTGCAAGCAAAGCGGACTAAATCCCATTTCAGATAAGACATTTTGGATCGAAACTGCGGTCACTGACTTACCCGATCCAGACTCACCGGCAATGGCTATGACCCGCGGTTTTACCCTCAGCTCAAAACAGCGACGAAGTGCTTCTTTCGCTAAATCTATAGACTCAGCAGAAACTACAATATGTTCGTTTGTTGTACTCACTAGCATCGTTCTTCTTTCGCCGCGTAATCAATCATCACGATGCCTGCAGAAGAAAAACCCATGTTGGGTTGTCCACCTTCTTCACCTCTATGATCTATAAATTCTTTGAACTGGAATGCAGTTTGCCCCGCTAAATGTTCACCTGTCAGTCTGTGCAGCTTCGCCAAACTCAACGTCCGGCAGTTCGCTCTGAGAGCCAAACTATACCAGCCTAACCAAATCCACCATACACCTCCATTGTGATACTGTCCGGGCCCATTCTTAAACTCAAACAAATGAAACTTCCGCAGACGATTCCACAAGGGGTCTCCTTCAAAAATGGTTGGACTAAACGCTGGTGGGAACTGGCCTTTCGAAAGAAACTGATCCTCCATGTAATCTAGGATGTGCTGTGTCTGAGAAGAGTTCGGGAAGATGAAAGCATACAACACATTGGAAGCACAATCAAAAAACTCCAATCGTTCAGTGGGGTCGAACGAAGCGATGAGGTAGCGCGAATTTCCCTCCGAATGGAAGAAATTTTCGTCGATCTGCTTTTTCACCTGAACGGACTTCTCATGAAACGTGTCATTTTCGAACACTTCGCCCGCGAGTATCAACGCCCAGCAGCGCAGCACTTGAACATGCAGCACATATCCTTGGCAGATGTACTCATCAGCCCAATCACTTCCGAGAGGAACCGTAATAAGTCCTTTTTCGTTGTATTCAAGGGCACTCAAAAGAGCCAATGCCTTTTCCACGCTTTCGCGCCAATCTTGAGGCTGCGTTTTACCCTGTTTTATCAAGCTGCACACAGCAACAACATACCAACTCGGCCCGTCAAACTTAGGCGTAAGCGTGCCAAAACTTACGTGTTTCACTTCACCCTGACCAATGGTAAAATTGGATGGAATCTGACCTTGTTCGCCTTGTAGCTTTCTGAGCATCTTTAATTGAGCAAGTAGTGGTTCTACCAATTTTTCGTCCCCAGCAAAAAGCAATCCCAAGGCATTTAACGCAGCATCTCTCGTGAAAAGCGCACGGTAATTGTTGCCTTCATTTACAGAGGCAAATAATCCTTCAGAAGTCATGCATCCAGAAAGTACTGCATGCGCGCCTGTTATGATATGTTCGGGAATGAATTGCACTAACTAGAAAATGATGAGTAATGCTGTAATGGAAACAAGCAAAATCACAGCCAAAACTCGGTAATTTCCGAACCATGAAACACCTTGCAACGATTTTGTTTCTGCTTTGTAATAGTCAACCGTCCAAATCAACCCTTTCACTTCGTCAGATGGTGCAACTGGATACATTAGGCTCACCACAAGCAGTATCACAGAGCACAAAATAAAGATGATGCCCGCCAAATAGAGGTAATGTGGCATGACCGCATCAAGGCTTTCGAATACAGCTCCTGATTTGACCAAAAGACCAAACAGCCCTAACACAACTCCTGTAATGACGGCCGCATTCGCTCCGTTTTTGTTGACTTTTGAAGTGAAGATTCCGAAGATGAAGAGCGCTACAATGGGCGGACAAACGAAGGACAGGACTGTTTGAAGGTAATCCCATAGCGAAGGAAAAGACTCAATGTGAGGAGACCACAAGGCAGCCAACACCATGAAAACCCCAGTGGCTATTTGTGACACGCGAATGGTGCTTCCATAGGAGGCATTCTTGTTGATTTTCTTGTAGAAATCGAATGTCACCAATGTTGATGCCGCATTCAACCCACTATCAACGCTGCTCATCAATGCAGCAATAAAACCAGCAATCACAAGTCCGAGTAATCCTGTTGGCAATAGATCAAAAACCAAGGTAGGATAGGCCAACTTTGCACTCTCGAGGTCAGGGTAAAGAATAAAGGCGATCACACCCGGTAAAATCATAATAAAAAGGGTGATGAGCTTGAGGAAGCCAGCAAAAATGGCTCCTTTCTGTCCTTCGGCTACGTTTTTTGAAGCCAGAGCTCGTTGGGTAATGAACTGATTGGTAATCCAAAAATAGAAGCCCAACAAAAAGACCCCTGAAAACAGTGCTGGCCAGGGCAACACTTCGCTGTCTGCTGACCGAATTATGGTCAAGTTCTCTGGGGCAACATGGGCGGTAATGCCTTCCCAACCGCCAACTTTCTGGTAGGCAAGGACCGAAATAACAATTGATCCACCCACCAAAAGTACCGCTTGAACAGCATCTGAATACACAACAGAAGAAAGTCCGCCCAGCAAGGTGTACAACGCAGCAAAAATTGAGATCATCCAAATAATTTGAGTGATGGTCATGTCTGGAAAAACCATTTGAACCACCACTGAACCTGCGTACAACGACGAGGCAAGATCAATGAAAATGACCAAGATGATGGTGACAGCAGAAAAGTAATATCTGCTTACATGATTGTACCTTTTTTCGAGAAACTCAGGAATGGTGTAGATTCTGCTTTTTAAGTAAAACGGAAGAAAAAACACGGCGAAAATGACCAAAACAACTCCGGCCATCCATTCGTAACTGAACACCGCAAACCCATCTGAGAAACCGCTTTCAGCCAAGCCGACAAGTGAGATGCTCGACATGTTTGAAGCAAAAAGGGAAAGACCGATGATGGGCCAGAGTAGACTTCTTCCAGCCAGGAAATAAGATTCTTCAGAAGATTGACTCTTTTTGAAGTAAACACCCAATAAGATAACGAACACGAAGTAAATCGCGATAATAACAATGTCTATGGTACTCAGTAGTTCGTTGACAGCCATATTGAATTTGGTTTAAAAGAAGAGAAAGCACTTCAAGCGAAGTGCCCTCTCTCCTATACTTATATTATACTAAATAAAACCCACTGTTAGAATGAGTAGCGCAAGGTCATTGATACGCTACGTCCGGCAATTGATCTGGCGCGAATAAAGTTCACCTGATTATCTGTGATAGACCCCTCTTCCGATTCAGTGATTCCGATGGTGTCTAGAATGTTGTTCGCATTGATTGAAACATACAATCCTCTACTCAATTCCGTTGCAATGAATCCGTTCAACGTCGTGAACCCAGGCATCACCAACTCATTGTTGTCTTGTGCGAAAGATTCTGTTTGCCCGATGATGCTCACCCCTACGCTGTGCTTCTCAGCAAAGGTGTAGGTAGGAATCAATGAGTAAACGAAATCAGGTTGTCTTCGAGGCTTGTTCCCTTCGTTCGCCCCACTTTCGATGGTTGCATTCACATACGTGACACCACCGCGGATATCGAATGATTTGTTCAGCGCAAACGCCCCTTCCAATTCAAGACCAACTGACTGGTAGTCATTTTCAATGATTTGTTGGGTCGTTGCTTCAAAACCACCTTCTTCAGCTGTTTGCGCGAAGAAAGCTGTTGCGTAGATCCCTCCTTTTTTGAACCGCTGCTTGTATCCGAGTTCTGCTTGTGTCAGCACATCCAAAGCATTGAGTTGGTCACTGTTCGTGTAGTCAAGCCCTGTAAAAAGCAATCTGTCAGCTTTCGCTGATCCACCTTGAGAGAAGCGTGCAAAAACAGCGTTTGTTTCTGAAAGCTTGTAATTCGCACCAGCAGAGAATGAAAGGAACTCATAGCTGTAATTCACTGGTGTTGTATTGGCATTGTCAATGGCACTTACACTTTCTTCTGGTGCCGAAATCTCACCGTCATTGTTCATGTCGTAAGTTGTTTGAACCGCACCGGCAATCGTCCCGAAGGCTGACCCCATATCGTAGCGCACACTTGCATCAACATTTAAGGCGTCGGTTACCTCAACTGCAACACCTGCATACGGTGCTGTTGTCACGTACTTGACATCGTAGTTGCGTTGGCAGCAGTTGCCCCAGAAAGGCACCCCGTAGGCATACAAACCATTGTCGCTCACAGCAGTTCCTGTGGAATCCAAGACATCCAATAGTCTCCCTTCTTCGCCGTTGACGTCCATGAGGTACGAATTCCATAGCCACGACATCGACATGTTTTGCATGCTGTTGTACAATCCAACCGTTATTTCAGCCTTGTTTAGCTCCTTTTTCAATTTCGTGTCGTTCACCAAGTTGTTGAAGTTGTTCAGCTCTGTATCGAACATGTGGACACGCATAACCAATCCGTTGTTTGCATTTCCGTTGCCGAAGGCTTCGCCATTGTCAGCATAAACAAGAGAGGAATTCGGTCCTGCCAAGCTGTCTCCAGCGGCCGAAGCCGTGGTTAATTCTGATGGGAAAGGAGAAACGAATCGACCTGAATTCATCGCGAAACGGGTCCTGCTCATAACACTCCATCCGTTGCCAAGATCTCCTGCGATTTCAGCTCCGAAGTACGTCGAATTTGGGTGCATTCCATCTGCTACATTGGATCTTCTCAACGCACCATCTGGCCCGATGCCCAAATTTTGCTGTAAGTAAGGCGAATGAATGGTTCCGTGTCCGGCATTGAATCCGTCAATGGACGCTAACGTAGGATTGTCATTGGTGCCTGTAACAGCCAATGGCATTGGTAAATATCCTGCACTGCGGTCATTCAGGTGTTTAAAGTAAACACGTGCATATCCGTTCTTAAATGTTTTCGTCACATTGGCCTTGATTTGTCCACCTTGATTGGCTGTATATCCTGCTGACCGCACCCCTTCGCCCTGGCGCATAAATCCACCGACATGGAACGACACGGTTTCACTCAAGGGGCTACCGAATTCAAAATCTGTCCGTTTGCTATCGAAATCGAGACCGAACGTCGTTGCTACGGTTCCTGATTCGATGGCCCCTGTTTTCGAGATGAAGTTGACAATTCCGGCGGGGGAGTTACTCGCTGTGGTAGATGCTGACCCCCCTCGTGTTGCTTCAATTCGAGAGATGGTTTGGTCATACCTCAAGAAGATGTCGGCTGTTGCGAACGACATGTCGCCAAATTGCAAAATAGGCAGTCCATCTTCCTGGAGTTGCAAGTACTTTGAACCTCCCGCAGAGATCGGAACACCACGAACCGTAATGTTTGTGTTTCCTTCACCAGCTGATGCTTCCACGCGAATACCAGGAACGGAACGCAAAATTTCAGACGTATTCCGTGGAGAGGTCTGATCAATTTTGTCAGTTCGGAGCGTACTCATGGTTTCACTTGACTCCAATCGCGAGCGTGGATTGATTACACCTGTCACCACTACTTCGTCCAACCCAAGGATATCACTTCCCAACTCAAAATCGACCGTTTTCGTATCATTTCCACTCACTGTCACGGTTTTCTTGGATTGCGCATACCCAATGGATTGCGCAACCACAACAATGTCGCCAGCACCATCATAGCTGAGGCTGTATTTACCGTTCTCATCAGTAATGGTTCCTACCGTGGTTCCTTGAATGTAAACAGAAGCGGCGAAGAGCGGTTGCGCACTTGCGTCCGTGATGGTACCTGTTATATTGTTCTGAGCTACAAGACTTGCGCTTGAGAGCACCATTAAAAATAATAGGCACAAATGTGTTGTAAATCTTTGTGTCATGATTTTTGGTTGTTAAGGTTGAATGAAAGAATCATCATTTCGTTGAGCACTAAGCTACTTACATCCAAGATGTTAATTTAAGGTTATCAAACCACATCGCGCCACAAACGTTTGCGGTAACCTTTTCGCAATCGTTTGTTGTTCAAATCTTTTTTCGATCTTTAGACTGAATTCGACCATGATGAGCCAAACCACCTTAAAAGACATTGCCACACGCTTAAAGTTGAGTATTTCTACTGTTTCGCGCGCGCTGAAAGACCATCCAGACATCTCAGACAAGACGAAAAAGAAAGTGAAAGCCTTGGCTGAGCACCTTGATTATGTGCCCCACCTCATCGCTTCCCAGCTGCGAAGTGGGAACAGCAGTATTATTGCGCTGGTGGTGCCGTCATTGGATTCGTTCTTCTATTATTCGGTGATCAACTCAGTTGAAGAATGGGCTGTGAGAGAGGGCTACAGTTTGGTGATTTATCAGACCTTCGGAAAAGTAGAAATGGAAGACCAAATCATTGCAAAATGTCGGAATCTTCCCGTTGTAGGTATCATGATGGCACTTTCAGATTCAGCACGAAACATGGACATTTTCAATAGTTTGGTCTCTAAGAACATTCCATTGGTCTTCTATGATCGTGTGCCTTTGGTAAAGACCTTTAATCGGGTTTACTTTGATGGAGATGGTGCTGCAGAGTTAGCCATGAGTAAGTTGCTCGCCAGCAGACCAAAAAAGGTAGATCTCTTCCTCGGAAAGAAAACCCTTTCCATTACTGAGCCAAGACAGCGGGGATGCGAAAATGCACTGGCCGCTTTTGATTTACCTCCTTCAAAGGTCGATTACCATTACTTGGGTGATAAACATCAATCTGAAACAAAAGCGATGGAGCTTTTCGAGTCTGGTGATTTTGATGCCTTCTTTTGCATGAGCGATGAACTACTTGTAGGTGTCCTGAAAGCGGCGCAACGCACCGGGCTAGCGCAATACAAAGATTTTGATGTCATCAGTATTAGCAACGGAATCATTCCTACTTACTTCTTCCCCCAGATTCAGTTCATTGAAACGAATGGAGAAGACATCGGCAAAGAGACCATCAGACGCCTCTTCCAACTAATGAAGGGTGACCCTTATGTCCTGGATGTGCGCGTTCCATTCAGATTTGTGAAAGAGTAATGAAAGGAAGGAACCGCCTTTCTAAACTATAGCCTTCCCACTTTTACACCGTAATGGAGGGTATATTCTTCTCCAAATTTTCTACTTTAACAGCAGAACCTGCTGCTTATGAGAACTTTACTACTCGCCCTGCTAAGTTTTCTTTCACTTAGTACCATGGCTTCTCACATCGTGGGGGGCATTATTCATTATGAATGTGTAGGGAACAATACCTACGACATTACGCTCTACGTCTACCGCGACTGCAATCCGGGGAATTCACAGTTTGACAACAGTCCGACCATTGGGATCTATGAGAATTCTACACTTGTAGAGTCTCTGACGATGAGTTTTTCTGATGCCATTGTTACGGAACTCCCCTTGGAAACAGGAGACCCTTGTCTTTCGCCACCAAATAACGTGTGTGTTCAAGAGGCGATCTACACTGGAACGGTCACGTTGCCAGCCACTTCGGTTGGGTACATTTTGGCTTACCAGCGCTGCTGCAGAAACACCACCATCTTAAATGTGCCAGCCGGAGGCGATAACCTCGGCTCAACCTTCTTCGCCGAAATTCCACCGCAAGAAGAGGCGGTGTGCAATTCCAATCCGCTGTTTAATAATTTGCCTCCGGTGTTGCTCTGTTTGAACGAACCGTTTGTCTTCGATCACAGCGCTACCGATATTGACGGGGATTCACTGGCCTACGTTTTCTGCAATCCAAAAGATGGCGGATTACCTGGAGTGGAAATGAATCCACCAACGGCTCCGCCTTACATTGATGTGCCGTGGAATGCGTCTTTCGATGTAGATTATCCCATCACCTCTGATCCGGCATTTACGCTGGACCCCATAACAGGACTGTTCACAGGGACCCCTACGCAGGTAGGCCAATATGTAGTAGGGATTTGTGTGGAAGAGTGGCGTGATGGCGTGCTGATTAGTACCACCAATCGCGACTTCCAGTTCAACATTGTGCTGTGCGGACAAGGTATCATTTCGTTTATCGAAGATGAAGATCCCTGTCAAGGCACCACGTTCACCTTCGACAATGGATCAACCGGTGGAACCGAGTGGTTTTGGGATTTTGGCGTGGATGGGATTGACTCTGACACATCCACCCTTTTTGAACCCGAATACACCTATCCCGACACAGGGACCTACACCGTTATGCTCGTCGCCAATCCAGGGGAAGACTGCGCAGATACCGTCTACCAAACGGTGTACGCCTACGATCCGATCATCGCTGATTTTGAATTCAGCGGAGGAGAATGTAGTGGCGATGGTCGTGTTTACTACTTCGAAGCGGTAGGAGATTATGGCGAAAATGTGGACTTCTTTTGGGATTTTGGAACGGGTGGATCCCCTGAGACGTCCACCGAAGCGAACCAAGAAGTCATCTTCACGAACGCCGGGGTCAACAACTTCTCGCTCTTCGTTGAGCAGGCCGTCTGTAGCGATGTGCTGTTTCAAAACGTCGATGTCCCGCCCTTTCCGGTGGCGGCCATTGAGGAACAAACCACCTTTTGCGGCGGACTGGATTTCGACTTCGTCAATCTTAGCTCCGATGCCAACACTTACCTTTGGAACTTCAATGACCCGAACACCACTTCATTCGAAGAAAATCCTTCACACTCATTTCCTGATTTTGGCGAATATGAAGTTACGTTGATTGCCGACCCCAACACTGATTGTGCCGATACCACCTCCATTTCCGTGAACATTCTTTCGCCAGACCCCATTGAATTCGCACTGACCTCTTCCATCCCTGGTCCGTGTGATACCTTGAGTTTTCTTGAGCTGAATTTCACAGGAACAGGTGCCGATGAACTCACGTGGGTCATGGGAGATGGCACCATCTTGGAAGGAAATCCGATTGAATACACCTATGAAAATCCGGGCGATTACACCATTGAAATTACCGCCTTCCAATCGCTGTGTGAGTTTGAGGAAACCCAAACCATCGACATCTATTTCGACACAGACCTGCTTGATTTGCCTTTGGAAATGCCGAATGTGTTTTCGCCCAACAATGATGGGAAAAACGAATCGTACAAGCCCTATTTCGCGGTAGCAAGAGGAGTTCCCGCAGCGCTTCCGTCAGGGAGATCCATTTTCGATTACCTCACGGTTTGGGACATGCAGATCTACAATCGCTGGGGGAATTTAGTTTTCGAAAGCACCAGTGCGAAAGGGTCTTGGGACGGAAGAGTTGATGGCGAATATGTGTCAGATGGGACATATTTCATTATCTTCACCTACCAACGCAAATGCCTTGACCCTAAACCCATTAGCTTATCTCATGAAGTAACCGTGCTGAGATAACCGATTCAATCCTTCGCTGACTGCATGAAAACGCTACTCTCTGTTCTTTTTCTTTTCTTCACTATCCACCTCTTCGCAACACATATTGTAGGAGGAGATATTCGGTATGAACAAACGGGCGATGACACCTATGTTGTGACGCTCACAGTTTTTCGAGATTGCGGACCTGATAACAGCAACAACACTTATTTTGATCAGTATGCGCCTGTTGGGATTTACGAGAATGGCGTGTTGATTCAGAACCTTCAAATGGACTTGGCTACAGCTGAAATTAGCAATTTGAGTGCGGACCTGAACAACCCTTGCCTCGCTTTACCTCCAGATGTTTGTGTTGAAAGTGCTGTGTATTCAGCTACCATAACACTGCCTGATTCTCAAGTTGGTTATGACCTTGTCTACCAGCGTTGTTGCAGACAACCGTCCATTATTAACATTCAATTTCCTGAAGATACAGGGGCTACATTCTGGACGCAGATTCCACCTACATCTGTGGCCTCCCAGAACAGCGGCCCGATTTTCAACAATCTTCCGCCTGTTGCGTTGTGTGCGAACAGTCCATTCACTTTTGACCATTCGGCAACTGATTTAGACGGAGATGAGTTGGTGTATTCATTTTGTGATCCACTTTTAGGTGCCGACGCCTTCAATCCTTCGCCCTCACCTCCCCTTCCCCCACCATTTATAAGCATCACTTGGGAAACAGATTTTGATACAGATTACCAAATTTCGAGCATGCCCGCTTTTTCGATTGACCCAACAACAGGGTTAATCACAGGCACTCCGAACACCGTTGGGAAATACGTTTTTGGCGTGTGTGTGGAAGAGTACCGCAATGGTGAATTGCTGAGTAAAACAAACCGCGATTTCCAATTCAATGTGGTCCTTTGTGCGGGGGTGAATCCTCCGAGCTTCGGCGTGGAAGACATCTGCACCGGAACCACCGTTCAGTTTGATAATTATTCGGCCACAGACAACCTCTGGCTCTGGGATTTCGGCGTAACCAACAGTGATGACGATAATTCTACGGAATATGAACCCGATTTTGAGTTTCCAGAGTACGGCACCTATGACGTCACATTGGTACTGAACCCCGGTAGTGACTGTGAGGACCAAGTGACTATCCCTGTTATCGTTTCGCCCGAAGACCCCATTGAACTGCAGTTCTCTTATGCCGTTCCGGGAGAATGCTCAGAAAGCACCGAAGTGAGCTTCTTGTACACTGGTGAAGGGGCTGATGAAATTGTGTGGGACTTGGGCGATGGCAGCGTGTTAGAGGGCACGAACATCGATCATCAATACTCCGATTTTGGCACGTACACGGTGAGCATAACGGGTTACAATGAATACTGTGACTTCGAAGAAACTTCTACCTTCGAGTTTGATTTTGAGAATTACCTAGTGGAAGAACGTTTGGTGCTTCCGAACGTCTTCTCCCCCAACAACGATGGGAAAAATGATGTTTTCCTGCCTTTTTTCGGCGACGAAAACGACAACCCAATCACCCTTCCCGATGGACGAGGAATCCTTGACTACTTGGATGTGTGGGAAATTCGCATCTACAATCGCTGGGGAAGCCTTGTCTTTGAAAACAACAATGTGCAGCCCGGTTGGGACGGAAAGATTGAGGGTGAGCCCGTGGCCGAAGGGACTTACTATTGCGTGATTAGCTTCAAAAAGCGCTGTGATAGCGGTGCTGGAGTCACACTTGAGCACGACTTCACATTGATGCGCTAACGTAAAATCGCCATTCGCATACGGAAGGTTGAAAAAGGGCTACACAATCTTTGCTAAATGCAATGTAGCTTCAGATATTCCGTTAATTTCGCACAAGGAAAAAGGTATTTTATGAACAACAAAGTATACATCGGCGTTATTGTAGTATTGTTGCTGGCATGCGCTTATCTGGGCTACAATTTGTCTAAGAAAGGCGAAGAAGTAGTTCAGAAAACAGAAGAAAATGAAGGTCTCGAGATAGAGCGTCAACAATTGGAGTTAGAACTCCAGAAAATGAGCTTTAGCTATGACACACTTAAGACCGAAAACTCTTACATGATGGCCGAAATGGCCGCTCAACGCACCGAAATTGAAGACCTTTTAAAGAAGGTGAAAGACAAAAACTGGAGCGTGAGCAAGCTGAAGAAAGAGGCTGAAACGCTTCGTTCCATCATGAAAGGGTACATTGTCACGATTGATTCATTGAACCAGCTCAACCAGAGTTTGATCGCAGAAAACACCGAACTAACTCAGCGTGTGAACGCCGTGGAAGGCGAAAACAATGAGCTGCTTGAGCGACAAGAGAACATGGAAGGGTTGATTGCAACAGGGAAAGTGTTACAAACCACTTCGCTTGAGGCTACTGCCATCAGACTCACTTCTGGCGGAAACCAACGTGAAACCAATCGTTCTGGGAAAACAGAAATGATCAAGGCTTGCTTCACACTGATGGAGAATCCGATTACCAAACCAGGTGAAAAGAACCTGTATATGCGCATCATTGCCCCTGATGGATCTGTGCTTCCAAACAAGGATGGTGCTGCAACCATTGAGATTAAAAACGAAGGCGTTCAAAACTACTCTGTTTCACGTACCATTGATTACAACAACCAGCGCATGGATGTCTGCGTCTTCTACACGGTTCAAAACGAGCTGGAAAAAGGCGACTACAAGATGTTCATTTATGAAGATGGTAGTAAGATTGGTACGATTGATTTGGCGTTGAAGTAAAGACCACGACCGAGGGGATAGTTACCACGGGCGAAGCTCGTGGCTACATGGCGAAAATCATGAATCATGAATCACCAATCATGAATCAATAGCCCCCGGAATACCACGTCCGCAAAGTAATCTGAAACGTCTGCAAAGTCATTGTTAAACCAACTGCTGTTTTCATCACATTTGGGCATGATGACAACCACAGAGAAGGGCAACAAAGGCGAAGAAATGGCGTGTGGCCACCTTTCACAGACGGGGTACACGGTTTTAGAAAAGCAATGGCGTTTCGGACGAAATGAAATTGACATCATCGCCCGTAACGAAGAGACCATTTGCTTTATTGAAGTGAAACTGCGCAACAATGATTGGGCAGGTGCGCCACATACATTTGTGAGCAAAGACAAGCAACGCAGAGTCATTCGCGCAGCACATCGTTACCTTTCAAAACACATGGAAGAAGACCTTGAAGCGCGTTTCGACATTATCTCTATTCTTCACAATCCGAAGCGAACAGAAATTGAACACATTGAAAATGCGTTCTTTCCGATGCTCTGACCGTTGTTCTTAGTACTTTTGCATATTGGACTTGAGAAAAGATGAAGAAACCAGATCGTAAACC
>CAYGUR010000075.1:2588-13114 GCA_964353035.1 uncultured Comamonadaceae bacterium | reverse complement strand
TTGTTTATTCTTGGAAATTCAGATTGATTTGTAGGTACCCCTTCCGGAATATCTGTGATTCCATTATCGAAACCGAGCCAATCTGTATTGCTTCTTTCTGACGAAATAATTTCTTGGAATGTAGATTGGGCATTGTAGCCAAAAGAAACAGAATAGTTGACTTGTAGCTCATCTGGAAAATCTTTGGTTTCAATAGAAATAAAAGCTCCAGACCAATCACCTGCTAAATCTGGCGTCATTGTTTTTGTAATAACAACATTGTCTATGAGTCCTGTAGGAAAGATGTCCATTTTAATGTTGTTCGTAAACGGATCCAGAGTTGGCAGTCGCGAACCATTTAGCGTAGTTCGAATGTAACGGTCAGAGAGCCCACGAACAGAAACATATCCACCAACAGTAGATACACCTGGAACACGCTTTACTGCATCAGGAACGTTTCCATCACCCGTCTTTTTAAAGGTTGCACTATTAATATAGTCTATACTAGACGGAGAGTTCGTTTTAATACCTTGCATGTAACTATCTCCACCCCTATTTGCCTTTACTACAATATCTGCACCTTCCAATTCAATGGCCGCGTCTTTCATTGTCACGTTGAGGACGAAAATCTTCTTGTCCTCAAAGTCTACCTCCATGTTCAACTGTTGTTTACCAATTGCTGAGAAAACCACCACTTGTGGCTCGGCGCTTGTGATGTTCAGCTCATAATCTCCATTGAAATCTGTATTCGCCCCAACAGCAGTATTCGACTTCAGAAAAACATTGACGAATGGAATAGGCTCTCCCAATTCATCTGATACTTTTCCTCTCAAAATACCTTGAGAAAAAAGACTGAAACTGGCAATTGATAAGACTGTAAGTATGAAGATTCGTTGAATTAATTGCATGGTTATCCGGTTAAGAATCAACCCTTTTGGGCGGAGTTCAAAACTATCGCAAAACACTCCTCAAGTGATTAAGACAAGTTTATGAGCGGATATAGAGAAGGTTATAGTTATGTTACCACTATGAAGTTGTTGTTAGCATTCGACTTGAAAGATGAAGTGATTGTTAAGCGCAAAAAAAAGGCCACTCGAATGAGTAGCCTTTTCAATCCTAGATGGATTCGTTAGTTATATAGATTGGTTATTTGGTCATTCACAGTTGTTGCCGAAGAGTCCTAAGAAAATGAGCAAGTCAGCCGTATCAACGATGAAATCCCCGTTGAGGTCAACGGTGCAGTCTCCTGAACCGCCGAAGCCTGATAAGAAAGACAGTAAGTCACCAGCGGCAACCGTTCCATTTCGATCAAAATCTCCTGGACACCCCACAAGGAACTCATTTGGTGTAACGGTGATTTGAATCCGTGATGGAACAGACCACACGTTATCTTCACTTACGGTTCGCACGTACAGGTAGTGAATTCCATCAGAGACTCCAACTGTCGACACCTCATCACAAACTTGAGCTGTAGTTCCAACTGTTAGTGTCCCGAGAGGCGTTCCGTTGCCCACTCCAGGGTCTGTATCCCAGAAGTACTCTCCGCTGACAATATCACGTGCCACATAGATTCTTTTCTTGTAATTCTGTCCAAATGAACCGCCAGTTCCCCGAACTCTTGTATAAAGTGTGTGCCACCCGGGAGAAAGGCCATCAGTGCTGATGGCTACCGTTGCATCAAGGTTGATTTGGTCGTTCGGAAGGTCAAAAGACACGCCGTTTCCTGCCCCTGGGTCGATATCAAAAAAGTATTCGCCATCACTGAATTCAGTAGCTACATTAACTGTTTTCCATGTTACTGGTGACCATTTTCCACCCTTGCCTTTGGTTCGAATCCCGAGATTGTGCAAACCACCAGGAACTCCGCTTGTTTCAATTTCCAATGATTCATTGATGTTTAAATCAGTGGTTGAAAGTGCCGCGCTGGTGCCGTTTCCAACTCCTGGGTCTTGATCCCAAAAGTATTCCGCTTCAACTAGTTCGTGGACAACAACTCGCTCTCGAGATGGCACAGACCATTGTCCTAGGTCATTCTTCGTCCTGACGTAGAGGTAATGCACCCCTGCCGCAAGACTCGTTGGATCAACTTCTATGTTGGTGTTGATGGATGTGCCTGGCCCCACAGCAGTGCCTACTCCCATTCCAACTCCAGGATCAGTGTCCCAGAAATACTCAACAAAAACAATGTCTTGCGCTGATACCATGGTGCCAAAAAGGCACACTATGAATAGTGTAAATATGATTCTCATAGCATTTCGATTTTAGGTGATAGAAATGCTTATTCGTGCGCTTCACTGACGATGTTGATATTAAAAGTGGCATTGGCAGGCACGGTGGTACCTCCAGGAATATTTACTGAACGAATAATTGGAATCGTTGGCTCGCAATCTTGTCTGTAAACTCCACTTCCACCGTAGATTCCAATATCTTCACCTCCAGCACCCGCTCCAAGTAAAGGAGAAGAACCTGCGAGGTTAAGGTCTGAAGCGAAGGAAAATTCTGGCCCAGAAAAATTCACAAACTCTGGGTCAACACCTTCGAGATTCACCCCAGTTCCTTGAAAGGTATCACTCGAACCTCCAAAAGAACAATTACCACTAATGGAGTTTGTTCCAACTGCAACGTTCACATTTTTGCCCACAATAATGTTATTGGTTAAGCTTGAACTCGATATATTCGAAAACCACGCCTCTGTTCCTGTCCCTACAAAAATGTTCTGAGTAATTACTGAATTGGTCACAGCGAATAAAGGACCTCTAAAAAAATTGTTCTGGATAGTTAGATTCGAATAGTTGCTTGGGAAAGTATTGTAAGTAGCAAAGCTGAAAATACACCCTTCAATAACAGAATTACTCAATATGTCATTGTAGGCATAAATGTATTGAGTGATGTAGCACCTTTGGATGGTGAAATTGCTGAACATAGCCAAAGATGCTGGATCGTTGAAGTCAATCCTGCTAACTTTCACACTTTCAATTGAGGAGCCGGAAGTCTGAGTACCATTGATGAATACAACAGTTCCTAGTTCAGCAAACGAACCAAGAACACCACCGCTGATATTGAAGCCAGGGCCAATGATGTGAAGTTGTTTATCTATATCAACATTCCCATAATTCAAATTGGTAGGAGCCAAATAAAGTGTGTCCCCTGGAGAAGCATTTGTAACTGCATCAGTGATATTGTCATAATCTCCCGGACTTGGGGAAGCATTGTTGACATTGATAATTGCAGCTTGTGCAGCTGTAGCGCCAATTAAGCCCACAGCAAGCGCGAAGTGTTTGAGGTAGTTCATTAAGACTGAGTATTTATGGTTAATGGTAGGTCTAAGTTACTGCGAGTATGTCAGTCGAAAAACATCACAAATAGTAGTTTTTACCTACCCTTTTGGGTAAGTTTTAACCAAAATTAAATAAAGACCTTTGTTCCATGCTGAAATGGATTTGTGTGCTGACTGTTTTATGGGGGATTCCTGCTTTAGGGCAAGAAAACATTCGGTTTAGCCACTTGAACAAAACGCACGGATTGAGCAACAACATTGTCAACTGCATGGTGCAAGACAATGATGGATTCATTTGGGTAGGAACACACGAAGGATTAAATAGATACGACGGAAGAGATTTCAAACAGTTCAAACTCTGGAATGAAACTGCTGGAAAACAGGGAAACATCATTAACAACTTGTACATCGATGATCAAGAACGCTTGTGGGCCTGCACAGCTGACGCCGGACTCTTTTTCCTTGGGAAAAATACGCTTCAATTTAAGCACTACCCCTTTGACACTCCCGTGCTCAATGTATTGGACCTCCAGCAGGACCAAAATGGCGACTATTTTGTTGGTTTTGAGCGGTCTCCTGCTTTAAAATTCCAGTTCGATAGCACGCATGTTGAAGCTCAAATTAACAGCTACTTCAGACACAACTTAATCTACCATTTTTTTGAATCGAGGGAGCGAAAAGTAATTGCAGCAGCTTTAGGAGCCGGACTTGTAGAGCTTGAAGATAATCAGTGGAAACCGGTTTTTAATATGAATGATAGCGCTTTGATGGTTTTAACCATTAGTGGTTTCATTCAGAATGAAGATTTTACTTTCTTCGGTGGGTGGAATGACAAAGTGTACATTTTCGACCACGACAAGTATGACACTCAAGTGCTGCACTCTATTGATCCAACGCATCAAAACGACGATGAGATTAAGTGTCTTTCCGTTGTAGACAATTACTTATGGATAGGTTCAAGAAGAACGGGACTACACCTAGTAGATCTGAATACAAAAAAAGAAACCCATTATCCACCCAGTCTATGGAATAATGAATCGATTAGTTCAAACGAAATCAACTGTTTTCTAAAAGACAGAGAAGGACGAGTTTGGATTGGCACTTCAAATGGGATATCGCTTTATGACCCGATTCTCTTCCAATTTTCAGTTGACTTTTTACCTGGGGCCTTGCTCAATAACACGGGTACCAATCAAATCAACTGCATTTTTGAAGATAAAAACCAAATTCTCGTAGGCACACAAGATGGAATGTTCTCTCTACGTAATCGCTCATTCACGCATGTGCCGCTAACAACAAATTCACTCTCCATTTACAGTATTCAAAGAGACACCGAGAAACGCTTGTGGATTGGCACGAACAAATCAATCAACATTGTTCGTGAACCTAATATGCAGCTTATCCCTATGAACACGTATTATTCACCAGAAAGTCATTCCACTTCCCGGCTCATCTTTGACTTGCCGAGCTCTCGTATCGGAAATATAACTCCAAGGACCATCAATGGCGAAGATTGGATTATAAGTAGCATTTATGGATATGCCATTCTAGCAATCAACTCGCAATCCTTATCTGGAACGAAGGTTATCTCACTAGTAAATTATGACGAAGAACAGATTTACGAAGGCCTTGTCAGAAAACTTTATGTAGACAGAAGGGATAAACTTTGGGTGGTAGGTTTCTCCCAAGGGCTTATGTATGGACCTCGCTTTCCTAAAAATCTGACAAAGGAAGTTTTCCCGAATTTGGGCCAAGAATCCACTTCGACCTATCCTGACTCGCTTTTTGACATCTCAATTCCTTGCAACGAAAAACAAATCGTCAATTTACCTCGTGGACTGAAAGGGTATGACCTGATTGAGTTTGAGAACAAAAGGTTTTATTACACGACCTATGGAAATGGACTGTACTTAATAGAAGAGAAAAACAATCAATGGACTGCGAAACATCTTGACTCACCTCACAAGAGTTTAGAAGGAATTCAGGTTGATGACTCTGGTTGCATTTGGATCATCACTTCTGGTGGCTTTGATTGCTACAGACCTCAAATTGACAGTTGGCAACGATTTGATTTCAGAGACGGTTTTCCGAAAAAAGGCATCTCTGGCGACTTATACAAGTTGAAAGATGGACGATTAATGGCGTGTGGCGAAGGGTACCTGGTTTCCTTCGATCCTTTGAAAATTCGAGTGAATACAAATCAACCCAAGACAATCATTACTTCACTCTCCATTTTCAATACTCCTTCTGACAGTCTGCTGAAAGCGAAAGACGCAGTGCTGAACTACGATGAAAACTTCATTGAATTTGAGTTCTCTGCGCTGAATTTCACGAATGGTATCATGAATCAATTCAAATACCAATTGGAAGGAATTGATGAAACAATCATTCATGCTGGAACGCGGAATTTCGCTACCTACACCGATTTAGCGCCAGGTGACTACACTTTCAACGTATGGTCTAGCAACAATCATCAAATCTGGAACGACCAACCAACCCAATTTTCATTTTCTATCTCCCTGCCTTTTTGGCAAACAGGCTATTTCTATGTGCTGGTCGGACTCTTCATGTGTGGACTTGTTTTAATCTATTACACATCAAGACTGAATGCGCTGAAACAACAGCAAAAACTTAAAATGGAGGTGGCCATTGAGGCACAAGAAAAGGAAAGGAATCGCCTGGCGGCTGAGTTGCATGATGATCTTGGAACGAAAATGAGCACCCTTAAACTCTTCTTGAATTCCTTGGATCAACAAAGTGAATTGGACGAAAACTCCAAACGAATCAACGCTAGTGCCCAAGAACTGTTAGACGGTAGTATTGCTGGTTTGCGCAATGTACTTGCAGATTTAAGTCCGAATGTACTCTTCAAAAGAGGTCTTTCAGCCGCCATCCATGATCTTGTTGAACAATTGAACAAATCCAATGAACTTGAGGTGTTCTTCATTTCATCCAATCCAAACCAACGAAGCACTGAATCAAGGGAATTAGCACTTTATCGGGTCGTTCAAGAGCTGGTCAACAACTCATTAAAACACGCCCAATGCACTAAAATCCACATTGAATTAGAATTTAAAGACCGTCTGATTTCACTTCGTTATGAAGACAATGGCATTGGTATTCCACATGAAATCCAAGACCAAGGCTACGGAATTCGCAACATCAAACAGCGCATTGAACTGCATAATGGAGAGGCACATTGGTCAACGAACACACGCAACTACTCTTCAGGCACAACAGTAACCGTTCAACTCCCTCTGTAAATAAACCTCTATGAAAAAAGTAAATCTCTTATTGGTAGATGACCACCGTATTTTCTTAGATGGATTGGAAATGCTTCTTTCTGCAAATGACAGCCTCCATGTTTCAGGGACTTCTACAACAGTTCAAACAGCACTTCAAATGTTAGACAACCTGAAGATTGATGTTGTTCTAACAGACTTAAATATGCCAGAAAAGGACGGGCTTTCTTTTATAAAAGCAGCACTTAAAAATGGGAGCACAGCAAAATTCATTGCGTTAACCATGATTGGAGATTCCAGCACTGTTCTGGAAACATTGGAAGCCGGAGCCGACGCATACCTCTTGAAAAACACATCTTTGAACGAGTTAGTCACAGCCATTAACGCCGTGATAAGTGGTGGGAGCTACGTGAGCCCTGCAATCAACACCATCATGGTCAACCACTTAAGATCTAGAAGTAAAAAATTACCTGATTTAACGAAAAGAGAATTTGAAGTGCTTGAATATGTATCCAATGGACTCACTTCAAAGTCTATAGCTGTTAGAATGAATGTAAGCATTGATACCGTCAAGTTTCATCGTAAAAACCTCCTTTCGAAACTCAATCAACCGAATACAGCAGCGCTTGTGAACTTTGCACTTGAAAATCAACTGGTATCCACTTCCAATGAATGAAAAAACTTGCTTCTTCAACACCTTATGAGAAGCGAGTTCAACAATAACTTCGATTGGAAAATATATTTTTAAGATTGAAAACCTACCGTTCAACGCATGATATGTATCTTCGTAGCCCCTTAAGCAACATGCACTTATGTATTTGATTCGTCTTATCCTACCTTCATTGGTTCTTTTGTGTCTTTGTTTTTCGAGCACAGTAATACATGCCCAGGTTTATGGTGATGTCATCTTCAACTGGGATTTCGCCAATGGTATTCCAGCAGATTGGGACAATTCCTCTGACAGTGGAATCGGAATATGGGAATACCGTGGTCCAAACACTACGCCTGATAATACCGTCTGCTCACTGGGGTCTTGCGGTGGTACATCAGTTCCTATCAATTCGGAAACTGCAGACAATGGATTCGTCATTTTTGATTCGAATTATTGGGATGACAACGTAGGACCATGCGGAAACCTTGGCGCAGGTCCAGACCCAGGTCCGCATGAAGCATATCTGACCACTCCATCTCTGGATTTATCTGCTTATCCAAACGTTGCACTTACTTTTCAGCAACAATACCGCCACTTCACCGGAACTACTTTTGTACTCTATTCTATTGATGGAGGTGAAAACTGGGAATATGCCTACCAAAATCCAGAAGCTGACAATACACAGTCTGGAACTTCTGAATGGGCCAGTACCAACTTATCTGAAGCCATCGGCGGACAACCAGATGTTATGCTTCGTTTTCAATTTAGCGGCTTTTACTATTGGTGGCTGTTGGATGACATCAACCTTTACGTCCCCAGTCAGAATGACCTCATCATTGAAGATGTTAAGTACACGCTTTACGACGGAACGCTTGCACCAAGTGGTTTAGGTGCAATGGAGTACGACCAATGGCCTTCATTGATTGTTCCTGATTTCAACTTCTCTTCCATGATTACGAATGTGGGTGCTTTGACTCAAACCGAAGTGAGCATGAATGTGAGAATCACCAACAGTGAGGGGGAATTTATTTATTCCGAAAACACAGAACCACAAGACCTGTTGCCTGGCGTTCAAGATACGGCCTATTTTGAGTTCGGGTGGGACCCGGGGAATGTCATTGATGACTATACGATTCGATTCAGAGCTGAGCAAGCTGAAGAAGATCAAACGCCCCTAAACAATGAGCTGTACAAAGACTACAGTATCACTGCATACACCTATGCCAGAGACGAAGGCCCAATGGTAGACACCTTCATTCCTACAGGAGATAACGCCTCTACAACCTATGAAGTTGGTAACGTGTTTGAGTTCGATTACAACAACTTCTTGTTTCATAGCATTTCCATGGCCATTGCAGAGGGAACTACGCCAGGTGCGCAGGTCTATGGGATTGTTTATAACCTCACGTTCACCGATGTATTGGCAGTAACGGAACCTTATACTGTCAATGAATACGACATCAATCTTCCTGGTGAAGAAAAACTCATTTACTTGCCATTAACAGAAGAATTTTTAACCTCTGGAGATACCGCCTATGTTGTAATGGCTGGTTTCGTCCCTGACGATGAGCATTTAGCTTATTTCGCGCGCAGCGGCCCCGCTCCTGTTCAAGCATCACTGCTTCGCTACCCGGAAATCAATGGTCTATTTTACCTTTTGAACACACCCGTTGTGCGTATGAACCTGTTTGGTGCGAATCAATCACCAGGTTGCTCAGATCCTGAAGCCGACAATTTCAACCCTGAAGCCACAATTGGAGATGGCTCATGCCTCTATTACGGCTGTACAAATCCGAACAGTGGCAACTATGACCCTGACGCAAACTTTAACGACGGTTCATGCACTTTTGCAGGATGTACGGACCCGGAAGCTGACAATTTCAACCCTGAAGCCACTGAAGATGATGGTTCCTGCCAATACCTCGGTTGCATTGATCCCTTGGCAATCAACTACGATGAAACAGCCAATACTGATGATGGCTCATGTGAATACAGCGACGCGTTTCTTGGCGCAAACCAAATTGAAGGATGCGCCCCTTTAACGGTTGTTTTCACCAATCAAACAGACGTAATAGATGACGGAATATGCCTCTTCCAAATCGCTACTTTTGAAACCATTGAAGATTGCGTAGAAACCTTTGACTATACCTTCGATGCTCCAGGAGAATACACCATCTCCTACACTTATACAGTTGGTGAATTTGTTTCTGAGTTTGATCTTACCGTAACCGTTTTCGCCCTACCTGAGACTCCTGAATTTACCTACACTTCTGACGGCAATACACTTGCATGCCAGAACTGTGAAGATGCTGAAGTCATCATTTGGTACCTAAATGGAGTTACTGTAGAAAACCAAAACAACGCGTCTTGGAATCCGATTGACAATGGAAACTACAGCCTTGAAATCTTCAACAGCAATGGCTGCTCTGCCATCAGTGAAGAAGAACTTATCATCATTACTTCTGTTGAATCCATCAACCCATTGACAGACATTCAGCTCTTTCCCAATCCCACTTCAGACCTCATTCACATCCGAAGCAGCATTGGAATTGACCGTGCAATGGTGTACGATGTAAACGGTAAATTGGTGTTTGAAACGTCGAACCTAGGACTAAACTCAAGCCTCGACTTGCGCGAAATGAATCGCGGAATATACATTTTGAGTTTGGTGCGAGAGGGCGAAAAAACCAATCATCGGATTCTGCTTCAATAAGCTAGAAAAGGAATCCGCCAGGACCGCCCCTTGCTTGCAGTTTCAAGTCTTGTAACAGTGAAGATTTCACATTCAACTGAATGCTGAAGCTCTGTCTGATTCCGAATGGAATCATATTGAAGGTGAGCTCCCAACAATGCAAATCCCAATACACGTTCAATGTTGTTGGCGTCATTTCTCGTGCTACAAGGTCATAACCACTATCTACACCAATCTTCCAGCGTTTGAAGATGGTCAAATCACCTCTGAACAATACTGACTGGGTAATGGCTGAGCTGTCTGACTGAAGCTCCGTGTTCCAAAGTCGATTCAACCCAAGGGTGTAATTCAAATTCAACGACCAAGGAATGGTGAAATCGACATAATCTCGTCTATTCTGATCTGCCACGGCGAGGGTTTCCTCACTCACGTTTGAAACGTCTTTCTTGCCTTGCTTATTTTGACTCCTCAGGTTCATCCCCAAAGCCGCACTTGCACTCTTTAGCCGCAGTAAACCAGCATTGTTCTGCACCAGGTAGGTATCTATAGCTCTTCCAAGACTGTCTCTGGAATACGCTGAATGTCTACTGTTCACGTTCAAAGTCACATTCTTAAATAAGGTTGTGAATCCACGCATTGAAATGTCACTCAAATTCAACGAATCTGCAATCATATTGTAGCTAC
>CAYGUR010000075.1:0-2578 GCA_964353035.1 uncultured Comamonadaceae bacterium | reverse complement strand
CTCAATGATCTTCTGCTTTTTCGTGGCCTTCGAATTGCTCCCTTGGGACGAAGCGGACTTATCTCGCGTTTTCATTTCCAAGTTGTTCGCCATCGAGAAGTTGATGTTGAATTGCTCATTGGAATTCGCCGGACGGAAGCGTGCAGCGTCAAACGCGTTGTAGGTCACTAAACTGCCCGTTTCATCATCATACAAGTAGTTGGTGCGATTGGCATACGGCACATACGAGACTCCAATCTGTGGCGTAATCACATGACGAATGGCTTTGATGTTCTCAGAATTGCGGAAATTAAACGTGCCGTAAAAGCGCGTATTGAAACTTCCACTTGCCCGCCAATCCCTTGCCGAAACGAAATTAGAAAGGGTATCAATAGCGGTGTTACCGAGGTCATCTGTGGTCACCCCAACCGATTTGAACGCCCAGTATTCATTGAAGTTGAACGAGGGGGTAAAGGTCACAAACCCAAGTTTCGCCTGACTCGACAACGACGCTGTATGACGAATTCCAGACTGTGCTTTCCGCACCAAGGTTGCTGACTCATCCCAGCGAATCAGCGTTTGCTGCTCACTCAGAAAGTTCTCATAACTGGCTGAGTACGTAAAACCAATTTGGTCATACCACTTCTTCCCTCCAGCAGTTCTGCCCAGCCACGTAGAAATAGGCAAATTCTGTCGTGTTCTATTCAAAGTGACTCCCGGAAGCAATAAATCTACATTTCCGGTAGTGGAGTTTTGAGAATGCCGCGCGTTAACCGTTAAGTTGTATGGCCTACCAGGAAACGATTTGTTCCACTGCATACTCGAAGTAAATGTATTGCTCAAATAGTCAGTTTGAGAACTGTTCAAGTTGTTTCGAAAGTTGTTCTGTGTCCCGAAATTGATGTTGGACGAAAACCGGCTATTGGGTCGCGCCTTGGGATCTTGTGTGTGATTCCAACGAATGAAGAACTGAGTGTTTTTCGAAAAGTCAGGCAGTTCTGGAATACTCGTTCTGACCACAGTGCGTGAAATATTAAATCCACCGCTGTATTTGTAGCGTTTCTTGTAGTTTGTTATGTTCTTCACACTCCAACTCCCGCGTGAATAAATATCTCCCAGGATGCGTGTATCTGCATTTCGTCCTATTGGAAAATAATAGCCTCCATCTTTTAGGAAGTACCCTAAGGTGTTCGCATTTCCATATCCTGGAATAATAATTCCGTGCGAAGATTCATTTTTGGTAGGGAACCAGCCAAAAGGCAAACCGAGCGGAAGAGGTACTTTTCGAACCTTTAAATAGAGCGGACCAGAAACAACTTTATCGTCAGGAATGATGATCGCCTTGCTCAGTTGGAAATGGTAATGTGGATTTTCAGCATCACACGTAGTGAACTTTCCACGACGAATATGGATCCATTCATTTTCTTGTCGCTTTGACTGTTCAGCAATGAAAA
The DNA here is from genome assembly GCA_964353035.1 of uncultured Comamonadaceae bacterium. Lineage (GTDB taxonomy): Bacteria > Bacteroidota > Bacteroidia > Flavobacteriales_D > Sanyastnellaceae > JAQWQB01. The sequence continues at coordinate 1,145 of CAYGUR010000075.1, read as the reverse complement.
TCGCATCTCCTTCCTGTGTCACAGACATCCTGCTGAAACCCTTCTGCGTTTTAAAATTGTAACAGAGGTATTCTTGTGTGAAGGTCTGTCCGTTGTCGTTCATTTGGGGCTTCCCCACCAGCACCCCTGCCGTGTCAAGCACCCCACCAGCGCACGCAAGGTTGTCTGAAAAACTATACTCAACCACAGCTGCTTCAAGGACCATAGTTTCATACTTGATAACGGCATTTCCGTACAAGAACACCTTGTTTTGCACTGCATCGAAAACAATGGAATCAGAAGCATCATAAAAGATTGAGGCGTTGACCACGTCAGAAGAAACACTATCCTCTAGAAGAACATCGTTAGGTATGTACAGCGTATCAGGCACGCTATTTGGAGTAGGAGGAAGAGTATCAATTGGAACTTCTGTCTGCGAAAAAGTCAGAAAAGGCCCCATTATCAACACCATTGCGAGGATAATTCGATAGACATAGGTCTTATTACCGGACATGCAGAGGTTAATTTTGAGCATTGGGGCCATTGAAGCAGCCAAAGCTAATTATAAAGTCCCTATATGAAAAGGATTGAATCACAGACAAACAAAAGAAAGGTGACGTTACACAAACGTATCGCCCTTTCATTTCTTGCCCTAACCTTTTCGTTTTTCGTTGGTTTCACACTCAGTGAGCCTACGGGAACTATTAGAACTGTGGTATTGGACGCCGGACATGGAGGTTCAGACCCAGGAAATTTAGGGACGGGCAGGTATAAGACCACAGAAAAAAACATCACTTTGGATGTGACTCTTCGATTGAAAAAATACATCGAGGAGCAATTTCCTGATATAAAAATTGTACTCACAAGAGACACTGACACATTTCCTTCATTGAACGAACGTGTGGAAATTGCCAACAACGCACAAGCAGATCTTTTCATTTCCATTCACTGCGATGCTTTCACCAAGTCTTCGGCAAAAGGGTCTGGAACGTACGTCATGGGGATGCACAGATCGAAAGAATCACTTCGTGTCTCCATGAAAGAAAACGCTTCGATATACAAGGAGAAGAACTATGAAGAAAATTACAGCTTCGACCCAGATGACCCCGACACTTATATTGCATTGACACTTCGGCAAAATGCTTATTTAGATCAAAGCCTTCTTC
>CAYGUR010000074.1:0-13178 GCA_964353035.1 uncultured Comamonadaceae bacterium | reverse complement strand
ACTTGCAAGCCCACCGTGAATTCATACAACGCAAATGCTCCTAATCCGCAAACCAAATAGAATTGTAAGAAGCGCTTCGGCCCCCACACTTTTTCCAATGCTGTCCCAAACATGTACAAGGCGAACATATTGAAGAAAATATGCATAAACCCTTGATAGCTGTGCATAAACATGTGCGTTACAATCTGCCACGGCTGAAACAATCCTGAGGCTGGATAATATCCTGCTAGGTAGTCATAAAGCAGCGGAAATGGCGTTTCAGCAGACATACCGAAGGCCCATGTTGCTAAATAAAACAACACATTAATGATGATCAAATTCTTTACTACTGGTGTCAGACTTTGAAGCATATCAATCAAATTTACCAGAAAGTTCTTCTGGGGTAAGTGTTACAATTGCATTCTTCCCCGCAGGACTGTAATAAGGTACTTCACATGCAAAAAGTCTGTCGATCAAATCACGCATCTCTGCCGTTTGAAGTACTTGTCCTTTTCCAATGCTTGACCCTTTCGCCAGTCCCAACGCCAACAGGTGTCGTTCTGGGTGCTCTGCAGAAGCTTCTCCATTGTGAAGTTGCTCCAGAATAGAATCTACCAATTTTTGCGGATTTTGTTGTCTGCAATCAGCGGGCAATCCGCGCACTACTAAATCGTTCCCTCCGAAATCTTCAATATCGAAACCCATCTGTTGAAGGGCCATTGACTCTTCCACCAGCAAGGCATGATCTGCCGGGGTAAGGCTGAGCGTAAACGGAAACAAAAGCTGCTGGCTGCTCCCATGGTGGTCAGTACCTTTCGCCAAAAAGTCTTCATACAGAATGCGTTCATGCGCTCGCTGTTGATCAATGAGCATCATTCCGCTTTTAATCGGACTAGCAATGAAGCGTTTCCCTACCTGGAACACCACAGCATGTTCATTGTTTCCTTGCTGTACTGGCGGCAATTGTTTATCTGAGGTCGAAAACTCCAACTCCTCAGGCTTCACTTCCTCGCCGCGCATGACCTCATACATTTCCTTCCAGTCACCGCCCCCTCTAGAGCGCTCAATGGCCCCTGCGGTTTTTGAGCGCGAAGGCTCTTTGCGTGTTGCCTGGTCAAACGGATTGTAATTTGGATTGACTGTGATTTGCGGAATCGAGACTGGAGATTTTCCATCGAATGGCGCAATGTTCAGTGAAGACTCTTGCTCAAAATCTAAGGTTGGAGCAACTTGAAACTGACCTAACGACTTACGAATTGCACTTTTTAAGATGGAATAAATTGCTCGTTCTTCCCTGAACTTCACTTCGGTCTTCGTTGGGTGAATGTTCACATCTACCATGGAAGGATCCACTTCCAAGTAGATCAAGTAGAACGGATATTGAGAGTCCTGAAGCAATCCTTCCAGCGCACCTGTTACCGCATGATGCAAGTAATGATGTTTAATGAATCGGTCATTGACGAAAAAGAACTGCTCACCCCGCGTTTTCCTTGCGAACTCAGGCTTTCCAATGAATCCAGTCACTTTTACCAAGTCTGTTTCCTCTTCAACAGGCACAAGGCGCTCATCGTATTTAGGACCAAAAATCCCCACAGCTCTTTGTCGGAACGAACCCTTCGGAAGATGATACACTTCATTGTTGTTGTGGTGCATAGACATCGCCACCTTAGGATGTGCAAGTGCCACACGCTGGAACTCATCCATCACGTGCTTGTTCTCTACTGAGTCTGTTTTTAGGAACTGCCTTCTTGCAGGCACATTGTAGAAGAGGTTTCGCACAGCGAAAGAAGTACCAACAGACGCTTGACACGGCTCACATTCCGTAACCGTAGACCCCTCTATCTTCACACAGGTTCCCAAATCAGAACTGGCTTGTCTTGTTTTCAATTCTACCTGAGCCACAGAAGCTATTGAAGCCAGTGCTTCACCTCGAAACCCTTTGGTTTTGATCTTCCACAGATCATCGGCAGAAGAGATTTTCGACGTTGCATGTCGTTCAAAACACATACGTGCATCAGGCATCGACATTCCGCTTCCATCATCAATGATTTGAATCAAGGTTCGTCCGGAATCTTTCAGAATCAATTGAATCGAATTGGCTCCTGCATCAATGGCATTTTCCAGAAGTTCTTTCACCACGGAAGCCGGTCGTTGGATGACCTCTCCGGCGGCAATTTGGTTGGCTACAAAATCAGGTAATAACTGAATGATGTCAGGCATCTTTAAAGGTGTCGAGTATTTTTGAGAAATCAGTGGTTTCGGCCCACAAGATTCCGCGGTACAATAAATAAACTAGGACCACTCCGATGATGAATGTTCTAATCATAGCCCATTTGTAATGCGAGGTGCGCATTTGCTTTCGGGTTTGTTTCTTGAACGTAATTTTCTTTTTGCGATGGTCTCCAGACGATTTACTCTGCACTTCGTCCTCAACGCGCTCTTTAACTTCACGCAGATTTTCATTCACCGGCTTGTAATAAGGTGAACGAAACTTGAATTTCTTCGGTTGCGTCTTTACATTCTTGAAAAAACTTGGGATTTTCGGAGCTTCCATTGGTGGCCAAATTTAAGAAGAACCTCCGCAAAGATGATGCCTTTCTTACTTTTCAGTTTGACTTTCCAAATTGCTTAAAACTTCGTCGATTTCGTTGGCTCCAGGATAAAACTCCAAAATGCGCTGAATGACGCGATCTACAATGGCATCAGGACAAGATGCACCGCTGGTTACGATGATTTTCGGTTGGTCCACTTTGGGTAAAAAATCATTGCTCGAAACCACTTCCTTCCGGTGAATGTCAAAATGTCGCATTTCTGTCATGCTCACAACATCTGCTTCAGACTGGATGAAGAAGGTTGGCATCTGTTCTTCGCACAGCTCAACCAAATGAGAGGTATTAGAACTGTTGTACCCTCCCACCACAATAGCCATATCTGCCCCTGCATTCAGCAATCCCAAGGTAGCTTGCTGGTTGTCATTGGTGGCATAACACAAAGTATCTCTGGTATCAGCGAAATGGGACTTTAAATTCTCTGCTCCAAACGTAGTTTCTATGACCGACTTCAAGTAATCTGCAATTCCTTGCGTATCAATGGCTAGCATGGTTGTTTGATTGACCACTCCTATGCGTTTTAAGTCTTCAGACGGATTGAATTTTGGCGAAAATCTTCCTTCGAATACCTGACTGAAATCATCCATCGTTCGTCTGCCAGAAATGAAATCCCCCAAAATTTTGGCTTCGGCCATGTTCTCTATTACAATCGCTGCCCCATCTTCCTTCGCGTGAGAAAAAGTCGCTCTTGTTTCCTCGTGCAATGGCTTTCCGTGAATCACGATGGTATGTTTGTCTTCGCCCAATTTGGTAGATCGTTTCCATACTTTTTCAACGAACGGACAAGTTGTATTGTACTGTTTCACTTCGATGCCTTTCGCCTTTAGCTTGGCTTCCATCTCTACCGTAGTACCGAAAGCTGGAACAATCACAATGTCTTCGGCAGTCACCTCGTCCAGTGAAATAAGTTCATTTCCGTACGTGTCCATTAAGAATTGAATTCCACGTTCTTGAAGGTCGGCATTGACCATTTGGTTGTGGATCATTTGGGAAAGCAAAAAGATGCGTTTACCAGGGTTCTCGTTCAACGCTTTGTAAGAAATTTCAATCGCATTTTCTACACCGTAACAGAAGCCAAAATGCCGGGCAAGCAAGATCGTCAGCGTTCCGAAATTGAGCGCTGTAGGTGAGAAATCTCGCTTACGCGGATCTGCAGCTTTGCGAAGATTTTTCACTCTTCCAATGATGGGGGAGCGATAAAAAGTAGGGATTTCGAATGCTTTCATGAACTGAATTAACACACCAAAGGTACAGATTGTTGTCTAGAACGAAGGGTTTGTAGGAAGCGACCTACAAAAACTTTCAACAACTTCTTACACGGTCTTTTTCGTATTAGAAGTGTTATAAAACCTTTCTTATGAAATCAATTGTACTTGGATTATTCATGTTCGCCCTTTGTGCTTTTTCTACTCACCTTAGCGCGGTAGATTTCCTCATGATCAAGGGAACAGTCTCTGCCGAAGGAAGGAAGTGTGCTGGCGCAGAAATCAACATATATGACGGTAACGAACTGTTGCAGGTAGATGTTTCAAACTCCAAAGGAAAATTTGAGCTTCAACTGTTCGCCGGATCTCGCTACACCATCGAATTTACGCATCCAAAAATGGTCACGAAACGACTAGTCTTTGATCTTCGAACAGATGATTTTGGAGCAAATCCTGAAGTTTTTGAGTGCGATGTGTTTATGTACACGCCCTCATATTTATCAGGAATGTCTCCATCAATCCTTGACTTTCCGATGGCTATATTAGAATACAATCATAAAAAGCAGCGATTGGAATTCAACACTGCCTATACAGATACGATGCAGGAATTGTATCAAAACATGCTCATATTTGCTGAGAACACGAACAGAACTATTTGGGAGCAAGAATAAAACGTTTGTAACATGGTTAAATACTCGCCCTTATTTTTCATTAGACGAATGTCGTCAATTCTCTGGTCCTGCGGCATTGTGCTTTGCAGCTTGATGCTCATTTCAGCATACTCTTATGTTGGAAAAGAGACCCAAGCTATTGAAGTAAATATGCGAATCACACTTGAAGGTCAGCGAAGCGGAACCGCTTTTATTCGAATCCTTTCAAACGGAGCGCAATTGGAACAAATTGAAGGCGTAACCAAAGAGGAAAACCTATTGTTCTTGAAGTTAGGTTCAGTTTACAGAGTTATTATTGGGGCTCCAGGGTACGCTTCGAAATGTTTAGAGTTTGATGCTACACATCCAAAAGCACGTGAAGGTGAATTCCCATGCGATATTGATCTTTATGAAAGTAAGGAGTCTTTCGCGAGCAGTCCACCTGTTGTAGGACAAATTTCTTGGAATAACTTCAGGAAATTATGGATACACAAGGTGAACAACTAAATTTTTCCGGCCACATATTCGTTCAGCCTTCCCTTTCGCCTCAGTTTCTTGAGTGTTTTAAAATCAGGTTCTCTTAAGACTTCTTTCTCAGCTACAACATCAAGGACCGTCTCCAATCCTGCAACATGTGCATCAACCGCATTCTTTTCAGCCACGGGGGTATCCATCTCATAAATAGTCATCCCGTGCAGCATGGGGAAGAGCAAATCAGGATGTGCACGAAAAAAAGGCATGGCATCTGATTTCACATCAACAGTGATATCTGGGTGTCCAGAAAGCCAGACCAGCACAAACGCATTCAATTGTTCCCTTTCAGATAAACATATGTCAAGCGGCGTGTCTGACAGCCACTCTAGATACTTTTTGACCAATCCATCTTTTGCACGGTAGTCCGCATTGGACTCAAATTTTGCTTCTTCAGGAAATGCAGGAGCATCGCACTGCCCATTCGAAAAGAATGACACGAAGCAAAAACAGAAAATCGTAATGCGTTTATACATGATGCTCATTGAAGTTGATTCCGAAGGTACTCAATTCATCGAGGATGGGCTCGTAGATTTCTGGCAAGATTGGCATGTGAACACCTGTCAATTTCATACTGCCATTTAAGATCATTTTAGCTGCAATCGCTACTGGCAGCCCAACCGTTTCTGACATTGCCGTATATGTTTGATCTTCACCAATGGTCACCATGGAGCTGTTTAGCTCATGTGTTTTGCCATCTAGCACATAGTCAAATCTGTGCCACATTACAATCATGTCTTTGTCTTCTGGATCAAGAGAAAGCTTCTCCTCCATTAGTTTTTGAAGAATTGCAGCAGGCGTGGCCATCTTCAAACCAATTTCGCGTTGATCAAAAAGCCCCAACCACTTCAACATACCCATCGTATGATCATCTACACTTAAGTAAGCCTTCAGTTTTTCTTCTACAGACATTTCTTCGTCATACATCAAAAATGAGTTCACAAAATCCCTGTAAGTCATGCCTTTCGAACAATCAACTTCAAAATCTTCAGTAGGAATGCCCAATTGAACGAATACATTCCAAGCGTTGCAAAAGCCTTTTCCTCTGAGTGTGCCTCGGTAAATTGTAGGCACATCTTCTAATCCATATACGCTTCTGTACGACAAACTATCTCTGTTTGCATAGCCTTCAAATGTTCCATATCCTTCAATGTCGATTTCTTTGAAGCGCGTAAAAATTCTATGTGTTGGTATGTATTTGTAGCGGTGATTCTGAATGTACAAAGCTGTCCCTCCTTGTCCTGCTAAAACCACATTCCTCGGGTTCCAAGTGAATTTATAGTGCCACGGATTGTTGTCGCTTTCTGGAGCAATTAGTCCGCCTGTAAAAGATTCAAAACGGGTAATAGTTCCTCCCTGTGCTTGAATCTCATGGATGATTCGCATGGCGCTCATATGATCAATTCCGGGATCCACCCCCATTTCATTCAGCAAGAGAACACCTGCGTCTTTGGCTGCTTGATTCAGCCCTTTCATTTCTTTCGAAACGTAGCTCGGAGTAATAAGGTTCTTTTTTGCTGCTATGGCATCCTTCGCAACTTCAATGTGCATAGAAGCAGGCAGCATAGAGATGATTAAATCTGACTCTTGGATCAAAATTTTTCTTCCTTCAGCGTCTTCAGCATCAAACACAAAAGCTTCTCCGTTGGCGTGGTGCTTCACTTTTTGTTCAGCCATGTTCAAATCCCGATCAGCCACTCGGACCATCCAATCATTCTCTTGTGCATTGTTCAATAAGTATCTGATCAATGATGCAGATGACCTGCCCGCCCCTATAACTAGTATCTTCTTCACTTGAAAATATTTTATTTCGTGGTCAAAGATAACTTTTCAATTAAGTCTGAAGTGTCAGTAAATCCTGCTTTTATCAAGCATTTTTCAACGAAGCACAGTTTTACACAAATCATCTTGTTAACGGATTTTGGCACGCAGATTGGATGGGAAGTGATAAGCATTAACTTTATCAAAAAATTTTACTCATGAAACGCTTGATTTTATTTTTCGGAATTTGTCTCAGCAGCATTCAATTTTTTGCTCAAGATGCAGCGCTAATTTTATTCAGCGAGAACGGAGAAACCTTTACTGCCAGTTTGAATGGCGCTCTTCAGAACGAAACTCCCGCATCTCGAGTTCGTTGTGAGGCGCTTACCCAAGAATTCTACCAAGTAAAGATTGATTTTGAAGATGCAACGCTTCTTGACTTCAATGCCAACATGGCGCTGGAAAAAGGAATGGAGACTACAGCTATTATTAAGCAAAATAAAAAGGGCAAGTATGTTCTTCGTCTCTTCGGAACATCAACCTTGTCTGACGTTTCAGTTGAACCAGTAGCTGAGTACGTTCCTCTTCCTCCACAAACAAAAGAAACGGTGATTGAAAAGCCGGTAGAAGAAACTTCAACTGTGACAACTACGACGAGAGAAGTTACATCTGGTTCGACCAAAGAAGGCATTGATTTAGAAATGAGCGTGCCCGGTATGGAGGTGAAAGTGAAAATGGAGGTTCCAGAATTGACCATGGAGTCAGGCTCTACCTACACTGAAACTACTACCACCACAACTACTACCAGCGAAAGAATGACTCGTCCTGTTGAAGAAGAAGTTGAAGTGATTGAACAACCGAACCCAATGCCAGGCTACAATGGTCCAATTGGTTGCGATTGGCCCGCAGATGACACCGATATTGACACCGCAGTGAAAAGTGTCAAAAGCAAAACCTTTGAAGACAGTAAAATGACTTTGGCAAAACAGATTGCCAAAAGCAAATGTCTAACTGCGGCGCAAGTGAAGCAGCTTATGATGACCTTCGATTATGAAGAATCAAAGCTTGAATTTGCTAAATACGCCTATGATTACACCTTCGATCAAGGAAATTACTACGTTGTGAATGACGCTTTTGATTTCGAGTTAACGATTGATGAATTGAATGAGTATTTAGAGAGTAGATAACCCAATTAATCTCTCCCATTATGAAAATCCTACGCTACACTACATATATTTTAATTGCCCTATTGGCTGTTTCTTGCGCCACCTCAAAGGCTTATTACAAAAAAGGTAAGAAGCTGGAAGAAGCTGGAATGCTGGAGGAAGCCGCATCTATGTACATGACGTCACTTCAGAAGAACACATCAAACATTGATGCCCGTATAGGCATGAAGACCAGTGGGCAAGTAGTGATGAACAAGTTGCTGCAAGAATTTGCACAACTGAAAGAGTTTGGTGAGAAGAAACAAGCAGTGTCTGCTTATGAAAGAGCAGTGAGCTACCACCAAAAGGTGAAAAACTTAGGGGTTGAGCTGCAGTTCGCTGACTTTTACAAGAGCGACTTTCAGCAACTCAAAGAAGAGTATACAGCAGAGTTATACGTTGAAGGTCTTGATTTGATGGACCAAGGGAAGTATTCTGAAGCAGAAGATAACTTCAAGGAAATAGCACGACTTGACCCGGAGCATTCTGAAGCTTCGGACCTAGCTGACATCGCCTATGCTGAGCCTTTGTACAAAGAAGCTGTTGAAGCTTATGACCTAGAAATGTACAGAAAAGCACATGACAACTTCAAGCTTGTTACAGATAGATTGCCTACTTACAAAGAAGCCAATCAATTGAAGGCTGCTGCTTTGGAAAACGGATTGTTTACCATTGCGATGTTACCATTTGAAAACTCTACCCCTTCCGCTGGATTAGAATCAAAAGTAGAAGCTTATGCACTGGAAGCATTGATTGGAGTCAATGACCCCTTCTTGAAAGTCGTTGATCGGGCGAACATGGAATTGATCCTTGAAGAACAAAAGTTAGGTCTTACAGGAATCATTGATGATGAAACTGCCGTCACTGTTGGTGAGCTCATCGGAGCGCAAGCAATTATGACCGGCACGGTGCTCAGCTACAGCCAAACATCCGGTCGTGTTACTCAGGCTCAGCGCGAAGCCTATGAGCAGTACAAAGTGAAACGCTACGACAAAGAGCAAGAGAAGTATTTCTACGATACCAAATACAAGAAGACTTCGTACACCGAACTTCAGAGAGAAAATCGCGTGACACTCTCTTTTCAGTACAAAATGATTTCCCTCAAGACAGGTGAAATTCTATTGACGAAAATTGTAGAGAAAGAAGTTTCTGACCGTGCTGTTTGGGGCGAATACTCAGGAGACTTGAATACACTTTATCCTGCTCAAGCCAATGGAGTGAGTTTAAATTCAAGAGCTCGTACAGGATTGCATCAAATCATGACGGCAAACCAAACACCAAAAAGCACAGAAACACTGACCAACGAAGCATTCGAAAATGTATCATTCGATATGAAGTCTCAAGTGAGTCAAAAAATTAAAGAACTCGTAAAATGAATTTATTCAGACTGCATATAGTACTCCCGGTAGTGATGTTACTGGTGGCCTGCGGAGGAGACAAATCCTTGGTAAGCACTCCTGAACGTCCTATGCCTGAGTGGGTCAATAGTAGACCTATTGATGCAGCCTATTACATTGGAATGGGTTCTGCCAGTAAAACGACCTCACCGCTTGATTATGCACAAGTGGCAAAGAAAAATGCGCTTTCAGATCTGGCATCAGAGATTAGTGTTACTGTAAAAAGTGAATCTTTCTTGAACACAATGGAGGTGAACTATAACGTGCAAGAAACATTCAGCTCTGCTATAAACACCTTCTCTGATGAGAAGTTAGAAGGCTTCGAAGTAGTGGACGTCTATGAAGACGGCAACGATTACTTCATTTTATATCGTTTATCGAAAGCAGAACATGAACGCATTAGGCAAGCGAATAAGAACGCTGCCATGCAAGTAAGTTATGACTACCTTACCAAAGCTAGAAACGCTAGAGAGGTCGGCAACATGAATAGTGCAACAGACCTTTATGTTCATGGTCTATTCGAAATGAAAGACTATTGGAATGAAGTCAACAAGTGGACAGACGGAACAGATCAAATCTACCTAGACAACACACTCTTTCTAGAGATGAAAGACATGTTGGACCAAGTTGTATTTGAATCGAATCTGGACAAGATTCAACTCAACTCTGGGAATGGATTTTCAGAGGAGGTAGAGCTTACGGCTCTTCTAAACGGACATCCAGTGAGCGGTTTGAGCATTCAAACGGGGTATGATAATTCGAAGTATAAGAACACGCGGAAATTGAAAACGGATGCCGATGGAAAGGTACTTGTTCGTATTGATGATGCGAACTTAAACAATGCCTCAAACGCACTTGAAATTTCCTTGGATCTGGAAGCTTTGAAGCCCAAAGACGTGGATCAAAAATTATTGAACCCAATGATGGCTTCTGTGCGTAAGACGAACACAGTTATTCCAATTCGGGCGGTATTGCCAGTAGTTGCTTTTCGCGTTAGCGAGAAGAATTTTGGAAAAGACCTGAGTACAGAAAGATTAGCTGAACCATTGAGACAAGAGTTATCAAAACAAGGCTTTAATTTCAGCGCTCAGTTGAATGAAGCAGACTACATCATTGACATTGAAGCAGACACCAAAGAAGGTGGAATGTCTCAAGGTTTCCACGTAGCCATGCTAGACATGAACTGGACATTGACTGATAAAAACGGAACTATTGTTCTGCGAAACAGCGCAGGGAATATTAAAGGATTACAGCTAAATTTTGAAGCTGCTGGACTTGAAGCTTACAAGAAAGGGGTTACAAAAATGGAAAAAGAAGTGGCGCAAAGCATAGTGAAATCAATACTTTAAGGTTTTGGCACGACATTTGGAAAGTATATTCAACAACAACGAAGCATATTCGAGATAAAAACCAATAATATGAAAAAGATCACCACAAACTCTACTCTCATGATGGTATTTGCCATGGCAATTCTCATCACCGCCGCTACCGGGTGTAAGCGTAAAAAAGAAATTGAAGAACCAAAACCAGCAGGTGAAGTTCTTATTGCAGAATACTGCACAGGCGAAAGCTACATGTCTGATAAAGACACCTTCAGATCAGCAGCAACCGGTGAAAGTATGAGCAGAGAAACAGCAAAGAAGAAATCTCGTTCGAATGCTGAAGATGAATTGGCTCGTACACTATCTGCAACGTTGAAAGCTGTAACAGATAACTATGTTAACTCTACAACATTCAACAATAAAGAAGAAGTAACAGAGACCTTCAACAACCTTGCTCGTACAGTTGTTGATCAGGAATTGAAAGGTGCAGTTACCATTTGCGATAAGTTAACGCAAAAGCCAAATGGAAACTATGTAAGCTACATTGCAATTGAGCTTTCAGGAGCTGATATAGCTGCAGCATACAATGATCGTCTTTCACAGGATGAGCGTATCAAAGCTGAATACAATTACGAAAAGTTCAAAGAAACCTTCGAAGCAGAGATGGAGAAGCTTTCTAACGGACAGTAATTCACGAATAAAATTGAAAGGCCTTCCTTGTGGAGGCCTTTTTTTATGGAGTATAAAGGGGTATCAACAACTGCTGATACCCCTTTACTTATGCCAGTAGTTCAAGTTATTTCATCAATTGCATGTTGACCCAAAGACACCGAGGAAATTCAATAGATCTGATGTATCAACAAGTGAATCTCCGTTCATGTCACCTGAGCAATTAGGGGAACCACAATTTGTAGAAAATGCTGAAAGCAGTACCAACAGATCAGAAGCATTTACAAAAGCATCAGCGTTAAAGTCGCCTGCACACAGGCTTGCACAGCCATCTCCGCATGAGCCATCATCTGTGTCTGCGTTTGGGTTGTAGTTGCACGCGTCGCTATCTGTGCAACCTGCAAGGGTGTATGGGCTTTCATAAGCACCTGCGTCCACTGCCAAATTTTGAATGCGCGTCTCTTTGGCTAAGTCAAAGTTTGAAAAAACTTGAGCATTGTCACCTAGTCCAATAGCGGGAGAAGTTGATTGCAGACTGTAATCTCCTCCCCCAATAAATAGTGGGTCTTCTTGGATTACATTTTCATATGTACCTGAGAATCCTTCAGCATCAGTAATGCTATTTCGAACAGAGAACAATCCACCTCCAAGGACTAAGTAATTAAAATTGTGCCCCCAAATGATGCTGTTTTCCACCTCTAAACTAGCTGACCCTCCGCTAACAACTGAAAAACCAACGCCTTCGTTGTCAGCGACGGTGCAATTGTAGATGGTCAGCTGTGTATCATTCGCAGCTGAGAAGAGTGTTCCCGTACCTGAAGGATTCATGTTATTCACAAACAGACAGTTTCCTATGAATGAAGTAGAACCATCTATAGAAGCAAATAAGTATCCAGGGTAGGTGTTGTTTTGAAACACGCAATTCCTAAATCCATTCACACCACTGTTTGAAACAAGAGGCGCAGCCAAATCACTGTGGAAATCTTCAAAAATGAATCCATCTATAATGCTGATATCTGCTCCTCCGCTGAATCTTATTATGGTTTCTGTGTTATCTGTTAGATCTGACGGGTCTCCAATTTCACCTGAGATTACCGTAAGGTTTACACTCCAGTCGCGCTGGTTTCTTGCTGTTTCTGTTGCATTGAATCCGCCGAAGATTCTGATGTCATTTCCAATTCCTAGTTCATCGTCTTCATTGTCTGTTGCGGTTGCATAGTAGGTTCCTTGAGCCACCCAGATATCTTCACCTTCTTGCACCACGGCAAGGGCGTCGTAAATGGTATGAAAAGCGTTATACCAAGAACTACCATCGTTTGCACCCAGCGCTACTTCGTTCACATAAATGACACCAGGAACAGCAGGAATGCAGTCAAATTCACATAATGAGTTGTCATTGCATCCGGCTAAGGGATCAAAATTACAAGCGGTTTCATCAAGACAACCAGGGAATGTGCACGTTCCATTGTCTACTTCTGCAGCTTCATCATAGTTGCATGCTGCCAAGTCAGTGCATCCTGCTGGTATTCCAAATCCACTTTCTATTGCACCAGCATCCACGCTAATGGATTGAATTCTCGCATTGTGATTGATATCAAAATCGACGGTGACCAGGCTGTTATCGCCAAAATTAATGGCAGGCGAAGAAGACGAAAGTGAAAAATCATTGTTGGCAGCATCATTGAATAATGGATCTAGCGTCAAGGTGTTCGTTCCGGTTAAAAAATCGGTTGGCATGATGTTGAATGATCCTGTTGGGACTACTCCGAAAGAAGCGCCCGCAGAACTGGTCACTCCGCTGTTATCCCAAAAAATATTATTACTTACCAGTTGAGGACCTGCAACTATCG
>CAYGUR010000073.1:0-13201 GCA_964353035.1 uncultured Comamonadaceae bacterium | reverse complement strand
TCTACTACAACAGATACTTCCCAGCTGCCCCTGCAAGTTGGCGAATGCTTTGTTCACCTATTGTGAATGCCACCTTTGAACAGTGGAACGATGATTTTCCTACCACAGGTTTCCCTGGATCGGATTACCCCAACTATCCTTCGGCAGCAGACCCTTGGAGCAACATTCGTCGCTACGATGAAACCGTTACTGAAGGAGATCTCCACGCGGGTTTTGAAAGCATTTCGAATGTAACCAACATCATTGGCAACAGCAATGGGTACTTTGTCTATTTCATCCCAAATAGCACCACAATAGATATGTTCGGAGAGTTTCACAAAGGAGACCTTTCTTACAACTTGTCTCAAACTGAATCGAACACTGATCCGTACAACGATGGTTGGAACCTCATTGCAAACCCTTATCCATCAGCCATTGATTGGGATCAAACCTTGGGGTGGACAAAAACTGATGTGGATGACGCTATTTACGCCTTCGACCCAGAAAGCGGACAGTATTCAAGCTACATCAATGGAATTAGTGTTGGGCAGCTAGACAACCGTGTTGGTTCGTCGCAGGCATTTTGGGTAAAAGCGAACGGCCCTAATCCTGAGGTATCTATAAAAGAGTCAGCAAAATCAAATGCTGGAGGAGTTTTCATGCGCAGTCAAGATATGGCTACTCAAACAATGATTCGCCTCAAAGTACTGACAGATGACCCTACCAAGTATGACGAAACCGTCATTGGCCTCCGCTACGGTGCAGAAATGGCATTTGAAAGCAATTTAGATGCTTACAAATTCTTCGGTAGCAATGCCGCACTGCCAAGCTTGGCATCTGTTTCTGACACAACAGATCAAAAACCACTGAGCATTTCAATGGTACCTGTTCCCGAAGAAGACATGGTCATTGACCTGCTAGTTCGTCCGGGAAATAATACTGAACTCACGTTAACAAACACCATGGTTGACAGTTATGACGGCAATATTTGTCTTCAACTTGAAGACCGCACACTTGAAACTACTGTGGCCTTCAACCTCGGAGATTCGTACACCTTCACTTGCACCGAAGACATGCCAGAGAACAGGTTTGCTCTTCATGTGAGCGCACCAGTTGATGCCACGCCGTTCCATGAAAGCTGTCCGGAAGCAGACAACGGCTCTATCATTGTGCAAGGTTTCGGCGAAGCCCCATGGACATTCACTTGGACTGATGAAATGGGAAACACCTTCAGAGAAAGCGAAGAAATGTATACGGCAGATACAGCTGAGGACTTGCCACCAGGGTATTATGACATCCTTGTGACCAACTCTGACCCCAACTGCAATTCAAGTTTCGCATTTGTGCAGGTCAACGCAGCATCAACGCCTTTTATAGAAACTTCTTCTACCCCAGCTTCATGCAATCAGGACAACGATGGCACCATCAGTTTCTTTGCTGCTGAAGATTACACTTGGGATGTCTCTGTGACGTCATATGAAGACAACAGCGTCGTGCATTTGAATGGAATCACAGGAGATTCAACCATTACAGGGCTGTTGTATGGCGTTTACCTCATTGATGCTGTATCGAACTGCGGAACAGTGATTGATGTCGAAAACGCAGACTTGAGAGACAGCCACGCCGTTGAGGCAGACTTTATTGCACTTGACGCTCAGATTTCACTGAGCAATGGCGAAGTGGCCACATTCTTAGAGCAATGTTCGCAAAACGTAACGGCAGTGCGATGGGATTTCGGCGATGGTGTTATTGACTCTTTAAATTTCAATCCATCACACAATTACACAGAGCCCGGCCTTTACTATGTGAGTTTGACAGCATCAAATGAACAGTGTGAAGACACTTATGACCGATTGATGGTTGTAACGGGCATGTTGCCTAGTGAGGAAGGAAACCAGGACGAAATGGTTGGTTTGGAAGCAGCAGAACTGGAAGAGGAAGGATTTACACTTGTCTTTACAGAACAAGAGGTTTCGATTCAGTCAACTACTGATGTAAACGAACCTGTTTTTGTGACCATCTTCAATCTGAACGGACAGTTAATCATGTCTGAACAACTACCACAACTGAATGCTGGACAAACCAGCGTAAATATAAGTGCGCTTCAGCCGGGAATCTACTCTTTGAGTATGACGACTTCTGAAACGTTACTTCACAGTGAAGAATTCGCCAAAAACTAATCGACTAACAACTACACAAATGGAAGTGCCGGATTCAGGAATGGATTCGGCATTTTTTATTTTCCTCTCATGGCTTCAACAGGATCCATGGCGGCGGCTTTAAACGCGGGAGCAATTCCTGCAATAATTCCAGAAACCACGGCGATGGTCAAAGCCATAATAAATCGATTGAAGCTGACTTGTAAGGTTAAACCAAAATCAATGAGGTTCACAATAAGAGTGATTATCAAGATGAGTCCGAAGGCCATTAGAGCGCCAAAAATACAGAGCGCCACCGCTTCGAACAGAAATTGTCCGAGGATGAAAGACCGTTTTGCCCCAAGCGCTTTTTGAATGCCAATGATACCTGTTCGTTCTCTCACTGAGACAAACATAATGTTGGCAATTGAGAAGCAACCTACCAAAATAGCGAACAAACCGATGAACCAAGTCCCGATGTCAACGGCACCAAAAACATTATCAATCATCCCATTGAGCATGCCCATTTCGTTGATTGAAAAATCGTTCTTGTCTCTTGGATTGATTTTCCGAATAGCGCGGAAATGCTGCACAACTTCCTCCTTCATTTCCTCATTGCTCACACCCTCTTTCGCCTTCACTAATATAGATGCATCCACCCTTTTCACGTTAATGATTCGGGTAGCGAAATTGGCAGGAATAAGTGCCAACTGATCAAATCCGTTGCCAATCAACGAAGTTCCTTCGCGTTTAAATGTGCCAATGATTTCGACCTTCAAACCCTTTAATTTGATTTGTTGGCCAATGACTTCTCCTGAAGGGAAGAGCATGTCTGTGATGTCTTGACCGATGACAGCTACAGGCCTTCCCCCGATCAGTTCAAGTTCCGTAAAATACCTTCCTTCAGCAAGGTTAATCTCTACACACTTTTCATAGTCAGTGCTGACACCAACAGTTTGAACATTCTGATAGATATTACCTCTGTATTCAGCCGTGCCTTCATCTCCAGTTTGGTAAGAAACCGCCTTGGCCGTTTCCATTCGGTCACGCAGGTCTTCCATATTTTGAACCGTTGGCTGTCTGCGCTGAAAGTATTCCCACCATTCGTATTCACCTTCCCCTTCGGGTCCCCAAGGCCATTTATTGACAAATAGAACATCATCATTTACGATGCTGAAAGAATCTTTGAGCGTAGACTCCATGGAATCAGAGGCCGTAAAAACCATGGTAATCAGAAAGATTCCTACCATTACACCGAGCAGAGACAAGAACGTACGCAGCCTATTGGTAACAATGGCTTGCCATGCAAATCTGAAGCTTTCTCTTAGAAGACGTAGGTATAACATTGATTTTCAGTGAAATTTGGTAGACCACTTTCTGAATGCAAGGTACAAATGATGGCGGCACACTCACGGTCATTCACCACGAAAGGTTTCCGCTTACCACTTTCTTTGCTTCCTAAAAGTCTTCATTTTGCGTGAATTTTATGCATTCAGGATTTTGCGTGTAGAGAGACCTATCAACAATTCATATTAATCTTTCAACACCCTTTCATAACGCAATGTGTTACACTACTTTTGTTCTTTGCATAACACTTCCCGAACAAGAACCACATACCATGTCAGGCCAAAAGAAAATAGCGTCAGCACTGATTTCCGTTTTCCATAAAGACGGACTCGAACCGATTGTTGCAGAATTACAACGCTTAGGCGTTCAGATATACAGCACTGGTGGAACACAATCTGCCATTGAAGCCATGGGAGCTGAAGTTCACCGCGTTGAAGATCTAACGTCCTATCCGTCTATTTTGGGTGGAAGAGTTAAAACGTTGCACCCGAAAGTATTCGGGGGCATTCTAGGACGAAGAGAATTGGATACCGATGTAGCTCAAATGGAAGAATTTGAGATCCCGTCGATTGATCTGGTCATTGTTGATTTGTATCCCTTCGAAGCGACTGTAGCCAGTGGAGCCAGTCATGAGGATATCATTGAGAAGATCGACATTGGTGGGATTTCACTCATTCGCGCAGCAGCAAAAAACTACAAAGACGTTGTGATTGTGGCATCTAGAGATCGCTACCTTCGCCTGTTGAATTTGTTGAAGGAAGGAAACGGCGAGACCACGTTGGAAGATCGCAAAGAGTTGGCGGCAGAAGCGTTCAATGTTTCTTCGCACTATGACACCATGATTTTTAAGTATTTCGCCAAAGGAGACACTTCTGTTTTGAAAGAGAGTCACACTTCGGGGACTGCACTGCGTTATGGCGAAAATCCACATCAGCGCGGATATTTCTTTGGAGACTTAGAGGCGATGTTCGATCAATTGCACGGCAAGGCTTTGAGCTACAATAACTTGTTAGACATTGACGCCGCTGTGAATTTGATGTGTGAATTCAAAGAAGATGATCCCACTTTTGCCATATTGAAACACAACAATGCGTGTGGATTGGCAACGCGTTCGTCTTTGGCTCAAGCTTACAAAGATGCCTTGGCGGGAGATCCTGTCTCTGCATTTGGCGGAGTTTTGATTGCAAACAAACCTATAGACAAGGCCACCGCAGACCAGGTGAACGATTTGTTTTGTGAAGTGGTCATCGCTCCTGCTTTTGATGCAGACGCACTGGAGACTTTAAAAAGTAAAAAGAACCGAATTATTTTGGTTCAAAAACTGTGGGATTTGCCTGAGACGCAGGTTCGAACTGCACTGAACGGTGTGTTAATGCAAGAGCGCAATCAGCACACTGATCAGGCGAGCGGATTCAAATTGGTGACAGACTCAAAAGCTTCTGATGCGCAGGTTGAAGACCTTGTTTTTGCCAATAAGTTGGTAAAACACACAAAATCTAATACAATTGTTTTTGCGAAAAACGGACAATTGCTCGCAAGTGGAACCGGGCAAACGTCGCGTGTAGATGCTCTAAAACAAGCGGCTGACAAGGCAAAGTCGTTCGGCTTTGATTTGAAAGGTGCTGTGATGGCATCAGATGCATTTTTCCCATTTCCAGATTGTGTTGAACTCGCATGTAACGAAGGAGTGAATGCTGTCGTACAACCAGGGGGTTCGGTGAAAGATCAATTAAGCATTGATTTTTGTAATGAAAACAACATGGCGATGTACTTCACCGGATACCGCCATTTTAAACACTAACAATCGATAGTTAAGTACGTATTCTTGTTGAATGTTAACGGCGTGATGCAATGTATATATTTGTGCTTATCCACTTACCGAGAGCCATAAAGAAACACCATGGGGTTGTTTAACTTTTTTATGCAAGAAATCGCAATTGACCTGGGAACGGCCAATACGATTATCTATTACAACGACAAAGTAGTTGTTGACGAACCATCCATTGTTGCGAAAGATCGCACTACGCAAAAGACTGTTGCGATAGGCCGGCAGGCACAACAAATGCATGGAAAAACACACGAAAACATCAAGACCATTCGTCCATTGAAAGACGGGGTAATCGCTGACTTCCAGTCTGCTGAAGACATGATCAAAGGAATGATCAAGATGATCAGCAAGGGGAAATCATGGTTTGCTCCCTCATTGCGTATGGTAATTTGCATTCCCTCAGGAATCACAGAAGTTGAAAAACGAGCGGTAAAAGACAGTGCTGAGCACGCTGGAGCAAAGGAAGTTTACCTCATCCATGAGCCTATGGCAGCCGCCATTGGTATTGGCATCGATGTGGAAGAACCAATGGGAAACATGATCATTGACATCGGCGGGGGAACCTCTGAAATTGCAGTGATTGCTCTTGGTGGTATTGTTACAGATAAAAATATTCGTGTGGCAGGTGATGAATTCACCCAAGACATTGAAGAATACATGCGTCGCCAGCACAACATCCTGATTGGAGAGCGCACGGCAGAGCAAATCAAAATTGAAGTAGGAGCAGCACTCCCTGAATTGGATGATCCTCCCGCTGATTATGCCGTTCGTGGTAGAGATTTGATGACCGGTATTCCGAAGGAAATTCATGTGACCTACAGCGAAATTGCACACGCACTAGACAAGAGCATCTCCAAAATTGAAGAAGCCATCTTGAGTTGTTTGGAGAATACTCCTCCGGAACTTTCTGCAGATATCTTCAAAACAGGAATTTACCTTGCTGGAGGAGGTGCATTGTTGCGCGGACTAGACAAACGAATCTCTCAAAAGACGCGTCTCCCTGTTCACGTAGCTGAAGAACCACTTCGCGCTGTAGCGAAAGGAACAGCTATTGCACTTAAGAACATAGACAAGTTCCAATTCCTCATGCGAGAGTAACTTAAAGAAAACAGAGGAGCATGCGAAGCTTATGGCAACTGATTTATCGTTACCACATTTTCTTGGTGTTTCTCATCCTTGAGACTTTAGCAATTGTACTTTTAGTTCGAAACAACAACTATCAGCGTGCGACCTTCGTTCACAGTGCCAATAAAATTACGGGCAATTTGTACGAAAAACGCACTGAAATTGCCGAGTACCTCAAACTTCAATCGATCAACGCGGAGTTAGCGAAGGAAAATGCGCGTTTAAGAACAACCATTGGTCCGAATTACCAGCAGCTTACAGACAACCTGTACATGTATGAAGATACCTTGTACCTGTTGCGCTTTGAGTACCTTTCTGGAAGGGTCATCAACAATTCAGTCAATCGTCCAAACAACTTCATCACCATTGATAAAGGTTCTACCAACGGAATCAGAAAGGAAATGGGAGTGGTAGCCAAAGGCTCGGTGGTTGGAATTGTAAAAGACGTTTCAGATAATTTTGCTTCTGTTATGCCACTCATCAACACCAACATGAGCGTTGGTGTAAAACTAAAACGAAGTGGTGAAACTGGAGAAGTTTCATGGGACGGCAGAGACCCTTTACGTGCCAAAGTCAATTACATTTCGCGTTCAGCAAATCCGTTGAAAGGTGATACACTCATTACTTCTGGATTTTCAACTTATTTCCCTGAAGGCATTTTGGTGGGAACCATTGAAGATTTTCGCATTCCCGAAGGAGAAAACTTCTACACCATAGATATTCTGCTCAGCACACCGTTTCATCAGCTGAACTATATTGAAGTGATTCACAACCTACTCAGCGATGAACAGCTTGAGCTAGAACAAAGACAGGAGGGCCAAGATGGGGGGTGAAATCATTCGTAATGTCTTGCGACTCATTTTCTTGATTCTTGTTCAAGGATTGATTGTGAACCGATTGGACCTGTGGCAAGGATACATCTTGCCAAGCGTCTACATTTTCGGACTGTTAATGCTGCCCATCACTACACCGAGAATCATGTACATGGTGATTGGATTTGTGGTAGGTGCCTGCGTAGACATGTTCACGAACACCCTTGGAGTGCACGCTTCAGCCTGCGTTTTCATGGGCTTTATTCAACCCGTTTTCTTGCGTTTCTTAGCTCCGCGTGAAGGCTATGAAGTAGGCCAACGTCCAACCCTACAAGATTTAGGCATCGGATGGTACATCACCTACGCCGGAATAATGGCGTTGGTGCATCACACCTGGTTGTTCTTTATTGAACTTATGCGCTTCACTCCTTTCTTCTATACGCTCGGAAAAGTACTCTTAAGCACAGTTGCTACGTTGGTACTTATGGTACTTGGTCAATATCTGATCTACTCACCAACTGATCGACGTAAGAAATGAACCTTAGTAACAGACGCTATATCTTTTCGGGAATCATTGTCCTTTTCGGACTGATCTTCGTTGCGCGCCTGTTTTACCTTCAAGTGGCAAGTGACAGCTGGCAAGCGAAAGCTGCCGATTTAACGGAACAAAAGATTCGAATTTATCCCTCACGCGGACTCATTTATGACCGTGACGGTGAGTTGCTGGTAGCGAACAGAGCCATTTATGACTTGATGGTCACTCCACGTCAAACCGCAGAATTTGATACGCTGGCTTTCTGTGCTTTGATCGACATGAGTCAGGAAGACCTTCGAACTCAAATCAACAAAGCCATCAAGTACTCTAGGTACAAGGCTTCAGTGGTCAAAAAACAAATTGACCCCAAAGAATATGCGCGGATTTCGGAACAACTGCATAAGTACCCTGGTTTCTTCGGCCAAGTAAGAACAGTTCGAAATTACCGCAAAGGGATTGGTGCGCATTTACTAGGTGATTTTGCCGAAACCAATCAAAAAGACTTACAGGCAGACAGCTATTACCGCCAGGGTGATTACATCGGGAAAAGTGGAATTGAATCTGTCTATGAAGAAGACTTACGCGGACAAAAAGGTTCAAAGTATGTGCTGGTAGACGTTCGGAACAACATTCAAGAAAGCCTTTCTGACGGAAGGTATGACACCACTGCTGTTTCTGGTTCAGATCTCACCATTACAATAGACGCAGACCTTCAAGCTTATGCTGAAAAGCTGATGGTGAATAAACTGGGAAGCGTTGTAGCCATTGAGCCTTCTACTGGAGAAATCCTTGCCTTAGTGAGCTCACCGGGTTATGACCCAAACCTCTTGGTGGGTGCTCAACGCGGCAAGAACTACGGTGTTTTACAACAAGACAGCCTCAAACCCTTGTACAACAGAGCGCTGCAAGGACAATACAGACCAGGCTCTATTTTTAAAATGGTACAAAGTCTAGTGGCACTTGAAAGTGATGCAATTACTGCGAACACACGTATACCGTGCAACCGTAGTATCATTGGTTGTCACGGAGCACATTCGTATGATGATCTGGAAGGAGCCATTATTCACTCCTGCAATCCGTATTTTCACCAAGTCATGAAGCGAATGGTGGAGCAGGGCGAAAAAAAGTCGCGCTTTGAAGACGCCCAACTCGGTTTGAACGAATGGAACGCACGCATAAAACAATTTGGCTTTGGAACTGATCTGGGAACAGACTTGCCAGGGATGAAGAGTGGAAATGTTCCGAATTCAGCTTACTATGATCGCATCTATGGAGAATTAGCATGGGCCTACAGCACCATTTATTCCATCAGTATTGGCGAAGGTGAGTTGCTGGTGAATCCACTTCAAATGGCCAACTTGGCGGCCATCATTGCCAATCGCGGATACTACTATCCGCCGCATGTTATTCGTAGCATTGGCAACGAAGGGAAGCCTGAAAGGTTCAGAACGAAAGTAAACTCTGGCGTTCGTCCTGAATATTTCACCCCTGTTGTAAACGCCATGCAAAAAGTGATTGAGCAACCAGGAGGTACCGCACGAAGAGCGCGCATTGAAGGCATTGAAGTCTGCGGGAAAACAGGAACGGTGCAGAACGACCCGCTTCCAGACCACTCCGTTTTCATGGCCTTCGCCCCAAAAGACAATCCACAAATTGCCATTTCAGTTTATGTAGAGTACAGTGGATTTGGAGGGACGTGGGCTGCACCAATTTCGGCCTTGCTGATTGAAAAGTACCTCACTGATTCGATTTCAGACCCAAGGCAAGAACAGCGCATTTTAGATGCCGTATTCTTAGGACCATGACAGCGCAACGTAGCGGAGACATAAGGAGGAATCTTGACTGGGTAACACTGTTGATCACTGTTACTTTGGTGCTCTTTGGTTGGGTAACCATTTACAGTGCTGCCTACGACCCGGAACACGCTGGGATTTTCGATTTTAAGTCGGACCACGGAAAGCAGATGATCTGGATAGGCATTTGTGCAGTGATTGGCTTGGTCTTGCTAAATACTGAGGGGGAATTCTTTATTCGCTTCAGCGTTATTTCGTACGTGGTGGTACTCATCCTGCTCATACTTGTATTGATCATAGGAAAGAAGGTCGGTGGAGCGCGATCCTGGTTCGGTATTGGCTCTTTTAGCATACAACCCAGTGAGTTTGCGAAAACAACGACCGCCTTGATGTTGGCTTGGTTCATAGCGCAAACAGGAAGTAAGTTCAAAGCCTTGTCTACTCGTTTGCAAGCAGGTTTGGTGCTTTTGGTTCCGGCAGGATTGATCATGCTTCAACCAGATGCAGGAACGGTACTTGTGTTCATGGGATTCGTTTTCGCTATGTACCGGGAAGGTCTAAGTGGAAACTTGCTCATTGTTGGATTTGGTGCGATTATCCTCACCATTGTGGCCATCTTGACTGGTGCCACCACCTTTGAATACCTCTTTGTGGGTGAACAAAGTGGAATCTTCATGATGCTCATTGTATTATTAGGAATCGGTGGACTCCTATTCCTTGGTGTAAGAACCTTTACGTTACCGAGGTACCGAAAGAAAAACAACCGCATTGTACTGCTTTCATTGATTGCATCATTGGGCTTTTCATACGCGGTCAATTTCGGAATTGAGGACGTACTTAAACCTCACCAACGGGAGCGGATTTACGTGCTTTTTGGAATGAACAGCAATCCTGATGCAGCCTACAACATCAACAACGCGAAAGCGGCAATTGGTGCTGGAAGATGGACAGGCAAAGGGTTCATGAACGGACCAATGACCCGCTATAAATTCGTCCCAGAACAACATACAGATTTTATCTACAGCACCATAGGTGAAGAATGGGGGTTCTTGGGTAGCACTCTTGTGATAGCCTTATTTATAGCCTTGATTTTACGCATTATAGCTTTGGCAGAACGACAGCGGTCTCAGTTTTCCCGTGTGTATGGCTACGCCGTTGCGAGTATACTTTTCATGCACGTCTTGATCAACATTGGGATGGTGCTTGGAATTGCCCCTGTGATTGGCATCCCCTTGCCCTTTTTCAGCTACGGAGGTTCATCTTTGATGGGCTTCGCCATCCTCATCTTCATTATGCTCAGGCTTGATGCTGAGCGGTACAGCGTTTTCAGATAAGTCTACCTCTCTCATTATCAAGAGCATATTTCAGAATTATCCTACACAAAAAGAAACCTTGATGTAGGACAAGCGTAAAAGAGACCAACCTCTACTTTATGGCACTTTTACGCAAAAACCTGTCCTGACGTAGATACTACGCAAGTTATTTATGACGAAGGAAATGGAACTACTTCTGAAGTACATGAATACAGTTTTATTGATTTCACACCAGCACCAGGAGTTCAGTACTATCGAATAAAACAACTCGACTTCAGTGGTCAATTTGATTACTCAGAAGTGGTAGGGTTGGATTTTATTTCCCAGCTCTCAGAAATAAAGGTCTTCCCAAACCCAACAGTTGACATCCTGCACATACAAGTTGAGCAAGCCGAGCTGAGCAAAACTTCTTTTCGACTTACGAACATGCTTGGTCAAGACTGCACCAATTTGATTGAAGTGGTTTCTTCAGACCGAAAACGTATGGTTGTGAATGTCTCGAACCTTGCGCAAGGTCAATACTACGTCACAGTAAATGACGAAATGACTAAAATTGTCATTGTGCATTGATCACAGACTTTTCTAGGTCTTCCCAAATTTTCCTATTTGTCTTCCTAAATCTCAATTGATTTTGGCGAATGCATTAATTTCATGCAAAATGCACGACATGAAATTATTCGCCCTTGTTTTCGTATCCTTTTTCGGAATTGCCGTTTCGGCACAAACGATTGACACAGAAAAGTCAATTGTCACTTTCGAAGTAGACAATATGTGGCTGAACACAGTTGAAGGAACTTTCTCGAACATGTCTGGAACAGTTCGTTATTCCATGAAGAACCCTTCCTCTGGAAGTTTCTCTGTTTGCGTTGATGCTGCCACCGTGAATACGGGCAACAAAAAACGAGATGAACACTTGCGCACCGAAGACTTCTTTGATGTAGCCAAGCACCCAACCATTTGCATACAATCTAAATCAATTAGCAGCTCTCCAGAAGGCCTTCGCTTTGCAGGTACATTAACGCTATTGGGGGTAACGAAGGAAATCTCGTTTCCTTTTACCTTTAGTGATAACACGTTAAAAGGAACATTTCAAATCAATCGATCTGATTACGGGCTAGGGAATGACACCGGAACATTTGCTGTTGGAGAGGAGGTGGAAATTACCATAGAATGTGTGCTGAAGTAAGCCCAGAGCTTTACTCTACGAAGAACAACCTGAATTCTACTCGACGGTTGGCAAAGCGACCAGCTTCTGTTGTGTTCTCTCTGATTGGTTTCGCTTCGCCAAATCCCTTTGTACGAAGTCGTTCAGCCTCAATACCATTTGAAACTAGGTAGTCTAAAACAGACTGAGCTCTGCGCTCACTGAGGTCCATATTGTACGCTTCTTCACCAATGTTGTCAGTGTGGGCAGAGATAAAGAGTCTGAAGCCTTCATCAATGAGAAGAATATCGCGCACCTTTTCCAGATTTATCATTGATTTATCCAAAATATTGGCACTGTTCGCCTCAAACTGAATATCTGCAAGACTTTGAACGAAGGAAAGCATCTGCTTCTTCTCTTGATCATATACATATCCGCCTTCAGATAAAATCTGTCTTTTGAATTCAGCAAGGTTTTCGCCCATCACTTTACTCTCTTCGAAGCCTCTTTTCACCATATCCAGATAGGTATCGTACAGCGCATATGGCGACTTATCTTGTCCAACGCTGTAATGGTAGCTGCTATCTTGGGTTTGACGTTCGGTAATGCTGTATGGCACTTCTTCAAACAAGGGATCAGACTTTGAAACCTGCCAATCGGACTCAAAAAACTCAACGAAGTAGATCATATCGTTTTTTCGTTTGACGGTCATTGCCATTTCGTTACCCAGGCCATCATCATTTGCCTTTTCTTCTTCGGCGAAGACTTGAATGACTGTTGAGTTGCAAACTTCCGATCGGTTTCCGAACTCATCTTCTAAGACGACTCCTATTTTCACTTCATGAAAACCTGGAGTGTCGAACTGGAAGTCTATGTATTCATTTCGCCCTGCATACTCACCATCTAGGAACCAGTACTTTTTAACCACCTTTCCCTGCGTCAGTTGACTCACGTCCAATTCAGCTGTTTCTGTTTCACCCACGGCTAAAGAATCGCGCACACGCAAGTGAGGTTTATAAGTGGGTTCTATTTCTATTTGAAACTGCGAAATCACGCCATACACCTCATCCCTGAGGGTGTCAATCAGGGTCAAAGCAACATTGTATGTGCCATAATCAGCGTAACAATGCTCCAATCGAAGTCCTTTCTCTTTCGTACCATCACCGAAACTCCAAACGTATTTGAGT
>CAYGUR010000072.1:0-13471 GCA_964353035.1 uncultured Comamonadaceae bacterium | reverse complement strand
CACGATGCCCATCTTTTCTCCACGAATAAAATGGTAATCGAATCCGTCAATCAAGGTGCGGTGCGAAAAGGCTTTTTTGATCTTGTGCAGCTCCACAATCTTACCGCCCATGCGGTGAGGATTGAGCTGGATGGACATCGTGTCATCTTCCAAGTTCACGTGGGCCGCCTTCTTGACATCTTCGAAGGCATCTTGACGGTATTTCGATTTGGTGGTTCGGGCTTTGGGTTGGGTGCGAATCCACTGCAGCTCTTTTTTGAAGAGGTTGCGGGCTTTGTCCCTGTTCACCATGGCGAGTTCTTCGCGCTCATCTTTTTTCTCAAGGAAGTACGAAAAGTTCCCTTTGTAGCGATACAGTTCGCCTTCGTCCAGCTCAATGATTTCATCACAAATTACCTCCAAGAAGTAACGGTCGTGGGTCACCATCAAGAGCGTCATGTTGCTCTTCACGAGGTATTCTTCCAGCCACTCAATCATCTCCAGATCCAAGTGGTTGGTAGGCTCATCAAGAAGCAATAAATCGGGCTGGCTGATCAAGACTTTCGCCAGTGCAACTCTTCTTTTTTCGCCCCCACTCATGGTTGCAACGGTCAATGCAAGGTTGTGTAAGTTGAGCTTACCGAGAATTTGCTTTGCGTCCGCTTCGTAATTCCACGCACCAGACTGATCCATTCGTTCGATGGCTTTTTGCATCAAATCTTGATCGACGTCTTCGCCCTTCATCAGTACTTCTTCGTAGAACTTAATGGCGCGCACCATTTCGTTGTCTGCGTCGAACAGGTTTTCCAAAATGGACAGGTCTTCATCCAATCCGTGGTCCTGCGCGAGGTAGGCCATGCGCACATCGTTGTTGTAGACCACTGATCCTTCATCGGGAGTGTCTTCGCCTGTGAGAATGCGCAGCAAGGTCGTTTTCCCTGTTCCATTTCGCGCCACTAGCGCTACTTTTTGACCTTTGATAATGCCGAAGGTGAGCCCTTCGAAAATTAAGCGGTCTCCGAAACGTTTCGAGAGGTTTTCTACTGACAGGTAACTTGTTCCTTGCATGGCGCGAAGGTAATTAATCCCTTTGCTACTGTAACGCGTTCGGTACTGATTTCGATTTAAGTTGTAAAAGCGCCGCTACGCTGGAGTACAACACAAGAGGGACGATGAGCGCGGGTAGGAAATTAAACGGGAAACGCAACATGGCGATGTTGGGTTGATCAAAGCCAATTGCTTGAAACGGACTGGGGACGGATAGGATTCCGCGCACCACCACATTGAGCAGCAGAACAATAGAGAGAATGTTCCAAGCAACTAGGGCTGTTTTACTCATCTTCTTTTTGACGAAGAAGAAATAGACTACCACGGGCGCTGAAAGTCCCATGACAATATCGAAGTTGACACCTTCAAATGTCAAGTCAACCGGGATGAGTTTTTGCATAAAAAGCATCCATAGCATGATTTCAACAGGCACCCGAACGAGGTGCAATAAGGTGAGCAGTTTCAAATTGAGTCTTTTCAAGAAGGAACGTCCCATAGAAGTCAGCAGGAGTCCGATGAGGAGCAAAACTGGAGGGGCAATCATCACTGCTTGTGGAGGTGGGAGCGAAGTGGTGTCAAGAAAGTAACCTTTCACAGCCAAAGAACTTTGAAGACCAATCCAAAACAATAGGATGTACAATACGATTCTATTTCGTCCTGAACTAAGCCAAAACATCCAAGAGGCAAGCAAGGCAGACACGAAAAGTAGTACTTCGGGCACGTGACGCTGATTATGGTTTCGATGTGAAAGATACGTGCTAATTCGAAACAAAAAAAGGAAGCCGA
Organism: uncultured Comamonadaceae bacterium; assembly: GCA_964353035.1. Lineage (GTDB taxonomy): Bacteria > Bacteroidota > Bacteroidia > Flavobacteriales_D > Sanyastnellaceae > JAQWQB01. Next base: position 11,659 of record CAYGUR010000072.1, on the reverse strand, counting down.
AGCTTCCTTTCTGTTTGCAGGTTGTTGTTGTTTAGAATGTGAACTTAATCCCGAGTCCAGGGTCGAGTGCTGTCCAGAAACCACCCGCCGTATTCAACTCAATCATGGGTTTCACATCCAAGCTAACCGCAAAGGGAATGGGATTGATTTTGTATTCGAGCCCTACAATTCCATCGATGCCTAGTCCTAAATTTCCATCGTTTTCAAAGCGATTGTCCCAACGGCCGTTGTTATTGTAAAAATTTCTGTCTGAACGAATGGCAACGTGTCCACCGCCACCATAGTACCACCGCAATCCAGGAGCACCATCTACGCCTACGTGTTTTTCGTACAAGCCCGTGAAAGCAATTCCGCGGTACCACGCGTTGATGATTCCTTCAAGCGCTACGCTATTGGAGCGAAATGATTTTAGCGTTAAACCATTTGAATAACCACCACGCAGACCAATGGCAAAATTGTAGTCACTGGTGTTCACTGCGGGTTGCTTTGATTGGGCTTGACCACAGAAGGGTAAAGCAATCAGCATCGGAAGTAATAGAAGTGTGTTGCGTTTCATGTGGAATGGGTGAGTAGGTAAAAAAGTCAGACGAGCTCGCTTACAATAGAATGATTAGAAGCACGATGATAATGACCGCTCCGCCGCCAATGTAAATACCTCCGTTGTGCAGGGCATTCAGTTCTGATTCTATTCCGCGAACTTCTTTTCGAAGTGCTCTTTTATCAGCACGTTCTAACTTGTCAGCGTCAATGGCAGCAATTTCTTGTAATCGGTCTTCAAGCAATTCTGCTCGCTGAACTTTTTCTGTTTCATCCAAGTTTTTGAATTCCGTGGTCGTAAGTGGTTTTACTGGATCACTTGCCTTCGCTTCAAAAGACGAAAAGGTCATGGTCAGGCAAAAAAGAGTTGTTAAGGCTATGGTGAGTATACGTTTCATCATGATTGGTTATGCTGATACTAGAGTCAAAATCAAGCCAATTCTGATGAGTACTCTCAATAAACTGTAAAACAGGTGTTTATGGTAGATTACTAGAGTTGAAACGTCGAAGGTGCGCTAGGTGGTTGGGGAAAAAAATCTACATTTATACGATGATAATCACAAGGTAGTAGTTGTTTGCTTCCTGTATCTTCGTTTGAATTTCCGCCTATGGACTGGATCATAAAAACCTATGAAGCGCTTTCAAAAGAAGAGCTGTATCACTTGCTTCAATTGCGCATTGAAGTATTTGTAATCGAACAAAACTGTCCGTACCAGGATGTAGACGGGAAAGATCAGAAAAGCATCCACGTTTGGACCAACAATGAAGCAGGTAAGCCGATTGCTTATTTGCGCATTGTAGCCCCTGGTGTGAGTTATGCTGAACCGTCCATTGGAAGGGTATTGACGAAGGAAACAAATCGAAAGGGAGGACTTGGGCGCGCATTGATGGAAGAAGGAATCCGAGTGTGTCAAGAGTGGTACCCAAACGAAACGATCCGCATTTCTGCTCAAGAATACCTCCTAGATTTTTATTCAAGTTTAGGATTTGTTCAAGTGGGGGAGATGTACCTTGAAGATGATATTCCGCACATAGAAATGACGTTGGATTGAATTCGAACGAACAAAAACACACAAAATGACAGCTGAAACTGCAAATCAACTAGATAGTCTCGTTTCCAACCGCAAGGCTATGATATCTGAATTGGAAACTTGGAGCGAACAAGACCTTCGATTCAAACCCAATGGCGCTTGGAATGCCCTACAGGTTGTAGACCACATCATCAATTCTGAAAAAGGAACCTTGGGATACATGATGAAGAAGACCATGGCAAAAGTTAAAGAACTGCCTACACGCGGGGAAGTTGAACAGTCTGCAGCTGATCAGTTGAACGCGGCCTTGAAATCAGACCGCAAATGGAAGGCGCCTGATGTATTGCCAGATCCTTCTGACAATCGCTCTTTAAAAGAAATGGTAGCGTATTGGGAAGGATTGCAATTGAAGATGCGTGAATTCACTTCCAATCTTGATGCAGCTTACGACGATAAATTGATTTTCAGACACCCGCTTTCGGGCAGGCTAGATATGGAACAAACAGTTACGTTTTTAGCGAACCACATTGAGCACCACATGCATCAAATTGAGCGCATTAAGGCTGAAATAAAATAGGGACGAATTCTTATTCATCCCTATTAACTCTGTCTTACTTTATCACAAACCGTTTCGTTTCAATTGTTCCACCGCTGGTCATTCGGACCAAATAAATTCCAGTAGGCAAGGGTCTGAGCACAAGACTGTTTTGACTTGAATTTCCGGGCATTCCGATGAGGTACTCTTGTAATATTCGCCCTTCAAGACTGAAAACCTCAATGCGTGTGTGTACATGCTCCATCGATTTTACGGTGACCGTAACGGGTCCATTTGAAGGGTTTGGAGCTACCTTCAATCTAGAAAAACTTTCGTGCTCATACTGATTGGCAGTTTCTTCCCCGGCGAAACCAAACTCTGCAGGGGCTGAGGAGCAAAGCGTTTCGCATGATGTGGGATTTCCAAAGACAAATGAAAATGTCGGCACACTCGTCGTTATTCCTTCAGCTACTAAATCCAGGCCGACATTTTCAAAGTTCACATCCAATTGCTCGGTCATGAACTGTCCGCCATAGGTGTCATGGCAATCGCATTCAAAGTTCTGATTCAATCTCACAGCGTAAGCGCTTCCAAACCCTTGTCCAAAAGAACGACTAGAACCTGCCATTACAAGTCCGTCGTTTTCAGTTCTGATAGCAGCAGACGCCACATCTTTATCGTCTCCTCCAAACGCAGAGGTGTATTTTACGGATCCGTACTCATTCACATAAGAAACGAGGTAATCCAATCCGCCAGCTCCAAAGCTCGATGTACAACCGGTAATTGCATACATATCGTTTTCAATGTGCGTTATGTCCAGAGAATGGTCATTTGATTGTGCGCCCATCGTTTGTGAGAAAATGACTTCGCCTTCCGCGTTTGCTCGAATGAGCAGGATGTCATTGTATCCTTGTCCTTCGCTGTTGGTGTCAGCAGTTAAAAGCAAGTCGCCATTCGCAGTCACAGTAATGGCTGAGGCAAGTTCGTTTTGGGCCAGTGCGAACTCTTTGGTAAATAGTAAATCTCCAGCGTCATCCAGTTTCAATAAAAGTCCATCGTAGCCCATTGTTTCTGATGTGCTATGGTGTCCCCACACAAAAATGTTTCCGTTGTCATCAGCTGCAATGCCTCTTGGTGCCTCATATTGTGGACCACCGTAAACTTTATACCATTCGATTTCGCCTTGGCTATTTCCTTTGGCAACGAAGATGTCATAATCTCCGTTTGTGCTAAAACTATTGGTTATTCCTGTAAGAACGAAGCCTCCATTGTCTAAGACTTCCAGCGCATATGGAATGTCATCCAGTGGGCCATTGAGCACATTGCACCAAATCAAGTTTCCATCCTCAGTGAATTCACCAACGAAGGTATCCGAGTTTCCGAGCGGATTCATTGACTGACTTGAACCAGTGAACAGGTAGCTGCCGTTTTCTTTTTGAACAAGCTCTTCCAAGCCCTCGTGGCTTGTTCCGCCAAATGTGACGTTCCACAAGGTGTCGCCATACTGATTGGTACGGATTAAGAAAATATCGTTTCCTCCAGCACCAACGCCAGAAGAGTAGCCTCCGAGTATAAATCCATTGTCAGGGGCATTGGCAGCGCTTGTAAAGGAGTCTACTCCAGGGGTTGAAAAGACCTGTTGAAATTGCTGTCCGAAAAGTCCTGAGAACGAAAATAGGGCAGCGAGTGAGATGATTGTTTTACGCATGGTTTAAAGTTTGGGTGGTTATGAATCGGTTGCTTAGGTGCACAACTTCTTCAGAATACGCTCGTGTTAAAGGGAGGTCTGTGAGGGGCTTGCTGATGGGAGTGTCGGTTTTTTCCAACGGATATTGTAGGTGCATTCTGAAGGAATGAAACTCCTTACCTTTGGGGCATGCAAAACCCGAGTGTTGCCATCATAATTCCATGCTTAAATGAAGAGGCTTACATTGAAAAATGTGTTCGCTCTACTCAAATGCAGTCCTATGAGCAATCGCTGATCTCTGTCTTCGTAGTTGATGGCATGAGTACTGATAAAACAAGGGACATTGTGCGTCAATTGGAAAGGAAGTTCCAAGGAGTTCAGCTCATAGACAACCCTGCCCAATTCACACCGAAAGCACTGAACCTAGGCATTGAGGCATCTGCTGCTGAGGTGGTCATCATTCTTGGCGCTCATGCTGAAATTGCAGCTGATTTTGTAGAGCGAAATGTGGCTCTGTTGCAGTCAGATGAGACCATAGGTTGTGCAGGCGGACTGATTCAGAATGTGTATGAAAACGAAACGGCAGAAGTCATTGGAAGAGCCATGAGTTCTCCATTTGGAGTTGGAAATGCGCGCTTTCGAACGGGAGGTAAAAAGGGATTCGTGGATACGGTGGCCTTTGGCGCTTACCGCAGAAAAACACTGAATGAAATTGGCTTGTTTGATTTGGACTTGGTTCGAAATCAGGATGATGAATTGAACTATCGTTTGACGAAAGCAGGGTGGAAGATCTTTTTTGACCCTGAAATTAAGTCGCAGTATTACGTTCGTTCAAGTTATTCGAAGCTTTTTAAACAATACAGACAGTACGGCTACTGGAAAGTGTATGTCAACAAGAAGCACAATGCAGTAACTTCTGTTAGACAATTAATCCCATTCTTTTTCGTAATGTACATGTCGTTGGCCGTGGTGCTGGCTTTTGTACCTGCCATCGGATTAAGTCCGGCAGTGTTGGGCCTATTCTTGTGGTTTCTTGCAGGCATAACAGCAACGATCGCAATCAAAACACCCTCTAGTCAATACACGGGAGTTTTAACTACTTTTCTGTTGCTTCATTTGGGCTATGGCATTGGATACGCTCAAGGAATTTGGCAGTTTCTTATTTTAGGCAAATCTCCGTCTAGCGCGGGAAAAAAAATAACAAGGTAACATTGGGACAAACTTGGAACGCACGCGCAGTGAAAATACATGGTTTTCTAACCATGCTTTTGGCGTTCTTACTTCCAGTGAGTAAAAAACTGGTGCCGCCCGTCATTGTACTTTGGGCACTGACATCTTTTTTCCTTTTCCGTTCCTCAAATGCCAAATTGGGATGGAAAGAATTGCTGCCCTTGCTTGCGTATTATGCCTGCAATGTGCTGTGGATAGTGAGCAGCGAAGATAAAGATGCAGCCTATTTTTCGTTGGAAGTCAAGGCATCTATGCTGGTGTTTCCACTCATTTGGCTTTTCGTTCCCCAGCTGGAGTTGAGGAAGCGCCTGGACGTCTTGTTTGCTTTTATTTGGTGCTGTTTTGCCTTTTCTTTTTTCAGCGTCGGCAGGGCTGCATGGTTCTGGATGGCTGACGGAGATATATCCCATTTCTACTATGCCGAATTAGGCTGGTATTTCCACCCAACCTACCTTGCAACGTACGAAGCTTTTGCCCTTGTTGTGCTCGGACGGATGTATTCGCGAAAGGTATTTGCACTCGGGAAACCCTGGCTTCACCACGTAACGGCTGCCTTGCTGATCATCCACATCGGACTGCTCTCTTCAAGAGCGGGTTACCTCTGTGCGTTGCTGGCTTTGTTGCTGGTGGCCTTGCTTCAGTTCAAGCGCAAGCACACAAAAGAGGCTATAGCCTATTTGCTGGTGGGCATGTCGCTACTTGCTTCGGTAGTGCTCTTGTCTCCTGCGTCCCAAAAACGATTGGAAGAAGCTGTTCGTCCGAAAACCACTGATGTGGTCAATGAGAACGACCTTGTAAGTGCAAAAGCTTCAAGCAGCACCTCTGGAAGAATGGTGGCTTGGGAAACAGCCATTGATGTGCTGATGGAATACCCGCTGGGAGTAGGAACGGGCGATGTTGAGCAGGAATTAATGATTCGGTACGAAGCAGCGGGTGAAGACTACGCTGCGCGAAAACACATGAATCCACACAATCAGTTTTTACAAGCTGGAGTGGCCTTCGGTTGGCCCGGAATCATTGTCTTGTGTCTCATCTTTGTCATGGGATTTTCACTGGCCTTGAAACGAAAAGACTTTCTATTCCTCAGCTTCTTACTCCTTCTCGGATTGAACATGCTGTTTGAGTCCTTTTTGGAAGTGCAGTCAGGAGTTGTCTTCATTGCTTTTTTCTTTACCTTTTTCGTGAAAAGTCCAACACATAAAACATATGCTTAGTATCATTTTAGCGGTGGTCATTGCCAGACAGTACCTTGCAGTAGCTGACAAATACAATAAAACAAAATGGCTCTGGGGCACCATAGGTGTGGTGGTCTTTATTGGTTCTCAATTACTCATGGGAGTTATTTTGGGCATCTTCATGGCCATGAATGGAACCGAAGAAATTCCTGCTGAATTCGTTTGGAACATCGTAGGAATGATAGCTGGATTTGGAATAGCTTACGGCGTGCTTGAATTGATGAAGCGCAATGCGCAGAAAGAAACAAGATTACAAGGTGAAGGCTTACTAGATCAGTTTGAGGAAACCGAATGAACAACTACATCACTTCAACTCGTTTTTTCGACTTTGAAGAAGAGCAGATTCAAACTTTCATTGGCGCCGTGAACGCCCAGTCGCGCGAAACGAGGATGCTTGATCTGTACCTGCATGTGCGTGATGAAATCAAATACGACCCTTTCGCCATTTCGTTCGATGAAGATGATTTGAAGGCGAGCAAAGTAATTGAACAGGGTTACGGACATTGTGTTCACAAAGCCGTTCTGCTGATAACAGTTGCGCGGGCCATTGGAGTCCCCGCCAGACTGGGGCTAGCGAAAGTACGCAACCACATGGGTACTTCGAGGTTAGAGAAAATTCTTCGAACCAATGTCCTTAATCCGCATGGATATGTTGAACTTTTCCTGCATGATAAATGGGTCAAGTGCACTCCTGCCTTCAACCAACAACTTTGCGAACGACTTGGCGTTCAGCCATTGGAGTTTGACGGACACCATGACAGCGTGTTTCAGCAGTTTGACCGAGAAGACTATGGATTCATGGAATACGTAGAAGACCATGGTCAATTCGCCGATGTTCCTGTTGCGTTTTTACGCGAACAAATGCAAATGGATTACCCGCACCTCTTCAATATTGAAGGCAGGTTCATGAGTGAACTATTGAGGTGATTAGGCTTCTTGTACTTCAGCTCTTTTCTTAGACTTTGCATAGGTGCGCGCAGCCTTCACAAATGAAGTGAACAAGGGGTGAGGAACAGCTACAGTACTCTTGTATTCAGGGTGGAATTGCGCAGCAACGAAATAATCATTCGCCGGAATCTCAACGATTTCAACCAATCCACTGTCAGGATTCATTCCCGTAGCAATCATCCCAGCTTTTTCGAACTGCTCTAAGTAATCATTGTTGAATTCGAAACGATGACGGTGACGTTCTTCAACATCTTTTACGCCATAAGCTTTGTATGCAAGTGATCCTTTCGCCAATTCACACTCATACGACCCCAAACGCATAGTTCCCCCTAGGTTGGTGATGGACTTTTGCTCAGCCATAAGGCTGATCACAGGATGTGGTGTGTACTCTTTGATTTCGGTAGAATGAGCTCCTTCTAAATTGAGCACATTTCGTGCAAATTCAATAACCGCACATTGCATCCCAAGACAAATTCCAAAGAATGGAACATTGTTTTCACGCACATATTGAATGGCTTCAATCTTTCCGTCAATTCCTCTAGAACCGAATCCGGGAGCGACCAATACACCGTCAAGGTCACCTAACAAAGTGGCTACATTTCGATCATTGATGGTTTCACTGTGAATCCACTCAATGTTCACCTTCACTTCATTTTCAGCTCCAGCGTGAATGAAAGCTTCTGCAATAGACTTGTAGCTATCTTTCAATTCAACATATTTCCCTACCAATCCGATGCGCACTTCATGCTTCGGATTCTTATGTCGGTCCAAGAATTGAAGCCATTTTTTCAAATCTGGCTTTTTCTTCGATTTCATCTCCAGTTTTTCCAAAACTACTTCGTCAAACTTCTCTTCCAACATAAGCAATGGTACATCGTAAATGGTGCTTGCATCAATACTTTGGATAACGGCATTGAGTTTTACGTTGCAGAAGCGCGCCACTTTCGTTCGAACAGCAGGAGTCAATTCGTGCTCAGTTCTACAAACAAGAATGTCTGGTTGAACTCCAAACTCAAGGAGTTGTTTCACCGAGTGTTGTGTAGGTTTGGTTTTTAATTCACCCGCAGCTTGCAAGTAGGGTATAAGGGTGAGGTGCACTACAAGAACGTCGTTTGGCTTTTCCCACTTCATTTGTCGAACTGCCTCTATGTAAGGCAGAGATTCAATATCGCCAACGGTTCCGCCAATTTCTGTGATCACCACATCAAAATGACTTTTGGAACCAAGAATCTGTACGCAACGTTTAATTTCATCTGTAATGTGAGGGACAATTTGAACCGTTTTTCCAAGGTATTCACCTTTTCGCTCCTTATTGATCACTGATTGGTATATCCTACCAGTTGTCACATTGTTCGCTTGCGAAGTAGAGACATTCAAAAAGCGCTCGTAGTGGCCCAAATCTAAATCCGTTTCCGCTCCATCGTCAGTTACAAAACATTCTCCGTGCTCGTAAGGATTCAGTGTTCCTGGATCCACATTGATGTAAGGGTCAAGCTTTTGAATGGTTACTCGGAAGCCGCGACTTTGTAAAAGTTTGGCGAGTGAGGCGGAAATTATCCCCTTTCCAAGGCTAGAGGTAACACCTCCTGTAACGAAAACGTACTTTGTAGTTTGATTCATGTCCCGTATTTTCAGCAATACGGGAAACAAAATTAAGTAAATGTGATGGGGTAGGCGGGCCTTTTTCGAAAAAAGATTGGTAGTGTTGAAATCTATTTCACTCAGTATCTAAATTCCGCGTCAAAGACTGTACAATTTTAAATTTGCTCAAGAATTCTCCAGCTACAATTCGAATCAAGGTATAGACAGGAATGGCGATGATCATTCCACCCACCCCTCCCAATGTTCCTGCAAGGGAAATCACGATGAAAATCTCCAAGGGGTGCGCATTTACTGAGTTCGAAAAGATGTAAGGCTGAAAAACAAAATTGTCTAACAACTGGATTATGGCGAAGACAGCAGCAATCTTCAAAAGCTTCGGTGTAAGCTCTGTTTGAAAATCAATAGAGAGGTTAGAAGTAACTGCAATTAGAATCGCTACCACTGCGCCGATAATGGGGCCGATGTATGGAATCAGGTTGAAAAGTCCTGCCAAAAAGCCAATAAGAAAAGCATTTTTCACACCAATCATAGACAACCCCAGTGTGACAAGAATGGTGATGATGGAAACTTGAAGAAGCAATCCTAAAAAATACCTTGTCAGGAGTACTCTGGAACTGTGCATGATGTTCTTTACTTTTTCCATGTGCTTGTCAGGCGAAATGGTCAAGGCAATGCGGTCAAAAAGATGTCCGTCCCGAAGGAAGAAGAACGACATAAACAAGATGGAAAAGAAGGCAATCAAGGCGTTCCCAAGGAATCCGAAAATGTTGTTAAAGACCTGCTGCAAATCACCAAAACTGATGAACTGCTTGATTTGGTCCACGATAAACATTTCGTTGCTTCGCTCGTCTCCACTAAAATTGATGCCAGAGAGGTTCTCCATGACACCGTTGTAGCGCGTTTCAATGTTGGTTGCCAGCATATCTACATCAATGGAATTAAGCGCTCGAGCCTCTTCCGCAACCAAAGGAGCAAAAATGTTTAAGAACGCATAAACGATGCATAAGAACGCAACAATGGTAAGTCCTGCTGCTAAAGATGAGGGCATGTGTTTCGAGCCAAACCGAATCTTCTTGAACAATTGAACAAGCGGAGCGCCTATGATTGAAATGACCACAGAGATAATCAGGTAAATCACCACATTTTGGAAGTACCAAAGCGCAAAAACCACGGCAATCAATCCGAGGAACCCAGCTATGTAGCGCAATGTCGGACTCACGATTCTATTTGGTGTCGTTTCGGATAATCATTGTAAACCAATGTGCCACAGCCATTTCCAGCGTGTTTCCACTGTTCAATATCAAGTTCAATACAGGCAACCCCATTGGTAGGCATTTGAACCATTTCGCCACTTAAATAATCAATCAGGTATGACATGCCAGGATTGTGACCGAAAAGAAGAACGGTCTGCCATGCGTCATCTAAACCATTCACAACCTCAATCAGTCTAGACAAGGGCGCTTCATAAATCTCTGGCTTGAGCTCAATTTCTGAGCTAGGAATACCAAGCGCATCGGCATAATATCCTGCGGTTGTTTTACAGCGCAATGCGGAAGAACTCACAATTTTGTGCGGACGTTCCTCTGTTTCACAATAGCGTTGGGCCATAAATGGAGCATCCGCTTCTCCGCGTTTATTCAACGGACGGTCAAAATCGCTCAAGTCTGCATCGCTCCAAGCTGACTTCGCGTGACGAACAATGATGAGTTTTCTTTTCATTAAATCGAAGGTACGCATTCTCTTTCATCACTTCCACGTTGCAAGCCATCTTATCGTTAATCTCACGTTGCGCGGCTCCATTGGTCCGTAAGCGTAAGACGTGTCGAAGGTTTCGGAAAACGGGTTTTGAGGATTGATCAGCGGTGTATCTTGGGTGTAATTCAACAAGTTGCGAATTCCAATTTCGATTTCCCAGCTGTTGCGGAAGGGTTGATTGATCATTAAATGCTGAAGGCTGAACCACTCACTTTGTGTGGGTCTCGCAAATGGTTCATTGAACTCAGGTAATTGCATGGGGCCGTAAAGAAGTGCTGTCCAAGAAAGTTTGGTGTTCGTCTTGCTTAGTTTGTAGCTGAAACGGGCATTGCACATCAGTTTCGGGGTGAACAGTTGGGTTTCTCTGCGCGTTCCAATCTGTTCGAATGATTCCAGAAACGTTGCTCCTACTGAGCTGTTCCATCCTGAGGTATGATTGAAATTCGCATTGACAGCAATCCCCTGCGAAATGCCATGTCCTTCTAGGTTTGAATACACAATAGCGTCATCTAGGGTGTTGTAGTCAGGCAAGATCTTATTGGTAAAATAGGTATGGAATACATCTGCGTCAATCGCCCCATATCCATTATTAGTTGCAAATGATTGCCTCACATTCATGCTGTAACTGTAAGATATTTCGGGTTGTAACTCTTCCGAAATAATGATTTCACGCGCTCCTGTCAACGCTGCATGATCTTCTGTAATGAGGTTCACTTCGCGAAAGCCTTTTCCTCCACTCAGTCGCAGTTGAGTCTGATCACTCAGATTCCATTGGGCGTTGAGCCTTGGGGCGAAAATAGCACCGTGGTACGGATTGAAATCAACTCTCATTCCAGGTTGCAGTTTGATTCGCTGACTAAGTTGCCAAATATCTTGGGCGAAAAGTCCGGGTTGATAGGTGCTCCCCCTTTGAATCACAGCGCTGTTATCTGTGTAATTCTCAATCCGCTGGGTTGTCCCAATGGTAAGGTTGTGACCGCCGTGCACCTTTTTCCAGTAAATATTGGCGAAAGCAATGTGGTGTTCTGCCATAAAGTGGGTTGTGCCGTAGTAACTGTCTTGTGCATGACTGCTCAATGACCAGTCTGCTTGCCAAGAG
>CAYGUR010000071.1:9007-13478 GCA_964353035.1 uncultured Comamonadaceae bacterium | reverse complement strand
GCCACCTGGAAAACGCAGCGATCTAAATTTGATTTCGCATTGACCAAACAAGATGATTTTGCACGAACAGCAAACTATCAAGCCGGCAAATCTGTTCGTTCCATTTATGGCTTCCAAGTGCACGGAAAACATGATTTGAAATTTTTGACTGTTTCAGGCGGTGTTCGTTACGATTTGGGTACCGTAGGTGGAATCCCAATACCAAATATTCGACTCTCAAAACAAGAAGGGAATTCAACATTTCACCTCAGCTACAACCGCGTTTTTCGATATCCTGATCTCAATGAGTTGTACTGGAGGCCAGGTGGTTCTAACTCACTCTTGCCAGAAAACGGAAACATGTTTGATGCAGGTATTGTACATTCAAGTCAACGGCCCCGAACTCGAATAAACACCTCTCTCAGAGTGTTTTATCAGCAAATGCATGAGCTTATACTTTGGGTAAATGTGAACCAAGAGTACCATGCTCAGAATGCCTCAAACACCTCTTGTCTGGGGGCTGAAGGAAAATTGGAGTACGAAATGAAACTGGGGAATTTCAAGTTGAAACAACACCTCAGTGCTTCGTACCAAAACATTGAAGGATTAAGTCAGGTAGAAGATCATTTTTACTTTGACTGTGTTGGGAGGTACTCTGCACAGTTGCACACCAAGCGCTTTTTTGCCGGTGTCATTTCGCGCTATTCTTCACCAATTTTCAATGTGGGTAGCCTTAATAGAGTAACCGGACATCAAGAGCAGTTACTCTTATTTGATTCATTTATTGGTGTTAACTTTGCAGTTCGAAATTCGACCCTTAATTTAAGTGGATCTTGTTTCAACATAGCTGACATTATGGACTACAGGAACACTAACATTGCAAGTCCGGGTAGAGTGCTTAGCGTTAATTTAGTATGGAAATGGAATACAAACAATTGAAAAAAGCGTCAGTAGCGCTAGGAATGATTGCCTTATTAGCCGTGACAGGGTGCAAAAAGGATGATCCAGTAGTAGAAGAAACGCCCATTCCTGTGACTTCAGGTATGGTCGTAGGTTGTGAAGGTACATTCAATATGAACAATGCCTCAATTCACTGGATTGGAGATGACGGAACGAGCAGAACGAATGCATTTGCCTCAGCCAATGGTACAGGGCCAGGAGATGTGCTTCAAAGTTACCGAGAATTCAACGGCAAAGGCTTTTTGGTGATGAACAACAGTCAAAAAGTAGAGGTAGTTGATGCCACGAATTTCGGATACATTGCAACCATCTCTGGAGTAGATTATCCAAGAGATGTTTTAGCAGTAAGCAGTCAAAAGGCCTATGTCACAAACGGTTCAGGCGCAGGAGATGTGAAGATTGTGAACCTTGCAACCTACAGTGTGAGTGGTTCTATTCCAGTCGGAAATGGTCCTGAAGAGATCGTTTCGAACGGAGACTTCTTGTTTGTTTCGAATAGCGGTGGATTCGGATTTGATAACACTGTTTCAGTCATTGATCCGCTCACAGATGCCGTTGTTGCAACTGTAGAGGTGGGTGATTTACCAGCTGCTTTGGAAGTTGACTACCAAGGCAATGTTTGGGTGCTTTGCCAAGGAAATACAGAATACGACGCAGATTGGAACATTGTCAATGAGACAGAAGCTGGGATTTATAGAATTGACGGACAAAATCACGTTGTTACCGGTGTACTTCAAATTGGTCAAATTGGAGACCATCCGCGCTACATGTCGTTGAATCCTGCAAAAACAGCGTTGTACATTGTGAACGGAGATGTCAAAGTGCTCAACATTTCATTGGGCGAATTTGGATCAGATTTTGCACAAGGACCATTCCACGGTATTGGAGTTAACAATCTGACAGGCGAAGTGTATTTAAGTTCTACTCCTGATTACGTTAACAATGATGAAGTGTATATTTACAGTAGCAATGGAGTGCTAACAGATACCTACGCATCAGGAATCGCTCCGCATAGCTTTACATTTAGACCATGATACAACGTTCAATAAAATTTTTCAGCCGCACGCACTTCATAGGAGTGTTTGCGGCTTTTTTCTTGCTTTCCTGCACCAATGTTCTTGCTCAAAAGACATCTTTACTTTGGGAAATAAAAAAGAAAGGCAGCAAAGAATCTTCGTACCTCTATGGAACAATGCACTCTGCTGATACCAAACTCTTCCAAAAACGTGATGCCATTTTTGACTATGTCCAGAAATGCAATGTATTCAGTGGTGAATTGGACCTCAATGAGACGCCAGACCCCATGGCAATGAGCATGCAAATGATGGCCGAAGAACCGCTTAGCAATTGGTATTCTGAAGAAGATTACGCAATCATTGATGCATATTTGAACGAGAAATTGGGCGAAATGACTCCCGTAATATCTATGTTCAAACCGTTCTGGATCATGGCAACCCTTATTCAACTGGAGGAAGGCATGATACCGGATGAAGCTTCAACAGGAGAGGAGCAAGGTTTGGTGATTGATGACCAACTTCAGCGCTATGCAGAATCAAACGGACTGAAAATTCGGGCGCTTGAAACAATGCAAGAACAAATGGACGCAATCAATGGCATTAGCATGGAAGAACAGGCAGAAATGCTGCTAGAGTTGGCCAAAGAAACTGAATCGCAGAACGATATTACCGAAGCGCTAAAATCGGGTTACGTCGATGGGGATTTGCAAGCGATGTACGAAGTGTACAAGGACGAAAGTTTTTCAACCAACATTGAGAAACTGCTCATTGATGTGCGAAACAAGAACATGGCTGAACGTTTGGCGACTTCTATCGAAGAGGGAAATGTGGTGTTTTGTGCAATTGGCGCTTTGCACCTCCCCGGTGAAGAAGGCGTAATTGAACGTCTAATTGAAATGGGGTACAAGGTAAAGCCGGTGAAGTATTAGTAAGCTGAGAGCCCACTTGCCCTCAAAGTGAAGGGAATTCCTTCAACTTTATTTCGCAATCACCTTTCGTAACGCTTCAAGATCAGCATCAACTCCATCAAAATAATCCTGTTGGGTCCATTCAACTTGAATGTCTGGAACTACAGGTAGCGGACGGTATTCAAATGAATTCGTTGTGTTGAACCGAATGGATGAAATCAACACCGGTAACTTAGTGTGTTTTAAGTCCACAGCTATGGGGTTTCCCCATGTACCATTGAGTGGGCCCAAACAAGGTTCTCCAATGATGAGACCAAGGTCCATGAGCCTAAAAATAGCAGCAGAATTGGCACTTGCAGAGCCTGATAGGCCATTGGTGAACAAAAACAGTTTTCCTTGAAATACAGATTTTGGATTCACCTCTGGATCTTTGAAAAACATCGTGTCAAGCTTCCCAATTTCCATATCGGCAATGTTCGTGTACTGTTGAACGTCTTCGTTGTTTTTGGCAAGGAACCGCATCACTTTACGCGCATACTTTGGTAATCCAGCTGAAAAGCGCGCATACGATTCTTGACTTTGACGGGCAATGATATTGGCAGGAACAATTACTTCGTGCTGATTCGTAAGATAGGTAAACAGTTCCTCCACTCGGGAAGAGCTTCCTCCACCGTTGTCGCGTAAATCGATAGCGAGGTTGGTGATATCTTTTCTCCGTATTTGCTTGAACGATTTTTTCAGAAAACGTGAATACTTTCTTGAACCAGCGTAACTAAAGCTTTCAATCTTTAAAACAGCTAGGTCATCGTCGTCATAAAAGTCAAGCGCGTAAATATCACTGTCTTTGGTGGGGTTTTGCTTCGTTCGTTCTTTCATTTCATCGGCAGTGAAACCGTTGATAGGAACTAGGTGAAACACGGTGTCTCCAGGAAGATGAATGAGCGCTTTGTTCTTTTTTGAAATGTCTAAAAATGCAGGGGCAAGAATGGAAAACAAGGCGTCGTTCACACGCTTAAATCCCGTTATCGAAAGTCCTTCGTAAATACTAAACGAAGAAAGTCGTGTGTGGACCGTGTTGACATTCACCCCATTGACTTGAACTAGTTCTGCACCAACAGGAATTTTGGAGTACCCGCTTTTTCTGACAATTAGTTTGCCTTCTGAGCTCCAAATCCGAAGGTCCAAGAATCGTGCATTGTTCTCCCGGTATGGATTGGGAACTTTACTAAAATTAATGGAGGAATGGCTGTCGTGCATCACGCGCAAAACCCTTCCAATGACACCAGCATAGTCAATGTAGGTCATTGGCTGATCAATGGCTGATTTAGTGATTTTAAATGCTTCGTCGAACTCTTCCTTAGAGCAATAAACATAGGGATTCGGATGAATCTCTAGAATCTTTTTCTTCAACTGATCTAAATCGGCATGGAGATCACTTACCTGAAAGAGGGAATCCACATTGTACTGTCCGAATACTGAAACTGACAGGAAACAGAAAAGCACGAATAGACATCGAATCATGAACGTTGATCTAACTTTTTAACCATGGTGAGAATCGTTGCCAATGCCACTGTTTCGCCAGTTTCATCATACACGTCTACCAAAAAC
>CAYGUR010000071.1:0-8997 GCA_964353035.1 uncultured Comamonadaceae bacterium | reverse complement strand
TCGTTTCTCTTGGTCAATTTTTTCCTTAACGGTAAAACGAACGCCAATGGTGGCACCCGGATACACGGGTTTCGTGAAACGCGCTTCGTCAATTCCATAATTCAATAAAACAGGACCTTTTTTCGCATCAACAAACAATCCAGCAGCCTTCGACAAAATAAAATAGCCATGGGCTACACGTTGCTCGAAAATGGTGCCGTCCAAACTGGTTTCGTCCATGTGCGCGTAAAAATTATCCCCACTCACATTGGCGAAATTGACAATGTCAGTTACGGTCACAGTATGTTTTGCCGTTGTCACCGTATCTCCAATCTGCAATTCTTCAAAATGTTTGCGGAATACATGCGGCTCACTTTCCGTTTGTTCCCCACCGTACTGATAACGATTCGTCACCGCTGAAAGGGTAGTAGGTGAACCTTGTATAGCCGTTCGTTGCATGTAATGGAATACACCTCGTTTTCCACCCATTTCTTCGCCTCCGCCAGCTCTTCCCGGACCGCCGTGTACCATCAAAGGCATCGGTGTAGCATGTCCGGTAGATTCTTTGGCGGCATCTCTGTTCATGAATAAAATCCTTCCGTGATGCGAAGCGGCACCAATGGCAAATTCCCTGGCAAGTTGATTGTCATAAGTAGCCATTGAACAAACCAATGATCCTTTTCCAAGCTTGGTGAGTTTGATGGCATCCTCCAGTGATTTATAAGGAAGAATGGTGCTAACAGGACCAAATGCCTCCACTTCGTGTGATGCCAATTGATTAAACGGATCACTGTTTAGAAGCAAGATTGGCGAAATAAAGGCGCCATTCGCTTTGTCAGCTCCCATCACATCAAACTGATCTAAATCTCCATAGACAATGTCGCTAGACTTCAACAACTCTTGCACTTTGTCTTTCACATCCTGCACTTGTTCTTTCCCCGCCATAGCGCCCATGCGAACGCCTTCCACTTGAGGATCACCAATGGTGGTTTTGCTTAAGGCTTGGCCAATCGCAATTTGAACATCTTCAACGTATTTTTCGGGAACAATGATCCGACGAATGGCCGTACATTTTTGTCCGCACTTCACCGTCATTTCCTTTCGCACTTCTTTGATGAAAAGGTCGAATTCAGGGGTTCCTGGCGCTGCGTCTTCGCCCAAAACAGAAGCATTCAAAGAATCGGCTTCCATGTTAAACGGCACAGCTTCATCAATCAATCGCGGATTCGCTTTGAGCATTTTTCCTGTGCTCGCAGAACCCGTAAAAGTGACCACATCTTGCGATTGCACGGTGTCTAAAATACCTCTTGCTGAGCCCACAATCAATTGCAAAGCCCCTGGAGGTAAAATGCCAGAAGCATGAATTTCTTTCACCATGTGTTGCGTTAAAAACGAAGTGACGGTGGCGGGTTTAACAATTGCCGGAACACCCGCTAAAAGGTTTACAGCAATCTTTTCGAGCATACCCCAAATAGGGAAGTTGTATGCATTGATGTGAATGGCAACACCTTCTTTGGGCACCATAATGTGTTGACCGTTGAAGGTTCCTCCTTTGCTCAATGGCACGGTGTCTCCATCAACATAGTACGTTTCATTCGGAAATTGCCTGCGTAAACTGCTGTACGCGAATAGGTTTCCAATGCCCCCTTCGATATCAATCCAAGAATCAACACGAGTGGCTCCCGTGGCCCAGGAAGTTTGATAGAACTGTTCTTTTCGCTCCATCAGATACAATGCAAGCGCCTTCAACATTCGTCCACGCTCATGAAAAGTCATTTTACGCAACACTTCGCCGCCGGTGGTACGCGCGTAGTTCATCATGGCTTCAAAATCCAATCCTTTCGACGAAGCATGGCTAATGACAGAGCCGTCAATGGCGTTGTACAATGCTTGTCCTTCTCCTTCACCTGGAATCCACTGTCCCAGTGCATAATTATCTAAAACTTTCATGTTGGGTGCTTGTTGAAGGGCTAAAATACGAAATGGAATTGGGTGATGCCTGATTCTAGTAGACCATATACAGAAAAGTGTAACCGCTTAAATAATTGAACTTTTGAAAAGATAGAGAATAGTTAACTTGCACTTCGATATAAACCGACCCATGAGAAACCTATTTGCACTCGCGCTGCTATTCTGCAGTGTCTCACTTTTTGCCCAAGAGAACACCAATAAATTTCGTCAACTAAAGACTGAAATCCCTACGCCTAATGTGTATAGAACGGCTTCGGGAGCTCCTGGACACGAGTATTGGCAGCAAAAAGCTGACTACGACATGAAAATTGAGGTCGATGATGAGAAGCAACGCATTTATGGCGACGAAACAGTGACGTATACCAATAACTCGCCTGATGAATTGGTGTATATCTGGATGCAACTCGATCAAAATGTTCGCGCGCTAGACAGCGATTCTTATAAGATTCGCGAAAGTTCAATGGATGACCGCATGTCATTCGATAACGTCATTGGGATGGAACCCTGGTTCGATGGAGGTTTTAAATTAGATCATGTCAATGACGCAAGTGGGAAAGCGTTGGATTATACCATTAATAAAACCATGATGCGTATCAATTTGCCTCAGCCACTTAAGCCAGGAGGGAAGTTTGTTTTCAACGTCAAGTGGTGGTACAACGTAAATGATCGTTCTAAAATTGGAGGTAGATCAGGCTATGAGTATTTTGAAGATGAAGATAATTATTTGTACACCATAGCTCAGTTCTTTCCGCGAATGGTTGTGTATTGCGACAATCAAGGTTGGCAGCACAAGCAGTTTTTAGGAAGGGGAGAGTTCACCCTGAATTTTGGCGATTACAAAGTGGCGATCACCGTTCCTTCAGACCATATTGTAGCTTCAACGGGAGTTCTTCAAAATCCGAAATCAGTTTTAAGTAGCAAAGAAATCAAACGCTTGGAGCAAGCAAAAAACGCAACTGAGCCGGTGATGATTGTTACCGAAGATGAAGCAAGGGCAAAGGAGAAGAACAAAGAAAAAGGCAAGAAAACGTGGGTATTCAAGGCTGAGAATGTGCGTGACTTTGCATTCGCTTCTAGTCGAAAATTCATCTGGGATGCCATGGGCGTTCAGGTGAACAAGTCACGCCCAATGGCGATGTCGTACTACCCAAAAGAAGGAAATCCGCTGTGGGAAAAGTATTCTACCAAGGCTGTTGCGCAAACCTTAGAGACGTATTCAAAGCATACCATTGACTATCCATATCCGGTGGCAATTTCAGTTCATACTGACCGAATTGGAATGGAGTATCCAATGATTTGTTTCAATGGCGGACGTCCGGAAGCGGATGGAACCTACTCTGAGCGCACGAAGTATGGGATGATCAGTGTGATCATTCACGAAGTGGGGCACAACTTTTTCCCGATGATCATCAATAGCGATGAACGTCAGTGGACATGGATGGACGAAGGACTGAACACATTTTGTCAATACTTGGCCGAAAAGGAATGGGATCGAAATTATCCAGTTCGAAGAGGTCCTGCGAGAAATATTGCTGAATACATGGGCGGCGACAAAAGTAGAATCTCTCCCATCATGACCAATTCAGAATCCATCTATCAATTTGGGAACAACGCTTATGGTAAACCTGCCACAGCGTTGAACATTCTTCGTGAAACAGTGATGGGTCGTGAACTGTTTGACTATGCATTTAAGGAATATGCCCGAAGATGGGCATTCAAACACCCAACGCCAGCTGATTTTTTCAGAACGATGGAAGACGCTAGTAGCGTTGATTTAGACTGGTTTTGGAGAGGTTGGTTTTTCACTACAGATCATTGCGACATGAACCTGAAGTCTGTAAAATGGTATCAGATTGATACGAAAAATCCAGCTGTTGAGAAGGCGCTTGAGAAAGAACGTAAAGCCAATGAACCGGCTGATATCAGTCAATTGCGCGATGTTGACGGGACACCCAAAACAAGAATAGAAGGGGACGAAAACTTGAAAGATTTCTACACCGAATGGAATCGGTTCGAAGTGATTGATCTAGATGACAAAGAGTATGCACAATACCTTCAGAACCTGACAGATGCAGAGAAGAACCTGCTTGAAAGTTCAAAGCAGTTTTATGAGGTGACTGTTGAAAACATCGGTGGATTGGTCATGCCATTGATCTTCAAGTTGGAATACACTGATGGAACAGAAGAAATTCGTCGCATCCCAGCTGAAATCTGGAGAATGTCTGAGCCAACTGTCACGAAAGTTCTCATCACTGAGAAAGAGGTTTCGCGCATCGTCTTAGACCCTTACCTCGAAACTGCAGATACAGACTTGAGCAATAACAGCTGGCCATCACGACCTCAGCCAACCCGATTTGAGTTGTTTAAAAACGCCCAAGGTGGAGGTGGTGAAGAGAATCCGATGCAGCGTTACCAGCGGAATGAGGGTGGGGAGTAATAGGTTAAGTGTAATTCTAAATCATTGAATATCAGTGTTTAGTAGTTGTTTTCTAAAATAAATTTGGAAATGTGATTTAGAATATGTCTATCTTTGCACCAGTTCTTTGAGCAACACTTATCACGAAAGGTTGAGGGATTAGGCCCGTTGAAACCTTGGCAACCTGTTCTACGGAATAAGGTGCCACTTCCTACCTCGCAAGAGGAGAGATAAGCGCGAAAACGGAAATGTAAAATCTCGAGATATACAATCCTTTTCGGCTAGTCCGGAAAGGATTTTTTCTTTTCTGGATATTTGGAAATCACGTGTGAGTGGTGCGCTATGTTTAACAATTTAACATGCGTAACACCATGAAAAACAGTACCAAACTAATCCACACCTTACCCGTGGATGCACAAACAGGAGCCATAAGTGTTCCGATTTATCAAACATCAACCTTCGTCCAGAAAGCCCCTGGTGTCAACAAAGGTTTCGACTACTCCAGATCGAATAATCCAACTCGAAAAGCCCTAGAAGACCTTCTAGCTAAACTCGAAGGAGGTGCAGCTGGATATGCCTTTGCAAGCGGATTAGCGGCAGTAGATGCCGTTGTGAAACTCCTAGAAGCAGGAGACGAAGTAGTTGCCGTAGATGACATCTACGGAGGAACTTTTCGGCTGTACAGCTTCATTTATGAGAAGTTTGGAATCAAGGTGAGATTTGTAGACACTACTGATCCAGTGAACGTTGCAGAAGCAATCAATTCCAAAACCAAGTTCGTTTGGCTTGAAACACCAACCAATCCAACGCTGAAAATTTCAGACATCGAAACCATTGCGAAAATTGCGCACAATCACGATGCGTTGTTGGTGGTAGACAACACCTTCGCAAGTCCTATCGGACAACAACCAATTGCATTGGGAGCAGACATTGTGGTTCATTCTGCGACCAAGTATTTGGCCGGACATTCAGATGTGATCGCAGGTGCAGTGGTGGTGGCAACCCAAGAGTTGGGAGACCGCATCAAGTTTGTTCAAAATGCTACTGGAGCAGTACTAGGGCCGTTCGATAGTTGGTTAACCATTCGTGGAATAGAAACCCTTGAACTTCGTCTGAAGAAACAAAGTCAAAACGCGCTAGAGATTGCGAAATGGCTAGAAACTCAAGCAGAAATTGAAGCGGTGTACTATCCAGGATTGAAAAGCAATCCAGGGCATGCATTGGCGAAGAAACAACAGCAGTATTTTGGTGGTGTGCTTTCATTCAAATTCAAAGCAGACATAGCTGACACAGCAACAATCTTTGTGTGCAATACAGCCCTGTTTCAATTGGCTGAAAGCCTTGGTGGAGTGAAGAGTTTGCTCTGCCATCCAGCTTCAATGACACACAAAAGCACCCCGGTAGATGTGCGAAGAGCTGCAGGTGTTGCAGATAGTCTGGTGCGTCTTTCATGCGGAATTGAAGATGCACAAGACCTCATTGAAGATGTAAGAAAAGCCCTTCAAGCAGTCAAAAGCAGATCAGTAGACACCGTTGCAATAGGTTGGAAATGAGCGCGTCGAAAATAAAAGTAGCCTTAATTGGCTACGGTGTGGTAGGTCAAGGATTTGCCACACTAGCTGCTCAGCGAGATGACATATCAATTGAAGTCATTTGCGTAAAAGATGCAGGTAAGAAACGCGATGAGAAGTTCAACTTCGTGCACAACATTCATGAACTATGGGAATGTGATTTTGATGTGTTGGTTGAGGCCACTGATGCGGAATTTGAAACGGTGAAAAATTGGTATTTGCAAGCGAAGGATTTGCAATTGCCTTTCGTCACTGCTAACAAACAATTCGTAGCTCATTATTTAGCAAAATATGAATTGGATCAAGATGACCGTGGTCTGCTCTATGAAGCTTCAGTTACGGCCGCCATCCCAATCATTCGTTCATTGCAAACTTGTTTTACGCAAGGGATCACTCAAATTGAAGGGATTTTGAATGGGAGCACGAATTACATCCTTTCAGATGTGTTTAAGAATGGAAGCACCATTGAACAAGCCATCACCACTGCACAGTTGAAAGGATATGCAGAATCTAATCCTTCTTTAGATTTGAATGGAAGTGATCCTGCAGCCAAACTATCAATTCTGATACGAAATGCTTTTGGAGTGTGCATTGCACCAGGTGAAATTCCCGTTTTCAGTTTAAACCACGTCAATGCAGCAGATATCGAACTCGCACGTTCGCTAAATTGTGAAATAAGATTCATTGCACATGCCAGCATTGAAAATGAGCAGTTGACAGCTTGGGTAGCGCCCGTTTTGGTTGCCAACGAAAGCGTCTGGGCTTCAATTCATGCCGCAGAAAATGCCATTCTTGTCACGGACACCAGCGGTGAGCCTTACCTTTTTAAAGGCAACGGGGCTGGAGGAAGAGCTACAGGAACTGCATTGCTGAACGACGTTTTAGCACAACGCTCCGGTTTTGGCTATCAGTATTTCGAGAAGCGAAAGTTGATTCCAGTAAAAGATGTAAATCACACCATTTGGTTGCGTTCTCATAAAACCAAGGCGGTCATTGATCCGCTGCGGATTCATGTGATTGAATCAAGACTGGAAGGACAATGGTGTCACAACCAATTCCATGCAAGCATAAGCGCACTGAACAACGTGTATAGTGAGCTTGAGCAAGAACATGGCGTATTGTTCGCTTCGGCCTAAACAAGTTCGTTAAAGTATTCTGGTCTTCTTATCTTTTCACGGTATTAACACCATCAAAAAGTTAGGTATGAAATTGATTCATTTGCTCGGTTTGATTTTCCTTGTCTTTGTTACTGCTTGTCAGCAAAATACTGACGTTTCAGAGGAAGAAAATGAGACGAACAATCAGACTCAAGGTCCACTTTTTGAACTGTTGAATCATGAGAAGACCGGAATTACTTTTTCGAATACGATCACGGAAGATGATACGCTCAATGTGATTACCTACGACTATTTCTACAACGGCGGTGGAGTGGCTTTGCTAGATGTGAATAACGACGGACTGCAAGACATCTTTTTTGCTGGTAATCAAGTCCAAGATGAACTGTATTTGAACAAAGGAAATCTTCACTTCGAAAATGTGACAGATTCATATGGACTAAAAGCATCAAAGGGGTGGAGTAGCGGCGCCGTTGCCGTAGACATCAATTCTGATGGATGGATGGACCTATATGTCTGTAAAACTGGTCCGTCCAAAGCAAACGCGAATCGAACCAATCAGTTGTTTGTCAACCAAAACGGAACTGGTTTTAAAGAAGAAGCAGCGAAGTACGGACTGGATTACATCGGACATTCAAGTACAGCCGCTTTTTTTGACGCAGATCTAGATGGTGATTTGGATTGTTACATCTTAACACATCCCGGTGTGTTTCAAAATCAGTTAAAACTGAGTGAATTGGAAGCGTTGAAGGCAGCTGGGAAATTAGAATCTGATGCGTTTTATGAAAACATTGACGAACATTTTTCTTTTGCTAACGCGAAATTCGGAATTCAAGATTATGCCTTCGGATTGGGGTTGGCCATTGAAGATGTGAACCTCGATGGTTGGCCAGACATCTATGTTTCCAATGATTTCGACGAAGGCGATCTGCTCTACATTAATCAGAAAGGGAAGTTCGAAAATCAAATTACTCAGCGTCTCAAACATACTTCAAACTACGGCATGGGCTGCGACATTGCGGATTTCAATAATGATTTGTGGCCAGACATTCTTACTACCGACATGGCTTTCGAAAACCATCAACGCGCCAAACGCAACATGGCAAGCATGAACCCAGAACGGTTTGACGTTCGCCTTCAACTGGGATGGCACTACCAATACATGAACAACACGCTCCAGCTCAACAACGCCGATGGCACCTTTTCAGACATCGCACAAGTTTCAGGTGTAAACAAAACAGATTGGTCGTGGGCGGCGCTCTTTGCTGATTTCGATAATGATGGCTTACAAGACATTTTTATTTCGAATGGTTATAAAAGAGATACGAAAGACAATGATTTGAAGGCGAACGTGAGCGAATACGTTCAAGAGGCTGGCGGTGATGTCACAGTTAGCGGAATTCTAGACCTCATTCCTAGTTCGAAGCTGAGAAATTATGTGTTCCAGAATAAAGATGGTTACGCTTTTTCAAGAACGAATGAATCCTGGGGAATCAACGAAAAAGTGAATTCCAATGGCGCTGCATATGGCGACCTTGACAACGACGGTGACCTTGATCTAGTGCTCAACAACATGGACGAAAAGGCCTTCGTTTATGAAAACACATCTACAAATAACTGGATTGCCTTCGAACTAGATGATACCAAATCTGTGGGGGCAAGAATCCGGATTTATACCAAAGGCGAAGTACAACAGCGCTTCGTTCAAAGCAGCAGAGGCTATTTAAGTAGCACAGATAACCGGGTGTTCTTCGGGACGGGTACGTTGGAAAAGGTTGATTCTGTGCTGGTTTTCGGACCGAAGGGACAGTCAAGAAAATACGAAGGCTTGACTTGCAATCAATACCACAAGGTTGATTTTGCGGGTACGAATGATTATCAACTTCGTCCAGAAAAAGCAACAAGATTCACGGCTGTAGCATCCTCAAAAGGCCTCTTATTTAGG
>CAYGUR010000070.1:0-13548 GCA_964353035.1 uncultured Comamonadaceae bacterium | reverse complement strand
AGTTGGAATTTGCCATTCGTGCCTTCCAAAATACCATGATGCGTGTTCGTTACAGCAATATTCCTGTGGTTGCAGCTCCTCACGGACTGACATTAGGAGGTGCTTGCGAGCTGTGTTTGCACGCAGACAAAGTAGTGGCAAATGCAGAAACGTACATGGGCTTGGTAGAATTTGGAGTGGGACTGATTCCAGGTGGCGGCGGAACAAAAGAGTTCGCTGTGCGCACCTCAGATGAGCTTCGTGATGGAGACATTCGTATCAACACCCTTCGAAATCGCTTCCTCACGGTTGGGCAAGCCAAAGTTTCTACTTCGGCACATGAAGCCTTCGACCTAGGCTATTTACGTGAAGGTCAAGACGAAGTCATTGTGAGCAGAGAACAACAAATTGCTTATGCCAAGGAACAGTGTCTTGTATTGGCCAACAAAGGCTATGCGCAACCGGCGAAGCGTAAAGTGAAAGTACTTGGACAAGAAGGGTTGGGTATTGTTCACGTAGGTGCGAATACCATGAAGGTTGGAAACTACATTTCAGAGCATGACCAACTCATTAGTGAGAAATTGGGCTATGTGCTTTGCGGTGGAGACCTATCAGAAATCACAGAGGTTTCTGAGCAATACCTGCTTGATTTGGAACGAAGAGCCTTTTTGGAATTGTGTTCAGAACGAAAAACGTTGGAGCGCATGCAAAGCCTGTTGAAAACAGGTAAAATTCTTCGCAATTGATTCACCCTTTAAGAGAAAAAACATGGACGCATATATAATAGGTGGATATCGCTCTGCAGTTGGGAAAGCACCAAGAGGACTTTTCCGTTTTACCAGACCAGATGATCTTGGAGAACAAGTGATTCGTAGGTTGATGAGTGATTTCCCGCAACTTGATAAAACTCGAATTGACGATGTCATTGTTGGAAATGCCACACCTGAGGCAGAACAAGGATTGAACATCGGAAGGATGGTCTCTATGATGGGACTTGACACGGACAAAGTACCTGGAATGACGGTCAATCGGTATTGTTCTTCCGGACTAGAAACCATTGCTATTGCCAGCGCAAAGATTCACGCGGGCATGGCTGACTGCATTATTGCAGGTGGAATTGAAACCATGTCGCCCATCCCTTTTAGCGGTTGGCGTGTGGTTCCAAATGCCCGAATTGCGAAAAAGGAACCAACTTGGTATTGGGGCATGGGCTTAACTGCCGAAGAAGTGGCATCGCAGTACAATGTTTCTAGAGAGGAACAAGATGCCTTCGCGTTAGCATCCCATACAAAAGCAGCAGATGCTATTGACAATGGGCGATTCAAAGACGACATTGTTCCGATTGAAGTGAAACACATTTTCTTAGACGAAAACGAAAAGCGCCAAGAGCGCATTTACACTGTAGACACTGATGAAGGTGTGCGAAGAGGTGGAAGTATGGAAGCATTGGCTCGACTTCGTCCGGTGTTCAACGCCAAAGGAAGCGTAACCGCTGGAAACAGCTCACAAACGTCTGATGGAGCTGCCTTTGTAATGGTGGTCTCAGAGCGTATGTTGAAAGAGCTTGGAGTTGAACCGATTGCCAAATTGAAATCGTACCACGTGAGCGGATTGGACCCTAAAGTTATGGGTGTTGGTCCGATTTACACCATTCCAGAAGCACTAAAAAGAGCTGGCTTAAAGCAATCAGACATTGATTTGATTGAATTGAACGAAGCGTTTGCCTCTCAGTCAGTGGCTGTTGTGCGAGAATTGGGATTGAATCCTGACATCGTGAACGTCAATGGAGGAGCTATTGCCTTGGGTCATCCACTTGGATGTACAGGAGCAAAATTGACCGTACAAGTCATGAATGAAATTCGCAGACGCAACGGGAAATACGGCATGGTTACCATGTGTGTAGGCACTGGACAAGGTGCTGCAGGCGTTTTCGAATTCTTTAATTAATCATTGAAAAACTACCGACATGTCACAAGCAAAAGATAAAGCAATCACGGGGGGCGAGTTTTTGATTCGCAACGTTGAGGCAAAAGATATATTTATTCCTGAAGAGTGGAATGAAGAGCAATTGATGATGAAACAAACCTGCATGGATTTTGTGAATCAGGAAGTTGCTCCCATACTAGATCGAATTGACAATATGGAAGAAGGGTTGATGCCTTCTCTTATTGATAAAGCAGGCGAACTGGGAATGCTCGGCATTTCCGTCCCTGAAGAACTGGGTGGAATGGGAATGGATTTTAAAACATCTATGCTCTGCACCGAAGCTTTAGGTGAAGCGCACTCCTTCTCTGTGGCTTATGGCGCCCACACAGGAATTGGAACACTACCTATTCTGTATTATGGTAATGACGCTCAGAAAAAGCAATACGTTTCAAAACTTGCTACCGGTGAGTGGAAGGCGTGCTACTGTTTGACAGAGCCAGGTTCTGGGTCAGATGCAAACAGCGGGAAAACGAAAGCTGAACTTTCAGAAGACGGAAAGCATTACCTCATCAACGGACAGAAGATGTGGATTACCAATGCAGGATTTGCAGATGTTTTCACCGTTTTCGCCAAAATTGGTGACGATGAAAACTTAAGTGCCTTCATTCTGACCAAAGACATGGAAGGCATCAGCTTGAATCCTGAGGAAAAGAAAATGGGGATCAAAGGTTCTTCCACCCGCCAAGTGTTCTTCAACAACGTTAAAGTACCCGTTGAAAACCAATTGTATGAGCGCCAGAAAGGATTTAAAATTGCCGTAAACATCTTAAACATAGGTCGTATCAAACTCGCTGGAGGTGTTTTAGGTGGGGCGAAAGGAACCATCACTGACACTGTTAAATATGCGAATGAGCGCAACCAGTTTGGAAGAACTATTTCAAAGTACGGTGCGATTCGCGAGAAAATTGCACGTCAATCTATTAAGGTATTCGCCCTTGAATCTGCTGTTTACAGAGCAACACAAAACATTGATGACGCCATCACTCATTTGATGGAAGTTGGTCTGGAAAAAGGGGAAGCTACTTTGAAAGGAATAGCATCCTTCGCCCCAGAATGTGCCATGTTGAAAGTATTTGGATCTGAAGTGTTAGATTATGTTGTTGACGAAGGTGTTCAGGTGCATGGAGGAATGGGCTACAGCGCCGAAACACGTGTTGAACGCGCTTACAGAGATTCCCGAATCAATCGCATTTTCGAAGGAACGAATGAAATCAACCGCATGCTTACCGTTGACATGATTTTGAAGAAAGCCATGAAAGGTGAGTTAGATTTGATGGGTCCTGCCATGAAAGTGGCTGGTGACTTAATGTCGATTCCCGACTTTGGTGATGCGCCAGCAAACGTATTTGAGCAGTACCACGGGTACATCGCAAATTTCAAAAAGTCTGTTTTGATGGTCGCTGGAGCTGCTGCGCAGAAGTTAGCCATGACACTTTCAAAAGAACAAGAAGTTTTGATGCGTATTGCTGACATGGCCACGTTAACCTATGTAGCAGAATCCATTGTGCTCAGAGCTGAAAAGTATTCCATCATGAAAGGTGAAGCAGCCGCGGCAGCACACGTTGAAATGATGCAAGCTTTTGTTTACGAAGCGTCAGAAGACATTGGCAGAGCTGGACGTGAAGCACTTCTTTCCTTTGCAGAAGGCGACGAGCAGCGCATGATGCTTATGGGCATTAAGCGTTTCACGAAAACTGACCCAGTAAACATTACTGGGCTTCGAAGAGCGGTAGCAGCAAGAGTGATTGACGCAAATAAATATCCGTTCTAAGTAGAAACATACTTGATAAAGAAAGGGAGGTGCTGAAAAGTGTCTCCTTTTTTCGTTTTAGCCTTGGCGTTGAATCGATTTATTTCAGGAAAACACCTAATCCAATTACAAGAGAAGTGGCCAAAGCACCTGCATTAAAAGCCATAATACTTCCTCCTTGGGAATATTCCCAGTTGACGTCTTCGCTAAACATGGCACTTAAATGCTGCCGTATTTGCACGTCAAGAAAGCCCCTTTTACGTTTACCAAAGCCCAAGATTGTTCCCGCTATAAGTCCGCTCTGAACTTGATTTGAGTAATTCCCACGTACATTAGAGGAAGGCGTAATTACCACTGAAACGAAGGATGAATAACTCTCTGATGTTTGTCCTATGAACGCTAGACTTGCAAATAGTCCGAGGTACATTGATGCATCTTTAGCAACTGGAACAGCAACTTTGGCAGAGAGGTCAACCACCCACTGATCAACCAAGAGCTTGGTACTTTCAGATAGTTTAGATTTATACCTGTTGTTCCCTACATTCAGTTTTGTGAGCAATTGCATTTGGTCCTTGGCTCCAATGCGCAATCCAAAACCGACTTGAAAAGTAGACCCTATTCTATCAGCAGCTTCGGTTCCAAAAAAACCGTTTATTCCTGCGTCTGCTGCCAAAAACTTGGTCACTTGCGCGTCTGCTCTGGTCAAGCAAAGGAAGAGTATGAGTATGTGTAGGTTTCGGAAATTCATTCTCTTGTTGATTAAGACTCCTCAGCAACAACGAGAATCTCTTATTTCTATTTGCTTCTACATCAAATTCTCTTCTGATTTTTGATTAGCGATCTTTTAGCTCACCAAGAATTACAACCTATTTTAGTGGTCTAACGTGAACACTCTCAATGTCAAATTGTATTTTCATAGCAATATCCTACCGCCATGAAAAAATCAACGCTCCTTATACTCACTTTTTGTTTGTTTTATTTTGGTTTGTTTGCACAACTCCAAGACGCGAACTGGCATTTTGGAGAGGGCAATGCCATTGAGTTTTTAGACGACAATGTTACACTTTATGAAAGTGCGGTTAGCACTCCCATTGACCGAACGCCATCTTCCATTAGCACACCCCTTGGGGAACTACTTTATTACGCAGACGTTGATTTTGTTTACACAGCAATGAATACGACAATGCCAAATGGAAGTTTTAATCAACCGGCTCAAGCGTCAATCTTCATTCCGCGTCCTGAAAACCCAGACCAACACTATTTCATTCGTAGTTTAGGCTTAACAGGAATGGACTATTCAGTTGTTGATATTAATCTGAACGATGGGCTAGGTGATATTGTTGAAGGAGAGAAAGAGCTTCCCTTTTTTGATCTTGGCGGCGAATTAATGGCGGTTCCAAAAGGTGCAGGCATTGGGTACTGGCTCATTTCTGCTGACAATAATGGTGGGACTGGAACAGCCTTCATACGTGTCTTCGATGTGAATCCGACTGACATTGTTCCTTTTTCTGAATTTAGCGTTGATTGGCCCTTGCTATTCTTTCAGCAGGAGATGGATGACGCCTGCATCTCACCAGACTGCAGTAAAATTGCTTGTTCTTACAAGGGGCACTTGGTGGGTATCTGTGAGTTTGACAGTGAAATAGGTGAAGTCACTTCAGCTTCTGGAGGGGCTGTAGATACTCAAAACTCATTCGTCAACATCGCTGAACTTGCCTTTTCGCCCAATAGTGATTACCTCTATACCATTGGTGATTATGACCAAATCCAACAGTTTGATGTTTCTATTTTTAACGAGAACATCATTGAAGCCTCCTCTGAAACCATTACTCAAACTACTGGAAATACTTGGCACGACATCAAATTAGCCCCAGATGGTAAAATCTATTTGATGAACCTTACAACAGGTGCATTGGACGTTATTGAAAATCCTGACTTTCCGGCTGAGGAGATCATTTTCACTGAGTCTGTTCTGACATTGAACAACACTGCGACCACCTATTTCCCCAATACGCCCAATGTGATTTGTGGAACAACCATTTTCTTCAATCCTCAAACGGTTGATGTATGTATTGGCGAAACCACTCAATTCAATTTCTTTTACAACATCGAACCAGACAGCCTTTTTTGGGAATTTGGTGACCCTGAAACTGAAGAGTTGAATTTTAGTGAACTGCTAAACCCTACTCACTTTTATGAATTCCCTGGGAGTTACAATGTTACCGTTGATGCTTGGCTAGACAGTTTGGAATACAATTTTGACATCATTGCAAATGTGTTCACCTACCCGGATCCCCAATTGGGCGCAGACATCACAATTTGTGAAGGCGAGGAATTGATCTTGGATGCAGGAGATGCCTTGAGTTATGAATGGACACCTTCTGGCACAAATCAACAGTTAGATGTAACAGAAAGTGGAGTATACTCAGTTATAGCTAGTAATGGTCCGTGCAGTGCCAGCGATGAAATTGAAGTCACCGTAATCCCTCAACTCTTCATAGAGTTAGGTCCGAACGTGTATCCATGTGATGAAGAGCCCGTATTGATAACCGCCAACACTGAAGTGACGTGGTTTGACAATAGCGTGTCAGATACCTACACCGTTTCTAACTCAGGAACGTATACTGCTTCTTTGTCAAATGAATGCTTTACTGTCACAGACACCGTGGTGGTTGATTACATTGTTATTCCTCCCTTTGATTTGGGAGACGATATAAAGGCCTGTTTTGGTGATAGCATAAATGTGTTTTCAGGTATTCCCGATGCTGATGTAACATGGACTTCAGATTGGGGTCTCAACACTGAAGGAGACACGCTCACCATAGCCTCTAGCGGAACCTATGAGATTACAGTAAACTACTATGGATGCATCGAAACACAGACGATTGAAGCAGAATTTGAAATTTACGTTGATCCACTGTCAATTGTGATGCCGAATGTATTCACACCCAATGCTGACGATAAGAACATTCGTTTCATTCCGATTATTTCGGACGAAACACTTGACCCCTGCAACATCCCAAGTTTAGATGTAGACATGCGCGTGTACAATCGATGGGGAGGCTTGGTATCTCCTGATGGTTGTTTTTGGGATGGAAGAACGGAATCTGGTGATGATGCTGTTGATGGCACCTACTACTTTGTAATTGACATCGTGTCCAATTGCTACAATCAAACAGCCACAAGAACCATTAATGGGAGCTTGACGCTTGCGCGTTAGATACCTTTCAGTCGTTTCCAGATCACACCGAGCAACTGACCAGCGTCATCTCCTTTGACATCAGGTCGTTCTAGAGCTGTGAAGGTTAGATCACCTTGTGCATCTTTTGAAATCATGTGTCCGAACACGAATCCACCTGGCCTCCCGTCAAGGGTCACTGGCTCACCAAATCTGAGATCTTTGAGTAATATTCCTCCTTCCTGTTCTTCAACAGAATAAAACCCTTGCGTTAAGAAGAGCATTTGACGCAAGTCTTCATTGGGTCTAAACTGATTTAACAAGTCATCATTTCGATCTATGTATTCGAATTGAATGTCTGCTGCAGGTTGTTCATCAAGAATTGAGTAATACCCAAAATAATAGCCATCTCCACTTTTCGCTGTGATGCCCCAGAGAATGCTATTCAAAGGAGTAGGTCTGGTTTCGTAATATTCAACTTCAATGTCTTGTGCGGCAAAAGCAGTCTCAGCCGCTGTATCTACCAACGATTTATGAACGCAAGTCAGCGCCAAATAGCCTGTTGAAAGCGCAATGCCTACCCAGTTTAAAAACTGACGTTTGAAACTCGTTCGTTTAAAAAACATCACCGCAATTACAATGACCAAGAATGGTACAGTGTACAATGGATCTGCCACAAACACCGTATGCCAAGCCACTCTGTGTTGAAGCGGCCAAAAAAGTTGTGTTCCCCAGGTGGTAAAACAATCTAGTATGACATGGGTGAAGAACGCAAGAAACATGGCCCAACCCCACTGTCTCGGTGTACCCCATTTCCCTTTATATAGTTTAGCAATCAGCCATCCTAACAAGGGAGCGAATAAAACGAAAAACAGCAGACTATGAGAAAACCCTCTGTGCAGGTCCATCTTCTGCAAGTCTGTCATGAAAGGTCCAAACATCACATCCAAATCTGGAATTGTCCCGCCAATCGCGCCCCAGAGAATAGCTCTGTTTCCTACTTTTTTCCCCATAACCGCTTCAACGGTGGCAGCACCTAGTACAAGTTGTGATAATGAATCCATGGCATCAAAACTACGCAAAGGGGAAAAGGTTCACAGGAAAAAAGTGTCCAGCTGTCAAAAAAGGATATCGAAAGGAAGGTTAAAGAGGTTGAAGCGACCTATATTCCTTCTTACCTTCGTAAAAAATCAATCAATGGCGAAAAAGAAAATCATCACAAAGAAGTCGATGGACTTCATGGAAAAATACTTGAACAACGCTTCTCCAACCGGATTTGAAAGTACGGGACAGCAAATGTGGCTAGATTACATTAAACCCTATGTAGACGATTATTGGGTAGACACCTATGGCACAGCAGTAGCTATTATCAACCCAAAAGCGAAGTACAAGGTGGTGATTGAAGCGCATGCCGATGAAATCTCTTGGTTTGTTCATTACATTACCAATGATGGCTTTATTTATTTGAGACGAAATGGAGGGTCTGACCATCAGATTGCACCATCAAAAAGAGTGAACATTCACACTGACAAAGGAATCGTAAGAGCTGTATTCGGCTGGCCAGCAATTCACACGCGCACCGCGGGGAAAGAAGAAGCTCCAACCTTAAAAAACATTTTCCTTGACTGTGGTTGCAAGACCAAAGATGAAGTTGAGGCCTTGGGGGTTCACGTTGGTTGTGTAGTCACCTTCGAAGATGAATTCATGATTTTAAACAAAGACAACTTTGTAGGCCGAGCCTTGGACAATCGCATGGGTGGTTATATGATTGCCGAGGTAGCAAGACTTTTGAAAGAAGAAAAGATTGACCTCCCATTCGGGTTGTACATTACCAATTCAGTTCAAGAGGAAATTGGACTTCGCGGAGCACAAATGATTGCTGAACGCATTCAACCAGATGTAGCAATTGTAACTGATGTTACGCATGACACGCAGACACCAATGATCAATAAAATTGCTCAAGGGGATGTAGCATGTGGAAAAGGGCCCGTATTGACTTATGGTCCGGCCGTACAAAACAATCTCTTAAAGCTAGTGATTGACGCTGCTAACAAAGAAAAGATTCCATTCCAGCGAGCGGCTGCAACTAGAAGTACAGGCACAGACACCGATGCTTTCGCCTATAGCAATAAAGGAGTAGCGAGCACACTCATTTCTCTGCCATTGCGCTACATGCACACAACGGTAGAAACTGTGCATAGAGAAGATGTTGAAAACGTAATTCGATTGATTTTGGCAACATTGAAAGCCATTGAATCAGGACAAGATTTTCGGTATTTGAAATAAACTAGGTTTGGAGTGCGACTCCATAAGAGAAACTTTCAATGTCCACTTTCACTTGCTGAGGGTGGACATTTTCTTTTCGTGTTAAGCGTTCACGAGGCGCTTGAGCAGATATACATCCAAAGGCTTTTCTAACACCTTGATAATTTCTTCGTTTTCTTCTGCTTTCTTAATGTCATTTCTATCAATGCTAGAAGAGAGCATGAACACTTTGCATTGATTGCGGATAGTTTCAGAGAGTTCCATGTATTTTTCGAAGATATCAAAGCCGTTGTAGATTGGCATTTGAATATCAAGAAGTACTACATTCTGGTATTGATTTAGCTCTTCTACGTTCGACGATATGTAGTTCAGAGCGTCCATTCCATTTGAGAAAGAACGAATGCGAGAAGTAATATTGGCCAATTTGAGCAACTTCGTATTTACAACGATGTCAATATCATTGTCGTCAATCAGGAAGATATTTAATTCTTTATCGTTCATTTCTTATTTGGTAGCATCACTTCAAATTTTGCACCCTCGCCTATTTCTGAAGTTACGGAAATTTTTCCTCCCATTTTTTCTACGGCCTCTTTTACTATAAAAAGTCCAATGCCCGACCCTAAACTTTGTTCAGACGAACGATAGAACATTTCAAAAACTTTGATTTGATCTTCTCTTTTAATTCCTAGACCATTGTCTGCAACTGATAAGAGAAACTCTTGTTCATTCACACTAACATTCACCTCAACCAACGATTCACTCTTGCTTTGATCTCTGTATTTTACAGCATTCGAAATTAGATTATTTAAAATCATTTTGAGACGCATTTCGTCGAGTAATAATTCAACGTCTTGCGAGATATTCTTTTGGAACTGAACGTCATCTGCACCTTCATAGAACCTGAAATGTTCGAAAATTTCGTCTACGAGACTCGAACTCTCAATGGCAGATAAGATTTCTCCTTTTTTCAAGTTTTGATAGTAGCTAATGATGTTTTGTACGAATCCGTCGAGTTGGTTGACGGTTCTTTCAATCATACCGAAATACTCGCCTGATTTACCATCAATGTTTTCCATTCTGGCCAACTTCAACACGCCTAAAATCGACACCAAGGGTGCGCGAAGATCATGACTGGCACTGTAAACGAATTTCTCTAATTCATTGTAGGCCTTTTTAATTTCTTCATTTTGTTTCCCCAGTTGAACTCTGTTATTGTAAAGTTCAAAAGCATTGTCAAGGGTGATTTTAAGATCAGTCTCATTCCAGGGTTTGGCAATGTATCTGTACACCTGGCCTTTATTGATGGCATCAATTACCGCCTCGATGTCTGCATACCCTGTCAAGAGCATTCGAACAGGGTCAGGAAAATCTGGGATGATAAGCTCAAAAAACTCTACACCACTTAGGTTGGGCATTTTTTGATCTGAGATGACAACATGAATGGTGTTTTCAGACAGAATCTGAACCGCCTCGTTTGCGCTAGTCGTGGTAAATATTTGATATTCCCTTCGAAAAGCGGCTTTAAATGACGTGAGATTGTGCTCTTCGTCATCAAGGTATAAGACAGAAATCTTATCGTTTGACATTCGGGAGGGATTACAGGGCTTTGGGCAAAGTTATAATAAATTCAGTTCCTTCGTTAGGAGTTGTTTCAACAGTGATTTTTCCATTGTGATGATTTATGATTCCTAGAACTATACTTAGCCCAAGTCCGGTCCCTTCGCCAACCTCTTTGGTTGTGAAGAAGGGGTCGAAGATTTTCGACTTCACTTCTGGAGGCATACCAACGCCATTGTCTTTAATTCGTATTTCAATTTGGTCATTTACATCTTTAGTAGTCACAAGTACTTTTCGTTCTTCAAGTGGTTTACCTGATTTCTGAGTTGCGTGAACAGCATTAGCAATGATATTCATGAATACCTGATTAAGCTTCCCCGGATAGCATTGTATCTGAGGTAAATCCTGATCCAATTCTTCCACGACATTTGAAGCACCGCGAATGGTTGTTTTCAAAATAATCAATGTAGAACGAAGGCATTCGTTGATGTCAGCCTTTTTTAGTGCGTCCTCATCAAGTCGCGAAAAGATTCTCAGTCCTTTAACAATTTCAGCTGTTCGGTGCGCACCATCTTCAATTCCTTGCATCAGTTGGTTAATTTCTGTTTTAAGGAAATCCAGTTCAAGTTCTTCACTCAAGGCTCTAGCTTCTTTCATTTTCAGTGTGGCCTCTTCACTTCCAGGCTCAGCAGATTCATAACAAGCAAGGATAGCCAATAGATCATCTAAATCTCGCTTCAAAGGACTAATATTCGATGAAACGAAGTTAATGGGATTGTTTAGCTCATGGGCGATCCCCGCAGTCATCTGACCCAAAGAAGCCATTTTTTCAGCATCAACTAACTGAGACTGAGTAGACCTCAATTCATCTAGTGTGACGTTCAGCTCAGAATTGGAAGCTGCAAGTGCTTTTGTTCGTTCAGTCACTTTCGCTTCTAGAAGCACATTTTGTTGCGTGATAATGCGTTCATTTTCTTTAAGGGCATCTAACTTTTGTTCTTGCTCACGCTCCTTTTCACGCTTCAATTGATTGATTCTGTCTGCTAGGGCGAAGGAAAGCAAGATTACTTCCAGCGCTGACCCAATAGGCAAGGCATATCTAACCATGGTGTTATTTGGAAAAACCCCCACATCTCGCAGCACGTAAACGGTTACTCCTAGGAGAAAGACCATAAAAGCAATGAGAAAGAAAAGTGCCGGCTTGAAGCCTTTACGATAAATTCTCCACCCAGAGTACATTAATAGCAATGCCGCCAATGCGCAGAAGTTGATTAGATTATAGCTCACAGTAAATATTCCTGCTGTAGCTAAGAGAAAAGCAATAAAGTACAGGCCAACGTACGCCAAAAGGATCTTGTGAATCCACGGTGTAAACTGCTTGGTTCTCAAGTAATGTTGAGCAAAGAACACAGTTGCCGTCCCCGAAAAAACTCCTGAATAGTGTGCAGCACGCACTCCAAACCAAGTATTGTCTGGCCAGAAATATTGACTACCATATCCGTTCAGAATCAACTGAGTTATCCCTACAGAGAAAATGTACAAGACATAGTACAGGTAGTTGTTATCTCGCACGCTGAACCAGATGAACAGGTTGTACAAGAGCATCACTAGAATGATTCCAGTGTAGATTCCGAAGAAAATATTCTTGTTGTTCTGTTCGGCGATGACCTCGTCCTTATCTCCAACTCGAATTGGGACAAGCAATTGCTTTCCACTGACTAGTCTCAAATAAGCAACCGAACTTGATGCTGGCTCTAGGTTGAACACAAAATTCGGAAGATTAAATTGACGTTCATCAAAGGGATAGGCCTCACCTTGGTGGTCCTTCGTCAGTATGCCTTCGGGCACAAGCTGAAAAAAACCAACACTGTCAATGTTTGGATTCTGAAGCTCAAGAACTGACTGATCTGTTGTTTGATTCAGTTCAATGCGCATCCAATGTGCATGAGAAGAGTCTCCTAAATTGGGTATTGATCCTTCAACTAGGGTGAATTCTTTTGTTTGCACTTCTTCGATGGAAAGCGAATGGGTAGAATCTGTGTACATATACACATCTTGTGGCATGCCAGGAGACGCCCCACTAACTGAGATAGAGAACAGAAGAAGTAAAAAAAGGTTACATCCTAGGAGGAAATTCTGAAGAACGGGTGGCGTTTTTTTCATTGTTTCACAAGAAGGTCATAATGGAGTGAAATCTCGCCTTTAGGGCCAGATGAAACTCCCACCTTCTTGGGATTCTTACGCAATTCTTCAACTTCGGTTCTAAAATCAGGCGCCATTTTCTCTAAATCATTGGAAGAAATGTAATGCGCAACAGTTGCAACAAGCTTTTCAGTTGGATACGGAAAACCTCCTTGATCACCAATTTCAGTGATCGTAGTGAATCCAAACCCTTTCATCCAACGTCGGGTTGGAGGAGATGACAAGGCCAAAAGGTGGGTGATATTTAATGCTTCGCACATGCTGATGGCACAGCGAATGACTAGTTTACTTCCTATTCCAAATCCCGCCACTTCGATAGAATTCCAGAGCGCACAGAGTTCTGCGCATCCTTCGTCTACCATTTCATCTACTACCTGACAGACGTTTGCATCAAACTTTTCTATCGCATTCTCTAAAGGTAATTTCTCATTCTTCTTCCGCACGTGAATTCTAGCGCCACCATAAATTCTATGTCCGCTAGGTGAGGTTACAAGAATGACATAAACATCTTCAGACTTGATCCAGTCATCATTTGAAGAAGCAAGTTTCTTGAATCCGTGATTGGCGAGCACAGCCGCATGACCGTCAACAAACCGTTGACTGGATTGCACGTCATCACACGCTCTGAAAG
>CAYGUR010000069.1:0-13598 GCA_964353035.1 uncultured Comamonadaceae bacterium | reverse complement strand
CCATGACCACTACCGGCGGATGTGCTGAAGTGCTCACCATGACGAGAGAGAATGTGGTAACCATTTGGCCAGAACCATCAGCTGGATTGGATATTCAGCCGAATGTGGTCAGCTTTTTGGACCCTGAAATCGAAATTGTAGACCTTTCCGTTGGTGGCGTCTCCTGCTTTTACAATTTCGGTGATGGAGGCTCGACTGCTGAATGCAATCCAATTTACACGTATACAGATGCTGGTTATTTCGAAGTAATTCAAACCATTACCAACGAATACGGTTGTACAGATGTGGCCTACGGCGAAGTAGCGGTGGAAGGATTTGAGTTCTTCGCCCCAAATGCATTCACCCCAAACAACGACGGCATAAACGATGTGTTTTTGCCTACAATGGTGGGTGTAACGAAATACCAAATTGAAATTTATGACCGCTGGGGAGAAATCGTTTTTTCATCTACAGACCCAGAGGAACCATGGATTGCAAATGTGAAAGACGGCGACCATTACGGAATGACAGAAGTCTACGTATACCGTGCCATTGTTCATGATCTGCTTGGACTCCCACATGATTTTGAAGGTCATATTGTACTGATCCGATAAGACAAAAAGAGCCGAAATTTTCCCAAAATGGAAAACTAGTGGCTCTGGACTTCATTGAAATAGTCCTTAGATGGGAATAGAATTTATTCGTTTTTTTCCATACATTTGAGAAGAACCAACCAAAACAACTAAGGTATGTCTGAAGGAGGGAATCACAGGGATGACCTGTTTTCGAAAGCTGTTCGTGCGGGAAAACGCACATACTTTTTCGACGTGAAGAGTACGAAGGGGAACGACTTGTACCTAACAATCACCGAAAGCAAACGTCGTTTTAACGACGATGGCAATTTTCAATACGAAAAGCACAAACTGTTTCTCTATAAAGAAGACTTCGACAAATTTGCTGAAGGACTGCAAGAAACAATTGACCGCATTCGTGCTATTCGAGAGTCGAATGGGTTTGATGATTCACACGATCACATTTCGGAACAGCACCAAGCAGAAGATAACTCAGATCAAGAAGAGGTGAAGGAATTTACAGATGTAAGTTTCGACGAACTTGACGACTAGTTAGAACTCACGCATGAGCTCAGCGTGCTCCTGGAGTGCTTTCACTGCCCGATCATCCCGTACATGCCCGTCAATTAATATTTTGTCAATCCCCGATAATTTCGGCTTGGAATACAACACACTTACTTTCAGGTAATTTAATACATTGGTGAATTGATCCATCGGACGCAAGCCTCCTGCCGCACCTGATGACAGTTCTACCAATCCGGCCTTTTTCCCATGAAAATGCGCTGGAGGCACACAGTCAATGAACGATTTCAATATACCGGGAAAGCTTCCATTGTATTCGGGAATGATGAAGACGAATTTATTCGCAGGAATAATGTGCTTCTCAATCAAGGACTCAAAAGTGGCCGTTCGCTTTCCGAACATCTCTGTGAACAGAAAATCTGATGGTAAATCCTTCAACGCTAAAAGACTGTAATTAACACCTAGTCGCTTCAACTCTTCCACATAATGATGGGCGACTAGCTCACTGTTGCTATTTGGCCTGTGAGTACCAACAATTACAGCGATTTGCATCTGCTCTTTTACATCCATTTTATCAACCTCCTATCCACCTTTTCGTGTGTATAACTTTCTACCGTTTTCGCCCCTTTTCGACCTATCTTTACTGATTGAAAGCGCGACTTCAAAGGAACAACATTTCGATAGGATAAACGTTCATCAGAAGTCCAAAATCAATCACAATGAAGCTTACTTTTTACGGACATT
Source organism: uncultured Comamonadaceae bacterium (assembly GCA_964353035.1). Lineage (GTDB taxonomy): Bacteria > Bacteroidota > Bacteroidia > Flavobacteriales_D > Sanyastnellaceae > JAQWQB01. The sequence goes on along the minus strand of CAYGUR010000069.1, from coordinate 11,781 downwards.
CATGTTTTATGCTTGAGGCAGGAGGCGCGAAACTCTTGTTTGACCCATTCATTCGACACAATAGACTTGCTGCGCACATTCCGTTCAGCGAGATCAAGCCAGACTATATTTTAATTTCACACGGACATGAAGACCATGTGGCTGATGCGGAAGATGTGGCTCGTCAGAGTGACGCCATGTTCATCAGCAACTTTGAGGTAGTTTCTTGGTTCGGAAAGAAAGGCTTTGAGAAATTGTGGGGCATGAACCACGGAGGAAAACACACCTTCGATTTTGGAACTGTGCGTTACGTCAATGCCATCCATTCAAGCACCATGCCTGACGGATCAACGGGAGGTAATCCTGGTGGATTTATCATTGAAGCAGATGGAAAGCGCTTGTATTTCGCTGGAGACACGGCAGTTCATATGGACATGGAACTGATTGGTAGGCATTGGAGACCTGATGTAGCTATTCTTCCCATCGGAGACAACTTCACCATGGGCATTGAAGATGCCGTAATCTGTTCTGATATGATTCGTTGTGACAACATCATAGGAATGCATTACGACACCTTTCCGTTCATCGAAATTGACCATGAAAAGGCAGTTCGAACGTTCAATTCAAAAGGAATAAAATTAAGCTTGATGAAAATCGGCGAAAGCAAAGAAGTATAGTATGGGAAAGATCATCAGCATAGCGAATCAAAAAGGTGGCGTAGGAAAAACAACTTCTGCCATTAATCTAGCAGCCTGCTTTGGCGTGCTGGAATACAAAACATTGCTTGTAGACGCTGATCCACAAGCAAACTCCACTTCAGGTGTCGGTATTGATCCGAAAACAATCAAAACAAGCATCTATGAATGTTTGGTTGACGACATCGAACCGAGAGATATCATTATTTCAACGGAGAACCCGAATCTAGACATCATCCCCTCTCACATTGACTTGGTTGGTGCCGAAATTGAGCTCATCAACATGCCCAACAGGGAGTACATGATGCGCAAAGCATTGGCTCAAGTAAAAGACGATTACGACTTCATCATCATTGACTGTTCTCCTTCATTGGGCTTGATCACCGTGAACGCTCTAACGGCGTCAGACAGTGTGATCATTCCTGTTCAATGCGAATATTTCGCACTGGAAGGATTAGGGAAATTGCTGAACACCGTAAAAATTGTTCAAAGCAAATTGAATCCTGAATTGGGGATCGAAGGAATCCTTTTGACCATGTACGACACTCGTCTTCGTTTGGCAAACCAAGTGGTTGAAGAAGTTCGAATGCACTTTCTAGAAATGGTGTTCGATACGGTTATTCACCGCAACACACGTTTGGGTGAAGCTCCTAGCTATGGAGAAACAATCATCATGCACGATGCCACTTGCAAAGGTTCAATCAACTACCTGAACCTCGCACGTGAAATCTTGCAGAAAAATGAAATGACCCGCATTAAGGACAACGAAAAATACATCGACTTAAGCAATGGCTAAGCGACAAGCATTAGGAAGAGGATTGAGCGCGCTGTTGGACAATGCTTCAAGCGCACCAGAGCCCAAACCAGTCGAAAAAGGAAGCATTGGAAACGTTGCCGGGTCCATTGCCATGTTGAAGATTGCCCAAATTGAGGCCAATCCATTTCAACCTAGAACCAAATTTGACGAAACAGCACTCAATGAACTGGCCAACTCCATTGGTGAGTTGGGCATCATTCAGCCACTCACAGTTCGGAAAATTGCAGCGAATAAATACCAGCTCATTAGCGGTGAACGTCGTTTCAGGGCTTCACAAATTGCTGAGCTCGAAGAGATTCCTGCCTACATCCGCACCGCGAATGACCAGGAAATGCTGGAAATGGCACTGGTTGAAAACATCCAGCGTGAAAACCTTGATGCCATTGAGATTGCCATCAGCTACCAACGACTCATTGAAGAATGCAACCTGACACAAGAAGAACTGTCTGACCGCGTTGGGAAAAACAGAGCTACAGTCAGTAATTACCTGAGATTGCTTCGTTTGCCGGCTGATATTCAAATCGCTATCATCGAAAAAAGTTTATCGATGGGGCACGCGAGAGCACTTATTACCGTTGAGAATCCGGAAGTGCAAATGCGCATTTTTAAACAGGTGCTTCGCGAAGAATTGAGCGTTCGAAAAACAGAAGAGCTCGTTCGCTCTGAAAAGCCTTCGGCACAAAAGAAAACGACCAACAAACCCTCACTTTCTTTTGAACACCAAAAGCTGCGTGCTGATTTGCGACTTATGTTAGGACGAAACGTTGAACTCAAATCGAAAGAAGACGGTTCAGGGAAAATCGAAATCGATTTCTCAAATGAAGACGACCTGCGCAACATTATTGACCGACTAAACAATTGAAAATCGGAATTCAAATAGTCTGCTTTCTTCTGCTACTCTCTATGCAGAGCATGGTCTATTCGCAAGATAGCACGGCTGTATTGGTGACAACTGAAAAGCCAGACACACTCTTGCTGAAGAAAGACCACTCGATTCGCAAAGCGACCATCTTGAGTGCCGTTCTTCCCGGAGCCGGACAGGCGTACAACAAAAAATATTGGAAAATGCCCATCGTTTATGGTGGAATGGGCGCTTGTATCTATTTCATTTCGTGGAACAACAAAGAATACAAATTCTACCGAGACGGACTGATTGCTGAAATTGATGATGACCCCTCAACAGTGAATGACACCGGATTCAGTTCATCGGCACTTTCACAAGGAATGGAACAACATCGGAAATGGCTAGATATTTCGTGGATGAGCTTGGCTGGCGTGTATGTGCTTCAAATCCTGGACGCCAACGTTGACGCCCACTTATTTCACTTTGATGTGGGAGATGACTTGTCTTTTGATGTCCACCCATCACTTATTCCATCCCATCGTGTAAACCCCGGTCTAACTCTGACCATGAAGTTCTAACTTTCAAGAATGAAAATTGCACTGATAGGATACGGTAACATGGGGCAAACCATTGAAAAGCTTGCCAAAGATCGCGGACATCAAATTGTGATGCGTGCCACGTCCAAGGCGCGTGCAGGGGTGCAAGATTTGTAAGGTGCAGATGTAGCCATCGAATTCACCTCTCGTACTTGCGTAGTTCAAAACATTCAAACGGCTTTTGAAGCTGGAATTCCGATTGTAACAGGATCTACTGGCTGGTTCAATCAGCTAGAACAAGTGAAGGCAGATTGTGAACACCAGAACGGGACCTTGTTTTATGCCTCCAATTTTTCTTTGGGTGTGAATGTCTTCCAAGTGATCTTGAAGCACGCTGCTCAAACACTTTCCAACATTGACGCGTACAAACCGCAGATGAATGAAATTCATCACACCGGTAAAAAAGACGCCCCAAGCGGAACAGCACTCACCCTTGCTGACATTGTATTGGACTATTACGATCTAGATGGTTGGACAGACGACCCTGAAGATCAAACGAAATTGCTCATCACCTCAGAACGCGTTGGTGATGTAAAAGGTACGCACGAGGTGAACTTCGTTTCCTCAACAGATGAAATTAAACTAGAACACAAAGCTTTTTCACGTGACGGATTTGCGAATGGAGCAATTGACGCCGCAGAGTGGGTGCAATCTAAAAAGGGTTGTTACACCATGAAAGACTTATTGAAAAACATGATCGGATGAACGTATTTGAAATTCTAATCCTACTCTTATTCCTACAGTATTTTGTGACCCTTCCGCAGATTTTCGCGAAAGCGGGACTTGACAGTTGGCATGGTTACATTCCTGTGCTGCAATGGTTGACGTGGTTGAAAATGCTCAAAAGACCATGGTACTGGGTGTTCATCATCTTCGTCCCTGGAGTAAACTTATTGATGCTCACCATCCTCAATGTTGAAACTGGAATTGCGTTCAACAAGCGTTCAACAAAAGAACAGTGGATATTCGGAGCTTTGCCTTGGTATGCATTGTTTGACCTTGCTTTTCGTCAAAAAGAAGCGAACTATGTTGGTCCGAGAGATTGGACGAATAAAAAGAAGACCATCCAACGCGAATGGGGAGAAGCCATTCTCTTTGCTGTGATTGCCGCATCAGTAATCCGAAGTTTTTTCTTTGAAGCCTTCACCATTCCTACGGGATCTATGGAAGGTTCTATGCTTGTTGGCGACTATCTGTTCGTGAGCAAAATGAGCTACGGACCAAAAATTCAACAAACGCCCCTCTCCTTGCCTTTCATTCACAATGCATTGCCGGGGAGCATGACGAACTCATATGTAGAGTGGATTCAACTTCCAAATTACAGACTCCCAGGATTTGGAGATGTGGAACGCTATGACCCCGTGGTTTTTAATTTCCCACATGGCGATACTGTTATTGCGCACCCAAAGTATGCCGGACATGATTACTACTCGTTACTCAGAAATGTTGGTGTTCGACTTGCAGGATCACCAGAGGCCTACCTTGAACAAAAAGACTTCTACAATGAAAAAGCGAAAGATGAATACCGTCGCGCATTCAAAGTAGACATCAAGTCAAGACCGATTGACAAGGAAGAAAATTACATCAAACGGTGCGTTGCTTTGCCAGGAGAAACCATTGAGATCAGAGATAGACAAGTATACATCAACGGTGAAGCGCTGGAAAATCCAGAAGGATTGCAGTATGACTACATCATGAAACTCAAGAATCCAGCAATGATTAAAAAGGTCGTGGAAACACTTGACCTCACAAACATTGACTTCGAATCAGATGAACGACAAAATGTCAACCATGGAGTTGTTTCTCTGACGAAATCTGAAGTTGAAAAATTGCGTTCCATGAATGTATTGGATACCCTCTACTTGGAGTCTCAAGCCTACCACAAAGGCATCCTATCTGTTTTCCCAAACAGTCTCCAAGCACCTTACGATACGTGGGATCCTGATAATTATGGCCCAGTGAAACTACCTGCCAAAGGGGAAAGCATTGCGCTTACCACTGAAAACTGGCCTTTGTATGAACGAGCCATTGATGTGTACGAAGACAACGACGTCAAAGTTGAAGACGGACAAATCTTCATCAATGGAGAACCTGCCTCATCTTACACCTTCAAACAAGATTATTACTGGATGATGGGCGACAACCGACACAATTCAGCAGATTCCAGAATGTGGGGATTTGTTCCTGAAGCAAACGTGGTAGGAAAAGCAGTTTTCACGTGGTTCTCGAAACAAAACGAAGCACAGCACGGTGAGTCAAAGTACCGCTGGGACCGCATGTTTAGGGTGCCGAAGTAATGACCATTTTACCGCTTTGTGCTTTCCCGAATGTAGCTTATGTCAAAACCCTTTTGACTGATGACGCATGCATAGATCTGGGCGAAAACTATGTAAAACAATCGCTGCGCAATCGATTTGAATTGGTGGGGCCGAATGGACGCTTCGCTTGCAGCATGCACGTTGTGAAACAATCAGCACCAAAGACACCAGTCACACAGATTGAGCTGAATGCTGATGATTGGCGCAGGCACACCTTGCGAAGCATTGAGTCAAGCTATGGAAACGCTGCTTTCTTCGAACACTATTTCGATGAAGTGAAAGACCTGATTCTGTCTCCTGAACGAAATCTAGTTCAGTTCAACCTCAAGGTGTTGGAATGGATTGAAAGCGCACTGTCGCTTCAATTCAAGCACACCCTTTCAGAAACGTACATTGATGCTGCAGCCGGCGATGTAGATCTTCGATCCAGCATGAAAATAAAAGATGTGATTCAAAACGGTGAAAGCTATCCGCAGGTATTTGAAGATAAAGTAGGTTTTGAAGCGAACTTATCAGTGCTTGACCTTTTATTGAACATGGGACCAGAGTCAGCAATGTTCGTTTCTTAACGTCTTCGCCGAAGTAGCTAGACTAATTCTTATCTAAAAAGACATCCAAAACCACAATCTGCTTGCCATTCACTTTGTAATAAATGCGGTAATTCCAAGCAAGAACAGATCTGTATTCGCCGTCCAGGGTAATAAAATTCGCCTTGCGCGAATCAGCAGTTGGATTGGCAGCAAGCCTCCGTATTCTATTCATTATCACAACTCTAGCTTCCTCAGCTCCTACCAGAGAAGTAGACTTAATGTTTTCCAAGACCCTGCGAAGTGAATTCACAGCCCGATCGGAAATAATGATTTTGGGTTGACTCATGTTACAAAGTTAGGAAGACTTGGTCTGATGATTGCATTTGGTCAGTTATATTTGGACTCCAGTCTTTCAATTGGCTGATGAAACTTACACATTTATGAAACGCATATTCCTACTTTCCGCCCTTCTCTTTTTTGCATTCACCCTTTTCGCCCAAAAAATAACCATTGAAGAAGCTGTAATGCTCCAACGTTCTGAACTGGGACCAGAACGAATGAAACAAGTGCAATGGGTTGAAGATGCCGACTTTTGGTCACACATCGAAGACAATACCTTGAAGGTCATGTCGCCTGATAACAAAGAGCAGCACTCTGTTTCTCTGTCTGAGCTGAACAAGTTGATTGACGGGAAGCTGAAGTCTTTCCCAAGTGTAACCTGGCTGTCTCAAAACATCTGCTACTTTGCTGATGGACGACAGTATTACAAGCTCAACGTAGCAGATAAAGTAGTTTCGAAATGGGTCACAGAGCCCATTGGTGAAAACATGGAGTTTCATGAAGGTACTGGCAATTTCGCTTTTACACAAGCCAACAATGTGGTTGTATCAACAGGTGAACGAGAGTACCGTGTCACAAACCTTGAAAAAGGAATTGTTGCAGGACAAGCCATTGCGCGTTATGAGTTTGGAATTAGCAAAGGACTATTCTGGTCGCCCGATGGAAGCAACATCGCCTTCTACCAGAAAGATGAACGCAACGTCACTGAGTACCCTTTGGTAGATTACACTTCTACTCCCGCTTCTGTGAACATGATTCGTTATCCTATGGCTGGCGGACCAGGCGAGCATGCCTCTGCAGGCATCTTTAACATCCGAACTGGCGAAACAGTCTACTTAGACATCGTCTTCAAAGGGGCCAAAGACAGCTATTACATTACCAACTTGTCATGGTCTCCTGATAATAAATACATCTACGCGGCCATTGTGATGCGTGACCAAAAATCAATGCAACTTATTCGTTTCAATGCGCAAGACGGCTCCCAAGACAAAGTGCTTTTCACAGAAACCAGCGAAAAATACGTGGAACCAGAACAACCGGTGATTTTCATCCCTGGAAGCACCTCAGAATTCTTGTGGTTCAGTGAGCGCGATGGTTTCAACAATATCTACAAATATTCTACTTCTGGAAAATTGCTCGGAAACACGACCGCTCAATTTCCGTTGGATGAAATTGTTGGTTTTGATCAAAAAGGAAAAGTGGCCATCGTTGCAGCCACAGGAACCAATCCAACAGAGCACCACGCCTATAGCCTAGAGCTAAAGAACATGAAGATTTCCAAAATCACGAAATCTGCCGGATACCATTCTGCGCTTCCATCTCCTTCATGCCAATACCTTATTGATACCTGGAGCAGTTTGACCGTTCCGCGAAAAGTTGAAATCATTACCGCCACAGGAAAAATTGGTGCTGTAATCCAGAATGCTCCCAATCCTCTGGAAGGAAGAATCATTGGCGAAACCTCTGTCTTTTCTATCAAAGGCGAAGACAATACCGATTTGTGGTGCAGAATGATCACACCACCCAACATGGACAAGTCGAAAAAGTACCCCGTTCTTTTTTACGTGTACAACGGTCCGCACGTGCAGTTGGTCACAAATTCTTGGCTGGCTGGTGCTCCTCTGTGGATGCATAGTATGGCCGCAGATGGCTACATCATCTTTACCGTTGATGGAAGAGGCTCCTCGAACAGAGGGCGCGATTTTGAACAAGCAATCCACAGACAATGTGGTACGCTCGAAATGCAGGATCAAGAAAGCGGAGCGAATTACCTAAAAACGCTTTCCTATGTTGACGCAGACAGAATGGCTGTGCACGGATGGAGTTACGGCGGATTCATGACCACTTCCTTGATGCTGAGAAAACCGGGATTGTTCAAAGTGGGCGTTGCTGGCGGCCCCGTAATCGATTGGAAATACTACGAAGTGATGTACACTGAGCGCTACATGGACACCCCACAAGACAATCCAAAAGGGTATGAAACGGCTGACCTCAAAGGCTATGTAAACAACCTCGAAGGTGACCTCCTCATGATCCATGGAACCGTTGACGATGTGGTGGTGATGCAACACAACATGACCTTCCAGAAAACGTGTGTAGACGAAGGAGTACAGGTAGACTTTTATCCTTACCCAGGTCACCCTCACAATGTGAGAGGAAAAGACCGCGTGCACCTCATGACAAAAGTGTTAGACTACATCAAGGAGCATTTATAAAGGAATGTCCAAGCGCAAAGTCCTTTTCCTCGTCCCCTATCCGCATGCTGAGGCTCCAAGTCAGCGCTTTAGACTGGAGCTGTACGAAGCTGAAATGAACAGTTCGAACATTGAATATGTCTACGAGCCTTTCATCTCAGAAAAGGTCTACGCCGACTATTTTCAAGAAGGAAAAACAGTAAAAAAGGCCATCGGAATTGTCAAAGGATTTTTCCGAAGGTACCTGCTTCTGTTCAAAATGCGGACGTTTGACGTCGTCTGGATTCACCGTGAAACAGCACCGCTTGGATTTCCCATTTACAATTATCTAGTATGTAAGTTCTTCGCCAAAAAAACCATTTTCGAATTCGATGATGCGGTTTGGATGTCCAATGTATCTTCTGCTAACGCGAAATTCGAATGGTTAAAACCGTATAAAAACAGCCTTCGATTGATGAAATGGGCCACGGCGAACGTGTGTGGAAATGAATACCTCCTTGAAAAAGCACTGAGCTACAATCCGAATTCAATCTTCATCCCAACCATTGTAGACACTGAGCGCATTCACAATCAAGCGCAAAATCAGGAAACAGAAATGCCTAAAATTGGTTGGACAGGCTCCCATTCTACTTTGCCCTACCTCTTGGAAATCATTCCCGAGCTCGCAGAACTCTATCAAACTTCCCCTTTCGAACTGGTCATCATCAGTGATGTTTGTCCAGACATCCCATTTCCTTCCCTCACCTTCCTACCTTGGTCGAAAGAGACCGAAATAGAAGACCTGTTGCAATTCCACATCGGACTGATGCCCTTGCCAGATCAAGAATGGGCAAAAGGCAAATGCGGACTCAAAGTAGTGCAATACCAAGCACTCGGAATTGTTCCCGCTGCAAGTCCGGTTGGAGTAAACACCCTGCTCATTGGAAACCATGAAAGAGGCGTCTTGTGTGCCACTTCGGCCGACTGGAAAAACTTTCTGTCTTTTTTAATCCGAAACCACAGTGTTAGAAAGGCTTACGCCGAAAAATGTCGGCCATTCATCGAGGAAAACTATTCCCTTGGTTCACAACGCCACAAATTCCTACATTTGCTCGAAGAAGATTGAGATATGAATAGCACTACTACAGAGTTGAAGCGCACGCCTTTGCACGACGTTCATGTTGAGCTTGGGGCGAAAATGGTTCCTTTCGCAGGGTTTGAAATGCCTGTACAATATACAGGTGTGACAGATGAACATCTGTGTGTTCGAGAAAAGGTGGGCGTTTTTGATGTCTCACACATGGGAGAGTTCCTGGTGCAGGGACCTGAAGCACTTGATTTGTTGCAGCGTGTAACCAGCAATGACGTTTCGAAATTGGTAGATGGAAAAGTGCAGTATTCATGTCTTCCCAACGAAGATGGTGGAATTGTAGACGATTTACTTGTTTACAGAATCAAAGCAGATGAGTACTTGCTCGTGGTAAATGCTTCAAACCTTGAAAAAGATTGGAATTGGATCAACAGCCACAACAAGTTCGATGCGAAGCTGACCAATTTGAGCGACGACTATGCGTTGCTTGCAGTTCAAGGACCAAAAACGTCAGATGCATTGAGCGTTCTGACAGATTTAGATCTGCATGGAATGGAATACTACACCTTCGCCAGAGGAAATTTCGCCGGTGTTCCGAATGTGATTGTTTCTGCTACAGGCTACACAGGTGCTGGTGGTTTCGAACTGTACATTCCGAATAAAGACGCAGTAAAAGTGTGGAATGCAGTGATGAAAGCAGGAAAAGAATTCGGAATTCAACCTGCTGGATTGGCATCGAGAGATACACTTCGACTAGAAATGGGCTTTGCTTTATACGGAAACGACATCAATGACAGCACCTCTCCGCTTGAAGCTGGATTAGGTTGGATTACCAAATTCACCAAAGACTTTATCAATTCTGAAGCGCTCAAAAAACAGAAAGAAGAAGGTGTGACGAAGAAACTGGTCGGGTTCGAACTCCTTGAAAGAGGCATTCCACGCCATGGCTACACCATTGTAGATGCTGAAGGCAACGAAATTGGCGAAGTTACCAGTGGAACAATGAGTCCGAGCACAGGCAAAGCCATTGGCATGGGATATGTGACTCCAGCGAATGCGGCCAAAGAAACTGAAATTGGAATCCAAATTCGAAATAAAGTCATCAAAGCGACGGTTGTTCGTCCGCCATTCTACAAAGCATGAGAGGAGACGAACGAAAACTAGTTGAAGTTTGTTTTTCACCTAAACAATTTGAGCTTTACAAAGACGATTACGAAATCTGCGTAGTCATCGATGTACTGCGTGCTACGTCGGCCATTTGCGCTGGAATTGAAAATGGCGTTGGCGAAATCATTCCCGTTTCTACGATTGAAGAGGCACAAGCCTACAAAGACAAAGGATACATTGTGGCTGCGGAACGCGGAGGAGAAATTGTTGAAGGCTTTGATTTTGGAAACTCACCTTACGCCTTCTTGGACCCAAAACTCCAAGGAAAGTCGGTGGTACTGACCACCACAAACGGAACAAAAGCCATTCACATTGCACGCGCCATTCCAACTTTGGTAATTGGTTCATTGAACAACCTAGATGCACTGTGCAAATGGCTTCTTACTCAGAATAAGAATGTCTTGCTCTTGGGTTCAGGATGGAAAGACAAATTCAACTTGGAAGACACTATTTGTGCCGGAGCCATTGCAGATCAGCTGATTGAATCAAGATTGTTCAAAGCTGAAGAAGATTCTACCATTGCCGCAAAATTCATTTATCGCTCTGCGCGGGAAAACATGTTCAGCTTTCTTCGCGCTTCTTCGCACCGCAGAAGACTGCGAAAGTTGAATTTGAATGAAGACGTTAAGTATTGCCTCACCCCGAATACCCTTTCTTGCATTCCTATTTTTAAAGATGGGAAGTTGGTGAAAATGGAATACAACTATGAAACAGCTCTCTAAATTTGCTGTCATACTCTTATGCCTTTCCGCTTTTCCCTTAAAGGCTGAGGCACCTTGGGGTTTTTTCGCCCACAAACGCATCAACGAACTAGCTGTGTTCACTTTGCCTGAAGAATTGTTCGGGTTTTACAAGGAGAACATCAATTTTATTACTGAACACGCTGTAGATCCTGACAAAAGAAGGTACGGCGTGAAAGGAGAAGCGCCGCGACACTTCATCGACATTGACCACTACTGCAAAGACAAACCACACTGCAATCCGTTTTTGCTCATGCCAAGACGGTGGAATGACGCCGTAGAGAAATTCTCAGAAGACACCTTGATGGAATACGGCATTGTTCCATGGCACATTTCCAACATGACCTACCGTCTGACAAAAGCCTTCGAAGAGAAAAACCTCAAAGGCATTCTCAGAAACTCGGCTGAAATCGGACATTATATTGCAGATGCCCATGTTCCGCTACATACCACAGAGAACTACAACGGACAGTTAACAGGACAATACGGCAT
>CAYGUR010000068.1:4233-13622 GCA_964353035.1 uncultured Comamonadaceae bacterium | reverse complement strand
GGAGCTCATTGGTTGCTAGTGTGCTGAAAGCAATAGGCTTTGATAACGTGCACGAAGTAGCAGAGCAAGCGGTACCAAATGGAGACTTCCCGACGGTAGCATCTCCTAACCCTGAGGAAGGCGCGGCCTTGCACATGGGGATTGAACTCGCTAAAAAAGTCCAAGCTGAAATTGTGCTGGGTACAGACCCTGATTCTGATAGAGTAGGGATTGCAGTAAAAGATGACGAAGGAAACTTTCAGTTGCTCAATGGGAATGATACTGGGGCGCTTTTAGTTTGGTATCAGCTAACGCGAATGAAAGAACTCGGAAGTATACCGAAGAATGGTTTTATTGGAAAGACCATTGTTACTTCTGAACTCATTGCAGAAATAGCAACGTATTTTGGTTTGCCCTGCTACAATACCTTAACAGGCTTCAAATTTATCGCTGACCTGATCCGGAAAAAAGAAGGAAAAGAGGTGTTTATTACCGGAGGTGAAGAAAGCTACGGATACATGATTGGCGACTTCGTTCGTGACAAGGATGCGGTGGCTGCGAGCATGGTGATTTGTGAGATGACCGCTTGGGCTAAGAACAACGGCAAAAGCCTGCTAGACTTGCTCAAGGAAATCCATCTTACACTTTCTGTTTACAGAGAAGCCCTAGTTTCTTTGAAGAAGGAAGGGAAGTCAGGGAAGGAAGAAATAGCTGCTTTGATGCAGCGTTTTAGGAAGAACACTCCAAAAGTGCTAGCGGGTATTCAAGTGGTTAAGTTGCTTGATTATAAATCTTCTGAAGCCAAGGACTTGCTTTCAGGAGAGGTGACAAAAATTGATCAGCCAGCTTCAAATGTGATTCAGTTGATTTTGGAAGATGGCTCTATTGTTACGGCGCGTCCGTCTGGAACAGAGCCAAAAATAAAGTTCTATTTCTCTGTGAAAGATGCAGATTCTTCTGCAGAATATGCAGTGCGAAGAGCTACATTAGAAACTCAAATTGAACAGTTGAAGGTTCAGTTTTTAGAAGCGAATGAGTGATTAAGAGGGAGGATACATTTTTTAAAGGAGTGCCAGCTTGCACCATCAATGCAAACGGTTTAATTGATTCATACACCAGTGGGTTTGTGCTGCTGTTTGGGGGATTTGTGCAAGAGCCCACTTCTATCTGGGAGCTCATTGATGACCAAGGCCAAGATGGGTTGGTAGATTCGATAGTGAACTCACAAGAAAAGCGTACTTTGTTTTGGCATGCGCACCTAAGGGGCCAATTGAAAAGTGTGAAGGTCGATTTTTATCCTCAAGTACTCTCAACGAACGAACATGGAGCTGTCCTCATATGGGGAGAAAGTGAGTCATCAGCTGACGTGCACAATGTATCAGAAATTCTTCATTCAATCAATACGAATCTGAAAGAAGGCTTTTACCGCACCAGCAGTGAAGGAGATCTTATTTTTGTGAATGATGGTATGGTGAAGATGTTCGGCTTTGAATCTGCTGAAGAGATGAGAAAGTTCAAAACGGATTCATTCTATCTCAGCGCAAATAACCGTATTGAAATTCGGGATGAAATACTCAGACAAGGGTATTTGACCAATAAAGAAGTGCTTTTTAAACGTAAGGACGGAAATATCTTCTGGGGACTTTTAAGTGCTAGTTTGGTTTTGGCTGAAGACGGGACATATAGTTTTGATGGTGCTTTACGAGACATCTCTAGCATCAAGGAAATTGAACGGCAACTGAAAGTTGAAGCACAAAAAGCTGAAGCAGGGTCTAGATCGAAGCAGCAATTTCTCAACACCATGTCACATGAACTTCGAACCCCATTGAATGCGGTGATTGGCTTGGCCCACTTGTTAATGAATGAGGACCCTAAAAAGGAGCAAATTGAAAATCTGAAATCCTTGCTTTTTAGTGCCGAAGGTCTTCTGGGCTTAATCAATGATATTCTGGACTTTTCAAAAATGGATGCGGGCCGAGTGCAGCTTGAGCAAGCTCCATTTTCTTTAAATACACTGTTAGAGCAAATCAGGGATACCTTTCATTTTCAGTCCAAAGCGAAAAACCTCAACTTGGTATTGAAATTGGATGATTCTTCTCCTTCTATCTTGATTGGAGATGCTCATAGATTAACACAAATCTTCAATAACCTTGTTTCGAATGCGATCAAATTTACTTTTCACGGTGATGTGGTTCTCACTACAAAAGTCTTGGACAGAACAGCCAACTGTGTGACCATTGTGTTTAGCGTAAATGATAGTGGAATTGGAATTCCAGAGAGTAAAATGAAATCGGTGTTCAGTTTGTTTACACAAGCAAGTTCCAGCACAACCCGAAAATTTGGGGGGACAGGTCTTGGACTGGCCATAACAAAAAAGTTAGTTGAGTTGCACGACTCGAATCTGGAAGTCAAGAGCATTCCAGGCGAAGGCAGCGAATTTTCATTCAAAATCTCGTTCAAGATTCCGAAAGAAAAAAACATAGAAGAGCTCAAACCAGTCTCATCATCTACAGGTGACATCTTGAAAGGAAAGCGGATTCTTGCCGCGGAAGACAACCAAGTCAACCAGTTGTTACTCCAGAAATTTATTTCTAGTTGGGGAGCCGATATTGTTATTGCAGAGAACGGATTGGAAGTGGTGGACTGCGCTTCAACGGAGAGTTTCGACCTCATTTTAATGGACATTCAAATGCCATTGATGGATGGTTATACTGCTGCGCGGAAGATCAGGGAACTGGATGGAGTGAACTCGAACATCCCAATTATCGCTGTGACAGCCTCTGTGATGGGGGAAGTGAACGTGAGATGTAAAGAGGCTGGAATGAGCGGAGTTGTGCTCAAACCTTATTCGCCCGCATCACTTAAAATGGTCATTGAAAAGCATCTGGAATAACTTCGTCTATTTGAAAAGGAAGTTCTTTCGGTACCCACTTTTGCTGCTGTAGATAAGCATAAAAATCACTCTCTTTGATGGCGGGAATAACGGTAGACGAGAGGTCGTGCAAAGGCTGATATAGCAATGAACTCTCCTTGGTCTCATCCGAAATAAAGTTTAATTGTTCGTTGAGAGGGTGAATCAGCATCAGTATGACACTGATGATCAATGCGTACTTAAGAATTCCGAAAAAGGCTCCCGCTATCTTGTTGAAAATGCTCAATGAAGCTAGGTCTAGCAGCTTTGTGACCATTCGCCCTAGAAAATATACCGAGACGAGTACGAGTAAAAAAGTAACCGTGAATGCAGCAGCCGGAAGCCATTCTTCCTTCATCTTGACACTGCCACTCAACCACTCTGCTACCCCATCAGAGAAGTGAATTCCACCGTAGATTCCTGCAAATAGGGCCAGAATGCCGAAGATTTCGATCACAAAACCTTTGCGAAAAGCTTTCCATCCAGCATAGGTAAGGAGAATCAAACAAATAATATCAAACACATTCATGTTAGGCAAGTTACTGAAGCATGTGCGAATTGCGCATCCTTGTTTGTTAGCTTTGTGACCATGACACAGTTGAAATATTCCATTCGAAAGGGTGAGCCTAGAGATGTTGCTGATCTTTTGCGCATGATTAAAGCATTAGCAACGTATGAAAAGGCGGCTGACGAAGTGATTGTAAGCGAAGAAGATCTATTGCGAGACGGATTTGGTTCGAACCCTAAATTTCAGCTGCTGGTTGCAGAAATGAACCAAAAAATTGTGGGCATTGCGCTTTACTACGACCGCTACAGTACATGGAAAGGGCGAACTTTATACCTAGAAGACTTAATTGTAGAGGAGTCGCAAAGACGCTTAGGAATTGGTAAAGCTTTGCTGAAAGAGCTGGTGAAAATTGCTGATGAAGAAGAAGTTGAAAGGCTAGAATGGCAAGTGCTAGAGTGGAATAAACCAGCCATCGAATTCTATCAAAAATTAGGTGCCATTGTTGATACAGAATGGTACAATTGTAAATACAACAAGGGTCAATATAGCGAGGCTTTAAATGCTTAAATCATGATTGTATACAAATTTGGAGGAGCTTCAGTTAAAGATGCTGCAGCTGTTAGAAATGTGGGTGATATTCTCTTGAACTGTGAAGATGAACATGCTGTAATAGTGCAGTCAGCAATGGGGAAGATGACCAATCATTTAGAGGTGGTTTGGCGCGCGTGGACAAAAGGAGAATCCACTGAAGACCTTGTCAATGAGTTTGCTGGGTTTCACTATTCCATTGCTGAAAACTTGGGTTTAACAGAAGCTGATCTAGTGGGTGTTAATCTGCTCATCGGAGAACTTAAAGCTATTCTTGCCAAGGCACCAGGAGGCAATTCTGCTTTGAATTATGATCAAATTGTGAGCTTTGGTGAATTGGTTGGAACGAGCTTAGTGCAAGCCGGCTTGACGCAGCTGGGTGTGCATGTAGAATGGTTTGATGCCAGGCATGTATTGAAAACCGATTCAGCCCATCGCAATGCTGATATTGATTGGGAGCGCAGCAAGTTGGGGACAGACATTCTCAAAGCACATTTTGTTTCTGGTGAACGAAATTTGGTGTTAACTCAAGGATTTATAGCGCAAAGCAAGGTTGGCAATACCACCACTCTCGGAAGAGAAGGTTCTGATTACAGCGCTGCCATTTTCGCGCACTTGCTAAACGCTGAATCGCTGACTATATGGAAAGATGTGCCTGGCATGCTGAACGCAGATCCAAGATGGTTCAATAATACCATTTGCATTGAGGAACTTTCGTTTCGTGAAGCCATAGAATTGAGTTATTATGGAGCCTCTGTAATTCACCCTAAAACCATTAAGCCACTTCAGAACAAAGACATTCCGCTGAAAGTGAAGTCGTTTGTTGATCCTGCCTTACCAGGTACAGTAATTAAAAAGGATGTGCACATCACGAAAATGATTCCGATGTACATTTTCAAGCCAAAACAGATTTTAATTTCGATTTCGCCAAGGGATTTTTCATTCATTGTAGAGTCAAACCTGCGTGATATTTTTGAGGCATTGACCTCAACAGGGATTAGCGTGAACTTAATGCAAAATTCAGCGATCAGTTTTTCCGTCTGTGTGGATCAAGATATGGAGCGAATTGAAGAGTTCATTGAACTCATGAAATCTAAGTATACCATCAAGTACAATGAGGAGGTTGAGTTGCTTACTATTCGCCATTACGATGAGCCTACAGTGAAGCAATTGACAGGTTCAAAAGAGGTTTTGGTTGAGCAAAAGAGCAGACAGACCCTTCGCATGGTTTTAAGACCACTTATCTAAAAAAGTCTAAAACCTTTTCAATCACGGTCTTTCTCCTTATATTTGCTTTGACTACTGTGGAGACACCCGTCTCCGCAAAGAAGGCAAATTTTCATAGTTACAATGTACTTGTATATTGTAATGGTAGTTTTAGTTTAATGTTAAGTGGAATGGGATCTGAACGCAGTTCCCATTCCTATTTTATAGACATTTCAGCTGCCCACATTTGCTTGCTTTAAGGCAAAAAAAAAGAGTCGTTGTTACGACTCTTCTTAGTATCATTTTAAGAGATTAATACTCGTCTTCATTGAAGAAAAAATCTTCCTTCGTAGGATAGTCTGGCCATATTTCCTCTATCGTCTCGTAGATTTCGCCTTCATCTTCAATTTGCTGTAGATTTTCAACCACCTCAAGCGGTGCGCCTGTTCTCATAGCGAAATCGATCAACTCATCTTTGCTGGCTGGCCAAGGTGCATCCTCTAAGTAAGAGGCTAATTCCAACGTCCAATACATACTATCAAATTTTAAAAAGGGTACTGAATTTCAGTACGCAAAAATAGATTTTTTGTTATACCAGTCAAGTAAAAAATAGATTCTCTTAAATAATCATCGTAAAATACTGTAAAACAGTGCGATAAAATTAGCCTCTTGGCTTCCATGGGGTCTCTTTCGCCCCTAAATCCTGAGCTAATTTTCGTGATAAAACGAAGAAAAAGTCAGAAAGTCTATTTAAATACCTGATATGCTGCTCTTTTACATACGACGTAGACTGTAGGGTAATGGTTGCCCGTTCAGCTCTTCGACACACGCTTCTGACCACATGACTTTGACTCACAGCGAGGTGTCCGCCAGGCAACACAAAGTTTTTCATGGTTGGAAGATCAGCGTCCATCAGGTCCATTTGCGCTTCCAAATCAGCAATTCTCTGCTCTGCCAGCTCTGGCAATTCCATTTTGTTTTTTTCAGGGTCACTTGCGAGGTGACTACCCAAGGTGAACAAATCTTCTTGGATCTGAACGAGCTGGGCCTCATAAGACGAAGTTCCAGGCGTATCACGCAACACGCCAATGTGCGAGTTGAGTTCATCAACGGTGCCATATGCTTCAATGCGAATATGGTCTTTTTGCAGACGTGTTCCTCCTAATATGCCTGTTTGACCTTCGTCGCCAGTGCGTGTATAAACTTTCATGCGTTTTGAATTATTCGTACTCAAGAAAGTACATTTCTAGCTCTCCTTTGTTCTTCGCCTTGATTTTTCCACGTGCTGTGCACTTATAGCTGTCTTTAATCAGGGCATAGGTGCTTTCGCTCAAATTGATTCTTCCGGGTTCCCCGCTGCTTTCCATGCGTGAAGCAAGATTCACGGTGTCTCCCCAAATGTCATATGCGAATTTTTTCTCTCCAACCACCCCTGCAATGAGCGGACCGCTGTGGATGCCAATTCGAATGTCCCATGAAGGCAGTCCTTTCGCTCGATTCTCTTGATTCAAGGCGTTCATTTCCTGAATCATCGCTTTTGCAAACTCAATGAGCTGTTGAGCATGTGCTCCATCTGACTTAGGGATACCCGTTGCACACATATAGGCATCACCAATGGTTTTGATTTTTTCCACTCCGAAGCGGTCACAATTGCGGTCGAACGCCTTGAAGGCGCTGTCGAGCATTTTGACCAATTCAGCCGAATTCATCTGTTCCGTTAAATTCGTAAATCCTTTAAAGTCTGAGAAAAGAACCGATGCGTTATCGTAATTGCGCGTATCAGCATACCCCTTTTCCTTTAGCTCATCAGCCGTGTCTTTGGGTAGGATGTTTAGCAGCAAACGTTCAGATTTTTCCTTCTCATCGTTTAGTTGTTCTGTTCGCTCATGAACTTTCTGTTCAAGAATCACCTTGGCCTCTTTTAACTTGCGAAGTCGGAATTGAAAGAAAGCATATACCAGAATTGATATCGCCACCAAGGTCAGCAATAGAAACCACGGCTCTTGATACAATGGTTTCTGAATCGAAAAGGAATAGCTTAAAGGTTCGTCATTCCAGATTCCAGAAGAATTTCTAGAACGCACTTTGAAGGTGAATTCTCCCGGAGGCAATTGCTGATAGGTGTGTGAAGTGAGGTTCATCACATCTACCCATTCAAGGTCGAATCCTTCCAAAAGACACTGGTAAATGAGTGCGTCTGGCTGAGAAAGATCAATGCCGTTAAAGTCGAAAGTTACGTGGTTCTCGGAATGTGCCAACTCCAAATCAACTGGCAAGCCTGCATTGGTTTTTATTCCAAATTCGTCCCAGTTCACAGGATCGTAATTCAAGCGAATTCCAGAAATTTCCAATAGTGGTGGAACTGTGTTCAGAAATTCGCCCTTCGGATTGAGTAGCTCCAAACCTTTGGAGGTGGCCAGCCATAATTTGCCGGTCGGACCCCAGGCCAAATCGTTAATTTGTGCGTCAATTCCTTCCTCAATGCCATATTGCTGGTAATTCAACACCATTTCTTGACTAGGGTCAAGTTCAATAAAGGTGAGTCCACTGCGACTAGCTACCCAGAGGTTTTGTTGATCATCCAGCGCAATAGATGTAATACGTGCGTCCGGTAGGTATCTATTCGAATAGTGTTTGATCTTATGATTCAATTTATAGATTCCATCGCGTTCTGTGCCAATCCACAAATTGCCGCTGTTGTCTAAGCTTAAGCATGAAATATTCAGACTTTCGGTTCCTGCCAATGGCAAAAAAGTCATCATATCTTCGGGCAAGAGAAAGTTGCCATTTTCGTCTAAATCAATG
Source organism: uncultured Comamonadaceae bacterium (assembly GCA_964353035.1). Classification (GTDB taxonomy): domain Bacteria; phylum Bacteroidota; class Bacteroidia; order Flavobacteriales_D; family Sanyastnellaceae; genus JAQWQB01. The sequence continues at coordinate 5,625 of CAYGUR010000068.1, read as the reverse complement.
CTGAATAATCCACAAGAAGTGCCCACAAAAAGTAGCTGCTGATTTGCATCCTTGACCATGGTAATAAGGCGTTCACACGCAAAGTCAGGGTTGAAAAGTGTCTGATTTTGAGATGAAAGTTGGTTTTCGGAAAGCAAATAGGACTGAGGGGAAGATTTCAAAACCTCATCAATTGCATAGGAAGTTTTCCAAAAAGTGGAAGGCTGAAAGGTTGTGTCTGCATGACTAATCTGCTGAAGAAAGCCTGGTCCGTTTTGAAAGATAATGGACGAAGGATCACTACTCAAGACACTTTGAACATCATTTCCTAGGGCGCTGTGAATTGTTTTCAAACGTCCTTCGGGCCCAAGACGAAACAGGTCATTTTCATAATTTGTAAACCATACAGCGCTGTCAGGCGCAATTTCTAAATGGGTGATGGATGTTTCTGGGAAGCCTTGATCACGGGTAAAACGAATGGTCAATTGATCTTTCAACTGACAAACCCCGCCGAAAAAGGTTCCGAACCAAAGTGAACCCGAACGGTCTTTGTACAGTTTGCGAATGCGGTCGTTTGACAGGCCGTTGGAACTTGTGTACTTCGTTACTTCATTGGAGGAAATGTCCCACTCATACGCACCAGTGCCGGAACCAAGCCAAATTTGTCCCTGCTGGTCTTGTGCGATGGCTTTGATGCGCTTGGTTTCTAATTCAGTAGGGGGAAGAAGGGTGCGCTCCCCGGAAAAACCGATGACACCGTGATCAGTGCCAATCCAGACCCGCTGCTGGTTGTCTTCAAAAAAGGTAAGTATCCGATTAGATTTTCCGCCTCGGGCTTCTAAATCTATCTGTTCGTAACCATTTTCTTTTTGAACGAACAAGCCTTCGTCTGTGCCAATCATCAACGTGCTATCAGAAGTGAGGAGCAAGGCGCGAATGGTTTCTGCTTTCAAATCAACAGCTGACAACTGATTTCCCTCAAGTTTGAATAGGCCGTAGTTGAAGGTTCCTATCCACAATGTGCCCGAAGGATCTTCAACAAGGGAGCGAATTTCTGTGTGACCGAGTTCTTCGGGAGCAATGGGCGTGAACACTTCATTGTGCATGTGGAAGAGTCCGTGGCCGTCAGTACCTATCCACACACCTCCATTTTTCGCCAAAGCTATTGTTCGAACGGTATCAGCACCAAGGTCACTTTCATGGTCCCAAAAGTTAACGTTGTTTCCGTCGAAGCGCGCCAACCCGCCTCCTTCGGTAGCAATGAGAAGGGCTCCGTGTTGGTCTTCAAGGAGGTCATAAATACCGTCTACTGGAAGACCTTCGGCTTGCCCCAGATAGAAAAAATCATACGCTTGCGCTGAAGCTTTCTGAGCGCAAGTCCACGTCAAGAGGCAGATGAAAATGAGTGATATG
>CAYGUR010000068.1:0-4223 GCA_964353035.1 uncultured Comamonadaceae bacterium | reverse complement strand
CCTAAAAGCCATCATTCTTCAAAAGATTTGCCAAAATACGAGCCTTCGGGCGGTCTTCCGAATGGTTTCAGCTAAATTTGACCTTAGTTATGCAGAAAGACGCAATTACCTATCCTGATGCGAAAAAGCAGGAACGCTATGACCACGCCTATTTGAAAATGGCGCAAGAATGGGCGAAGCTTTCCCATTGTTCTAGAAAACAAGTGGGCGCTTTAATTGTAAAAGATGGAATGATCATCTCAGATGGTTACAATGGAACTCCTTCAGGCTTTCCAAATGCGTGTGAAGACGAAAATGGAGATACGCAATGGTATGTTTTGCATGCCGAAGCCAATGCGATAACAAAAGTTGCACGTTCTAATAACAGTGCTGAAGGTTCAACTTTGTACATTACACTATCACCTTGCAAAGAATGCTCAAAACTTATTTTGCAAGCGGGCATCAAGCGTGTGGTTTACATGATTGGATACAAAGATGTAAGCGGATTGGAGTTCTTAACACAAGCTGGTATTGATGTGGTTCACATGGCGAAACCTTAAGATTAGAAAATGACAGAAAGAATAGATAAAATCACTGGTGAGGCTCCTAAAGGAAACAATCCGTGGCAACCTTTACTCTATGTATTGGTGTTGATTTTTGGTGTGTATGTGGGGACTAATTTTTCAGGTGAAACGGTCTTTACACATGTCGGAAGTTCTGATAACAATCCGAACAAGCTGGTCAACGTCATCAATAAAATAGATGAGATGTATGTTGACAGCGTAGAGAAGAAGGTGTTGGTTGAAAAGGCCATCAATTCTGTGCTGGAAGAGCTAGACCCTCACTCATATTACATTTCTGCTGAAGAATTAGCTGCTGTTCAGGAGCCTTTGGAAGGGAATTTCGAAGGAATTGGAGTAGAGTTCATGATTCAAAAAGACACGCTAATGGTGGTGTCACCCATTGAAGGAGGCCCGTCTGAAAAAGCAGGTATTCATCCTGGTGACCGCATTGTTTCTGTTGACGATGAAAAAATTGCCGGTATTGGTTTGACCAATTCTGAGGTCATGAAGTTGCTCAAAGGTGAAAAAGGAACAACAGTGCGCTTGGGCATTCAGCGAAAAGGAACTGAAGGGACGAAGGAGTTCAAAATTGTCCGTGACCGCATTCCAATTTTCAGTGTTGTTGCCTCACTCATGGTGAACGATGAGGTGGGATACATTAAGTTGACGCGCTTCGCGAAGAATTCCTACGAAGAATTTATGGTAGCCATGGAAAATCTCTCTCGCAAAGGAGCGAAGAAACTGATTTTCGACCTGAGAGGAAACGGAGGTGGATACCTCAATTCAGCCATTCCTATGGTAGAAGAATTTCTGAATGAAGAGCAACTAATTGTCTACACAGAAGGAAAGTCACAGCCTAGGCAAGACTATTTTTCACGAAGAAAAGGTCGTTACAGCGATATGCCTGTGGTGGTTTTGATCAACCAAGGATCGGCCTCGGCCAGTGAAATTCTTGCTGGAGCGCTGCAAGACCAAGACCGTTCGATTACAGTTGGTCGTCGGTCATTTGGAAAAGGATTGGTGCAAGAAGAGATTGGGCTTTCCGATAACTCAGCACTTAGATTGACAGTTGCACGCTATTATACCCCAACTGGAAGAAGCATCCAAAAGCCTTATGGCGATGGGGTTGATTACGAAAATGATTACAATGAACGCTATGAATCTGGTGAGCTTTTGAACTCAGACAGCATTAGCGTTGTTGATACATTGAAGTATCTCACTCCAGCTGGTAGAATTGTATACGGCGGCGGCGGAATCATGCCAGACGTGTTTGTTCCAATAGATACTGTTGGAGCGTCTTATTACCTTTCAGAATTGAGCTACAATGGAATTTTGAGACAGTTTGGATTTGATTACACAGATTCCCACCGCACTCAGTTCGAGCAGTATGAGAATGTAGAGGCGTTCATTTCTGGATTTAAAGTAACCGATGCGCTGTTGGAACAGCTTTACGCACTTGCTGAAAGCGAAGGTATTTCCAGAGATCAGCGCGGAATCGAAGAAAGTAAAGAAGTAATTAAAATACGTGTGCTGGCTCACATGGCGAAGAATTTATTCGATGATGAGAGCTATTACCGCGTGATTTTAGAAGATGATAACGTTTTTGCAAAGGCACTCAATGTGGCTACGAATTTCAATTCGTACCAAGTCATCAACGGAGCATTAACTGCTGAATCAGCAGCTGAATAATTCGTTGGTAGTTAACAGATTTGATACCTTTGTCGAATAATTGAATAACCCTTAAAACCCATTTACCATGGCATTTGAATTACCTCAACTTCCGTATGCGTATGACGCACTTGAGCCTCATATTGATGCACGGACGATGGAGATCCATCATAGCAAACACCACCAAGGATATACGAATAACTTAAACGCTGCAATTGAAGGAACTGCAATGGCGTCGATGTCGATTGAAGATATCTGTGCGAACGTAGGCGACAATGCTGCAGTGCGTAACAACGGGGGTGGATATTACAATCACTCACTTTTCTGGACTGTTATGTCACCAAACGGAGGAGGAAATCCTTCAGGTGAAGTAGCAGCGGCAATTGATGCAGCTTTTGGTTCATTTGACGCGTTCAAAGAATCATTTTCGAAAGCAGCAGCAACACGTTTTGGCTCAGGTTGGGCATGGTTGTGCGTGAAAGACGGTAAACTAGAAGTTTGCTCAAGCGCAAACCAAGACAACCCGTTGATGCCAGGTGTTGGTTGTGGCGGACAACCAATTTTGGGACTTGATGTGTGGGAACATGCCTACTACCTCAACTACCAAAACCGCAGACCAGACTACATTGGAGCATTCTTCAATGTGATTAACTGGGACGAAGTAAACCGCAGATACGCTGCAGCGAAATAAGCGAATTAACTAATTTCTTCAAAAGCCTCTCTTATCACTAAGAGGGGCTTTTGTATTTTCACGCCATGCAACGAACAGCAATTATAGTCGCAGGAGGAATTGGCACTCGAATGGGTGGCGATTTGCCCAAGCAATTCATTCTTATCAATGGCATGCCCATCATGGGGCATACACTTCGGCGTTTTGCCGCATTTGATCCAGGGATGGAACTCATTGTTGTGCTTCCTGAGGCATGGATTTCTTTTTGGACGGAAGAGCGATTGAAGTACAGCTTGCCCGAGCACAAGATTGTTGCCGGTGGAGAGGAACGCTTCCACTCTGTGTTGAATGGAATAAACGCGGTTTCAAATTCAACCAACCTCATCGCTGTACATGACGCTGTTCGTCCGTGTGTGGGGTTAGAAACCATTGAACGCTGCTTCGCGAAAGCCAACGAAAAAGGGGCAGCAATACCAGTATTGAAACTTGTCAATAGTCTGCGTAAAGTAGATGTGAATGGAAGTGTTTCAGTTGATCGTTCAAGCTACAGAAGTGTGCAAACGCCACAGGTTTTTCAGGCAGATATGTTACGAAAGAGCTACCAGCAGGGTTTCTCCTCAGACTTCACTGATGACGCCAGTGTGGTTGAAAAGGCAGGACATGTTGTGCACTTGGTAGAGGGCAATACCGAAAACATAAAGGCCACCAACCAACAAGACCTTGTGCTATTAAATCACTTTCTGAGTCAGTCTTGATCAGCATCTTCAAGCACCAGATTACTGGGGTCTTTAATGATGTCCTCAATTTTCAGTGTTTTCAAATACGTCTCTTTGATGGATTTCCAAGTGCTTTTTTGGAGTACAAGCCAGAATAGGAGGGTAAATGCCACTGAAGAAAAGAGTAAGAAGTACGGGTTCAAGCTGGCAGTGTCTATGGCGTCTTGGTCTATGTTGTCTACTTGTCCAGCGAAATAGGCCCCCAGCACAGCAAAGGCATTGTTAAAGAAGTGGGCCATTACGCCCGTCCAAATACTTCCTGTGTGAATCACCAGGTACCCGAAGAAAGCTCCCAAGAGCATTCGGGGGATAAAGCCATAAAATTGAAAGTGGATGGCGCTGAAGACGAAGGCGGAAATCCATATTCCAAAGTGAACGTTTCCAAAAGCTTTCGCCAATTGTGATTGCAAAGCTCCTCTGAAGGCAAACTCTTCGCAAATAGCAGGGAGAACAGCAACAAGAATAAGGATTAGCACTAGGTCTATTGGGCCGTCCATTTGGAGCATGGATTCAGTGATGCGTTCGGCCAACTCCTCATTGGGCTTGAAGGTATTCTCCATTTTGCTT
>CAYGUR010000067.1:0-13670 GCA_964353035.1 uncultured Comamonadaceae bacterium | reverse complement strand
GGCCAGCGTCGCAAAGCGATGTTGTTGCATCAACTCTTCCACTTCTTTTTCGGCCGTTTCTTCTCGTTGAGCAAGTGCTAATTCAGACGCTTTTCGTTTTTTACGTTGGCTGCGGAGGGCGTATCCTCCTATTAGTAGGGCGAAGAGACCACTTCCCAAAAGGTAGTTTTGCTTGGTTTGTTGGGATTGGATTTTAAGTTCATTTTTAGCTATTTCTAGTGATTTAGCTAAGCTTTCATTTTTGAATGATTCTGTGTCATAAAGCGCATAAAAGGCCATAAGGCTCTTTTTCTGATCACTTTTTGAGAAATTTACCTTAGAAGCGGCTGCACGTTCGGCATAGTGAAGGGCACTATCTGAGTTCTGTCGTTCTTTGTAATAATGCGAGAACAATTCTGCGATTTGATAGTCTAAACTGTGCAAACCTTTCATTTTAGCAATGGTTAATGCAGTATGAAATTGAACAGTCGCTTCCTCGTAATTTCCTGAATACCAGTTGATGCTTGCTAAATTAGAGAGTAAGCTTGCTTGTTTCTTGAAGTTTGGAAATCGATTGAAAAGGGTATTCGCTTCAATGAGTAGCTTTTGGGCTTTTTCGTCATTTGCTGGGTCATATGGACTAGTCGACATGAGAATAAGTCCGCTGATCATGATAGATCCAGCAAATTTTGCTGTATCACAAATGGACTCAAAACATCTTTTTGCGGCTTCATTGTATAGTTTTGCAGAGTCCAATTGTAATGAATTCCCTAGTTTCTTGGATGAAAAATTGACAGCCAAATTATTGAGAGCGATGCCTAGCATGCGGGTGTTCCCATATGTTTTTGATTGCAGTCTCGATTTGTGATAAAGCTGATTGGCAAACTCAACTTCACCTAACCTGTAGTAACTGTTAGCAATGTTAATGTGAGTGTAGGTGAAAATGTGCCTGAGATCAAGTGAATCAATGCGCGCTTCGGTTTCTTGGTATAAATCAATCGCTTCTTGGTACATTTTAGTACGGTTCAAAACTGCAGTAAACAAGATATCCAGCCAAATTTCATATTCTTCCGAGGCGGTTACTGTCGATTTTTTCAATTCAAAAATGAGCGAGTCAGCAATAGCATGCTGTGCCTGTTCATTTTCGGCGTTGACCTTTTCAATCTGAAGTTTTCGTAAAAGTTGGAAATCATCATTCTGATGCTGAAACTGTTTCATCAAAAGGTTAAAGTCATTGAATCTTCTAGTAAAAACAAAATAACGAGCAACCAGTAAAACTGTATCTTGATTTGACGTTTGATAGAAGCTACTGTCGGATCTCCAAGTTTCAGGAAGCACAAATCCACGAAAACCATTTTCTAGGTTTTCGTGGATCATCTGAAAAGTAACGTCTTCAGCTTTGATTGTATTTGTTACCAGTGACAAGATCGCAACCAAGCAGAGATAAGAAGATTTGAGATAAATGCTCATTACTGGCCGCCTCCTGCATCGTCAACGTCCACAATTATTCTATGAGGTGGAGCGGTTTGCGTTTCTGGAATGGTAATAATCGTGAGCTCTTCAGAACTTGTTCCCGGAGGAATGAAAGTAGTGCCTACATTTACTTGATGAGTAGTACTTCCATCTGCATCGAAAAAAGCGTAAATCTTGATGAGTTTTTGTGCTTTGAAATAGAAAGCAGAAAGAGTAGTGTTGACAGGAGTTAACGTCCTGATAACCAATCGGTCGTTTATGAAGCTTGCTGTGGAATGTGTCATTGGAGTATATAATTAATTAAATCTGATTTAAATTGTCGATTTGGAGAATTAATGAATAATTGAAACACGATAGTTGAAGAAACTTCAATTTTCGGATCAATCATAAATATTTGTTGCATGGTTTTTTCATTGGAATCAATTTCAAAATCAATCGTAATATGAAAGCGATTTCGAGTTCCAATTCGAGTTGTTCTTACATTTGGAGCCAAATAGCGATTTGGTGGGACCCAGACAGCCAGTTTTAATTGAATACCGTCGGTGAATATTTCAAAAGGTAATTCGGGCTGAGGCTCGAAAGCAGGAAAGTTGGACTTCAATTTAATGCCGTATGCTTCTTTTAAACTTGACCTAAAGTAAGATTCGCTAAGCCAGCCGAACCCCTCTTTGCCCCAGTTTTCGCCAAATGAGTTTCTTACGACAAACCACCACTGTCCATCCTGGAAAGTCACTCCTGTCAATAAGACGGAATGCGTGCTTTTTTGAAATTGCTGATCAAAATCAATTAAGTAAGGCGTCTCCGTGTCTTTTAGCTCAATCCAGTTTCTATCTATCGATAACATCAAAACCAAAGGTCCTTCGTCCAAAAGATGGTTGATTATTAATGGGTATGCTTCTACCCAAAAATCTGCACGTTTAGATTGATATTCCTTAACAAGCCAATGAATTGATTCGAACTGCTCGAACGTTTTTCTTTGTAACTTATTTTCAAAAGAGTACGTTTCACTCGTTCCAAGGAATGCAGTCTTCAACTTAAATGGGAAAGCTTCATTCGAAATTAATCCCCATTTAATCACTCCTTTTATGGCAGTATAGATATAGGTTGGCTCGAGGTCAGACCAAGGAAGTCCATTTTTTTTGCCTGCATATTTTTTAGCCACCATGTATGCAAATCTCGGAGAAACGGAAAACTCTAGATTAAAACTTTTTGTAGAAGTAATATTGATTTCTGGAGCATGAAGATGTTTGTTATACATGAACTCAAAAAGCCCCGAACCAACAGAGAATCCGACGCACATGTTTGTCGGAACTTGATTATAGATAGGCCAATTCACGATGTTGTTGGCCCAATCAGAGTTAAGACGAAGTTCTTGTTCAATCGGGCTCAGTAAGGTATCGAGGGATGGGTTCTTAGATAAATCTCGAAACGCTTTCTTAACTTGGTTATTTTTATTGAAGCACTTCTTAATGAGCTTCGGTCGAATGTTTTGTATTAATTCGACATTCCAGTAAAAGTCATCCTTAGGAATGATCTCGAAGGATTCTAGGACTCCTGTGTTTTGGTTTCTATTCATCGCTCCACATTTTCAAGAATCAACTCAAACAAAATCAACACATCAACAGAGACGATGGATTCGAAAAAAGCGGCTGTTCCAAGAACAACGACGGAAATCAATACTACTTCAAGTAACTCAAGCATAGAGAGAAGATTGGCTAAGGTCTATCGATTGGGTAAAATATGAAAAATTGAGAGAACCGATTTTATCTAACTGTTAATCAATTGATCTCGAAACCAAAATAACAACAGTTAAATGCCTTTACGAATACCCACTTATGGTGATTCTTGACAGCTCGATTGAAGTAGAAGAGAGCTATGTTAATAGCCTTTTAGGTAATCCAAAGCAGTATAATTCACTACGTCACCTTCCCAATGCTTCACAGTATTTCCACCTTCGTCCAAAAGAAAAATAGAGGGGAAGATGTAACCAGAGTAGGTGAGGTAGATGGAGTCTTCTTCAATAAAGTGGTAGTTAAATTCGAGTGCTTTGTTTTCGGCTAAGAAGGTCTTCGCGTCTTCAGGAGCACCTGAAAAGAAAGCATGGACAGGCAACCGTTGACCGCTCTTGGCGTTGATAGCCAATTTGGAGCAAACTGCCTTGCAATGGTTGCAGTCAGTAGTGAAAAATGCGAGAATAACAGGTTCTTGCTTGAAGGTGTAAGCGGAAGCAAGGTCTTTTTCAAGTGATTCTACCCCCTTGAACTCCATGTTGTCATCGAAAGAACCATAGTCTGTCACGTAAATAGGGTGGACGAAACTGAGGGCAACGCCAGGCAGAAGGGCAATCAGGAAAATGTAGAATAACTTAACGTTACGACGAGGGAAAATTAGGGGTAAAATAGCTTTGAAAGAAAGTGTTACCAACACTAGCACGAGGAGTCTAGCTATGACAGAAGCTATAGTCCAGTTCATTCCCAGTTTCGAGACCAAGAGAATTAAAAGTGAAGCAAATCCTAGTGCGCAACTTACTGCAAGGAGTGCTAATACAACAGAAAATACTATGTTTTTAGTCGACATTTTGTGAAAAAAAAAGACCCTCTGAACAAGTCCAGAGGGTCAAAAGTCTTGAATGGTCAAGCTTATTTCAGTTCACATGAACCACCGCCAATAGCAGCAGCAATGCTCAAAGCGTCACATGCATCCTCAGCATCACTTTTAGATGCATCTGGAATTGTAGTTACGCTTGTCTGACCTCCGATTGTACATTCGCAATCGCGATCTTTTTTGCAAGAAGTCATTGAAGCTACTCCAACGAACATTACTGCTAGCAATAGTGTCTTTTTCATAATAATTAGATATGTGTGTTATTTAGCGGCTGGAAGGTACAAATTTTTCATATAATTTTATCTTCGCTTATATTTTTCACAAATTCATCTCTTCAATTCCAATAAAAATACGATGGTTTTTCCAAGTTTATTTGAATCCTTATTCAGTTCTGAATTGTTAGAGGAAATTAACCAAATCAATACCTTCAAAGAGGTGAAGGCTGGAGAACAAATCATAGATTACAATCAACCCATCTCCTTCATGCCTCTGCTCATAGAAGGTGCTATAAAAATCATGAGACAAGATGAAGCGGGGGACGAGCTCTTACTCTATTTCCTTGAAAAGGGCGATACATGTGTCATGACCATGACTTGTTGCATGGGACAAACGAAAAGTGAAATAAGGGCTGTAGCTGAAAAAGACAGCAAACTGCTGATGATTCCTGTGTCGAAAATGGCTGACTGGATTGTAAAGTACCCAACGTGGCGCAACTTTGTCTTCGAAAGCTATAACAGTCGATTCAATGAGATGCTAGAAGCCATAGATTCGTTGGCTTTTCTCAACATGCATGATCGTATACTAAAGTACCTAAAAGATAAAGTAATGGTCATTGGAGAAACCACGTTACCAATCACCCATCAAGAAATTGCTTTGGACCTTCACTCTTCGCGCGTTGTGGTGTCTCGTATATTGAAGCGTTTGGAAATAGACGGATTGATCCGACTCCATCGTAATAAAATTGAGGTGCTCAATTTTTAAGTCGGGGTTGTTTTCCAAACTTTTTTCATAGGATTAGGAGTTCCCTTGAGTAGGCAATAAATGCAAAACCACTAACTTTGTACTTCACGCAAAGACTTGTGCTACAACAAAGATGGTGCTGATTAAGCCATCTGCTTAAAATAGTTCGAACTATGATTTCCTCTAATAGCCTACTAAATCCATGGGAATGGTACTTTTCGGGACCCCTCATTGCCCTGACCATGTTCGCTTTTTTATTCTTGGGCAAATCATTCGGTGTGTCTTCATTCTTGCGCACGATTTGCGCAATGGGTGGGGCGGGAAGAATTTCCGAGTTCTTTCGTTTTGATTGGAAAGCTGAAATGTGGGGAATTGTTGCTCTCACCGGAATGATGATTGGTGGTCACATTGGTGCGAACTATTTGTCTAATACTAAATCCATTGACTTGAACCCCAAAACGGTGGAGCGATTAGAGGCAGTTGGTTTCAAAACGCCAGGTGATTCTTATTTACCAGACGAACTTTTCAATAGCGAGGCCATGCAAAGTCCGAAAGAACTCCTCATTCTAATCGCGGCTGGTTTGTTAATTGGCTTCGGCTCAAAGTATGCTGGTGGCTGCACTTCAGGACATGCCATTAGCGGATTGAGTAATTTGCAACTACCCTCACTCATAGCTGTCATTGGATTTTTCATAGGCGGACTCATCGCTGCTCATTTCATTCTACCTTTCATCTTATGAAGTATGTTCTACTACTCATCCTAAGCACCTTTTTCGGCGTGTTGCTGTATAAGAGTGAGGCTGCCTCTTGGTACCGCATCAATGAAATGTTTCATTTTGAATCGTTCCACATGTATGGCATCATAGGATCTGCTGTTCTCATTGGAATGATCGGTGTGCAAATCATCAAAAGACGAAAACTTCGAGATGTGTATGGAAGCCCTATTTCGATTCCCCCAAAAAATAAATCCATTCCTCGCTACCTTATTGGAGGAACGCTCTTTGGTCTAGGATGGGGATTGGCTGGCTCTTGTCCGGGTCCAATCTATGTGTTGATTGGTTCTGGCGAAAGCAGTCTGTTCATTGTGCTTGTCTCAGCGCTTGCAGGAACCTTACTGTATGGGGTTCTTCGAAAGTATTTGCCTCACTAACTTGAACAGAGGAAGGTATGGTTCTGCTTTCGCGAAGCTGTAAATGCAAATAAGTCACAAACTCTCTCGTTTCGCAAGGGGCGGAAGGAGAAACAACCCTAAATTTGTTCCAGATTAAACTGTTTTGACAAGATGAAAATTCAACAACTATATACAGGATGCCTTGCGCAAGGTGCTTATTACATTGAATCGAAGGGTGAAGTAGCCATTATTGATCCGCTGAGAGAAGTGCAAACCTACGTTGACCTTGCTGCAGATCGAAATGCGAAAATCAAGTACATTTTCGAAACGCATTTTCATGCTGATTTCGTGAGTGGTCACGTAACACTTTCTGAAAAAACAGGTGCACCAATCGTTTTCGGTCCGAATGCAACTACCGCTTTCGATGCAATCATTGCCTCTGATAACCAAGAATTCAAATTGGGTGATGTGACCATTCGGGTACTTCATACTCCTGGACACACCATGGAGAGCACCTGCTACCTGTTGCTTGATGAAAATAACAAGGAACACGCCTTGTTCAGCGGGGACACCTTGTTCTTGGGCGATGTAGGTCGACCCGATTTAGCGCAAAAGTCGGCCGAGATGACACAAGAAGATTTGGCAGGCATGCTGTATGATAGCCTTCGCTCGAAGGTGATGACATTGCCAGACAGCACCATTGTTTATCCAGGCCACGGCGCTGGAAGTGCTTGTGGAAAGAACATGAGCAAAGAAACCGTGGGGTCCATTGGGGATCAAAAGGCGAACAACTATGCGCTTCGTTCAGACATGACGAAGCAAGAATTTATAGCTGAAGTGACAGATGGCTTGTTACCACCTCCGGCGTATTTCCCGATGAATGTGAAACTGAACAAAGAAGGCTATGGTGATGTGGCACATGTGATTGCAAAGGGAAGCAAAGGAATGTCTGCGGCAGAATTTGAACTTGCTGCAAATGAGACCTCAGCGGTTGTGTTAGATGTGCGCCATCAAAGTGAGTTCGTGAAAGCGCACATTCCTCGTTCAACCTTCATTGGAATTGATGGCGGATTTGCTCCGTGGGTAGGCGCTTTGATCAAGGATGTTGCCCAACCTATTCTCCTTATTACGCCTGAGGGCAGGGTAGAAGAAACCATAACAAGGCTATCACGTGTTGGATTTGATAATGTCTTGGGCTACCTCGAAGGTGGTATCGAAGCATGGCAAAAAAGTGGAAGGTCCATTGATTCAATTGAGACCATTTCTGCTGAGCGTTTTGCAGAGTTGCAAGCCAATTCTAACCTGCACGTGATTGATGTTCGCAAAGAATCTGAATACCAATCAGAACACGTGTTGAATGCAAACAATGCACCTTTAGATGAAATTAACCTTCACCTAGACAAATTCAATCCAGATGGAAAGAATTTTGTGCACTGCGCAGGAGGTTATCGTTCTGTGATTGCCAACTCTATTTTGAAAGCGAGGGGTATTCACAATGTGGTAGATGTGTTGGGCGGATTTGGTGCCATCAAAAAAACAGACGCCCCTGTAAGCGCCTATGTTTGTCCTTCTGAACTTTAACCATGGGATTTTTTAGCAAACTGAAAAATATATTCTTAGGACCAGAGCCTTCATTCTACAAAGAGCTCATTGCCAACGGTGCAGTATTGATTGATGTACGAACCAAAGAAGAGTTCGACAGAGGACACCTAAAGAACAGCAAAAACATTCCGTTGAAATCGCTGAAAGCAAAATCGAAGGAGTTTCAAGGGAAAGAAGTAGTGCTTGTTTGCAAGTCTGGTGTCAGAGCTGCCACGGCAAAAGGAATTCTCAACTCCCAAGGAATTACGGCCCACAACGCTGGTCCGTGGACGTTCTTACAAGAATAAAAGAATTGAAATGCGTTAAGCCTCAGAGGAATCTGGGGCTTTTTTTCGTAGGATAAGATTCGACATGCAGCGAAGGTTGTTCACGTTGATTGTTTTGAGTGGCTCAACAAACTCTAGGTTACATCGCTGTTGTATTTGCTGAACTGTTTCGTGCGTGAGCAAATACCTCTCACTACCATCAGGAAGCATTGCTCGTCCGTGATGATTGATGACAACCTCAGGCTCTAGTCCGATGTTGGAAGTCATTCGAATAAACAGAACTCCAGTATCATTCAAAAGGGAAGCGAGCTTTTCGATTTGGCGAAAGAAAATTTCGTGCGAAAGAGCGAAGTGCAAAACGGCATTGCAGATAATGAAATCAAATGTGTGATTGGTTGTGAAGTCTGCAATAGAGGCTAGGTTAAAACGGTGTGATTGCTTCGGATAGGTCTCACATAGCATGTGAATGTGTTCTTCATTGTAGTCAAAGCCAGTAATATCATACCCTTTTTCAAGAAAAAAATGCATGTTCCTTCCTCTGCCGCATCCAGCATCTAACATACGGGAAGAGGGGTGAACAAAACCTTTCATCATCAAGTCTAAAAGGTAGATGTCAATTCCGCGAATTTCATTGAGTTCTTGCACAAGGGCAAGGTAAGTTATTCGTCCTTAGGTAGAGAGAGAAAAAGGAAAGATCAAATTGAAATTTTACAGACTCGTGTACTCTGAAATGGCCATTGCAACTGCTACAATTAATGTGACAAAGACAATGGTTAAAATGAGTTTTCGATTGAATTTACGGGGGTTTTTCGTTGTTTTGTTTACTTTATTTTCCATTGGTATGAGGGATTTATACGGTTATTTAATCTGTTCTAAGTGATGTTCATGCATTTGAATTGCTTTCAATTGATTGACGATGATTTTTTTGCTTTTGGAATCGAGTTTATGAGAACTAGCTGCTTCCATGTAGTCTGAAATCATCGTTTCTTCACCTCTTTTGCATTCTCCAATGATTTCGTCTTTGGAGTCGTGGTTCAAAAGTGATTTGAAATCAATCCATTTTCTGTGTAGGTAAGCGTCAAAATTTAAATCATCATTTGGACTTCCTCCTAGCTCTTGAATACGTTGACCTAAATCTGAAATGAAGCCTTCACGCTCCAGTATATTCATGTGGCAAAAGGTTTGGAGTTGTTCGCTGGATGTTTTTTCAGCGACTCCTTTGAACCCTTTAATAGAGTCTACATTTCGTGATAAGAGGGTTTGCAATACTTCTATATGCTCGTCGGTAGTTTTCATTGAGTGGTTTTAAGAGTGAAAAGTGAAACTGTTTATTTTCTATTGTTCCAAACAGAGAGTTGCCAAAATTGTGTTTGATAGTTCTCTAGGAAGGAAGCAAGTTTGACTGAACTGGCTGCATCGTTCATTGCATTCGCGGCATCGATACAGATTTTAAGATGATCACAGATAATTTCGAAATCTACCAAGGTGGCAGTAACCATTTCTTTTGGATTCGAATCTACATCTGACTCTGTAATTTCTGCGTTCTTGAGGTACTGAGCAAGATGTCCGTCTGGCTTGTTCCCAAAAACACGAATGCGCTCTGCAACCCAATCAATTGAAGAAGAGCTTGTTTGATAGAATTCTTGAAATTTATCATGCAGTTCGAAGAAATCATCTCCTTCGACATTCCAATGAAAGCTTTTCATTTTTTGATTGTGCACATTCAAATTCGCCAGCAGTGTGTTCAGCTTACTCGTTAAATGAGCGATTTCCAATGCAGGAAAACCTAATCTCAAATGTCGTTTCTTCTTTGCTTTCGTTTTATTCTCTGCCATAGTAAGTTTGATTGGATTTGTTTTCTCATCCTTACCAATGAAAAGAAGATGCCAGAATCAAGAGCGAAACCTCTTCGGAACTCAGTGAAGTCCACGTTGCCACTACTGTTCAAAGTGCACAAGAACTTTACGATTGAGGTAAGCAGTGCATTTACACATCGTGAAGTATGTGAACTACTGTAGTGAATGGGGAAAAGTTTACCCAACTAGTTGAGAACTACCACAGCCTAAAAGAGGAGATGCGCTTGCTAACGAACGCCAAGTGATTGCGAAGGGTGACAGGTTTTTCTGACACTTTTCTATCCGACGGACTCCAATTGATGCGACTTAGAGAAGTAATGGGTTTTTCAATGAAATAGTAGCTCAATGAGCTGGCCAAGAGTGATGCAATGAATGCAATCACAAAGACAATGCCTGCGCTGCTGCCAAAAAGTTGTTGCATTGCATTCCCGAGAAGTCGATCTGTGGTTTCGAATACGATAGGGTGAAGAAGGTAGAGGCTAAAAGAAATATGTCCTAACCAAGCCAAAGGACGGTGAACCAAGGAGTTCAACCTCCAGTTTATCGAAGTGAATCCTAAAACCATCAGTGCACAACTCAAGGTGAAGACCACTCTGGGCACGCCGCAAACCAATTGCAATCGGTTTCCTTCGACAGGATACAGCATAAAAAGCAACATTCCGACCACTGCGAATGTGATGCTCCACTTAGAGCTAGTTCGAGCATGTTTACGAAGGAGTCCGATAGCGTATCCTCCAATGAAGAGAAATGCTTGATTCAACGGGTTGGTGTACAGATGCCATTGTTCCGCCAGTGTGCTAGAAGGGTCAATGAGGTGGAACGCAAACACGAGGTAAAGCACTCCGAAGACAGCGAATAGTAAACTGAAGGAACGTTTCCCCCTTCGCGCAGCAAAGAAAATAAAAGGGAGGAAGGCGTAAAAAACCAGTTCATTTCCAATAGACCACGCACCTGTTGCGAAGTAGTGATCCCAAGAGAGAAAGCCAAAAAGTCCTGATACATTCAGCAGGAGTTGATCTGCATCAATAGGTCCCTTGACGAAGAAGAGATGCAAAAAAGTGGCTAGCCATAAAAGTGGAAAAATGCGCAAGAAACGTTTGAGGTAGAATTTTTTGTGCCAGCGTAGTGATAACTTGAACCTGGAATGGTAAACGGCATAAAAGGTCAATCCGCTCAAAAGATAAAAGATTGCAACGCCATAAATACCAACTCTTCCGAGTACCGAAGATGCTCCAAATTGCCCAAAGACCCAGCTACAGTAGTGGTAAAGTAGAATAGCTAGTGCTGCTAAGCCTCTGAGGTAATCCAATGCGCTCAATCGTTTCATGCATACAAATGTCCCATGAAAGCGTGGTTCTAAAGTCAGCATTGAAGGTGAACTCTCTGTAGGAAATTCAAAAAAAGGATGTCGGAAGAAAAGAGTCCAGCTGTAGGCTACTTGTTTTACTATTAACTTCCTAGGAACGATTCCTTAATCGCCGCTGAACGGTATCTTAATTCTGAAAGTTCTTTTATTATGCGACTTTGCTACCTTTGGGAAGACTCAAATGGTAACCATGAGATTATTCCGCATATTGCTTTTGCTGTTCATTCCGATTGGAGGAATGGCCCAGACAGCACCTCCTTCAAATTTACAGCTTCAAGAGCTAAGAACTTGGCTCAAGCAGAATTGGTATGACGGTTTTCATACTGATTTAGGTTATTCAGGTGGACGAATTCAGATGTATGGTTATACAGATGAGGTAGGCGGACAAATAGAATGCATCTACACCGGGTTTCAGCAGACGGCAGAATTTGTGACTTTTCCTGATCCGATCAACGCTGAGCACATCATTCCACAATCGTTTTATGGAAGTGCAACACCTATGCGATCAGACATTCACAATCTTCGTCCGGCCCATGGGTCAGTCAACTCAGCTAGAGGAAACTATCCTTATAGTGAAGTACCAGACGCAAACGCTATTTGGTATGGAACTGATGGAAATGGGAACTATGTCTCAACCACCACTCAACCAAATCCAAATGAAAATTTTAGTGAGCGGGAAGGGAGTTTGTTCGAACCAAGAGAGAATAAGAAGGGCGACGTTGCTCGACAAGTTTTTTACTTTTTCACGATGTATCCTACGCAAGCAGGCAGCATAGACGGAGTCGCAGATATTAACACCTTGTATGCGTGGCACATCCAAGATCCGGTTGATGCAGCTGAAATGACACGTAACAATCGCATTGAAGAGGTTCAAGGGAATCGCAACCCGTACATCGATTATCCGCTGACGGTATATGAAGCATGGCTTTGGGTTGAAGTTTTGGGTTGCACAGACCCCGCTGCCACGAATTACAACGCCAATGCCAATACAGATGACGGTTCTTGTCTGTATGAAACAGTCGGATGCACCTATCCTGAAGCGAACAATTACAATCCACTAGCCATTGAAGATGACGGTTCATGTGATTTTGGAGGCGGAATTCTTGGGTGCACTTATGTGGAAGCCGAGAATTACAATGCTGCGGCTACCGAAGACGATGGAAGTTGTACCTTCCCAGTAGAGATATTTGGGTGTACCTATCAGGAGGCGACCAATTACTCAATAACTGCAACAGCAGACGACGGGACATGTGTATTTGACCTTGCCCCAATCTGTCCGGAAGACATTACAGGTGATGGAAATGTGGATGTTACGGATTTTCTTTTACTACTTTCTGCCTTTGGATCTACTTGCACAAATTAATTTGGCTTTATTGCCAATCACCCTTTAGGGTGATGACGATTGCCCCAAAAGGGTGTTGATTGCTAAAAAAGCTTCTCTCATATTTGTGATAGAATTATTTACTTAAAAAAACACTCATATGGCACTTGACATTACTTTTACTTGCGACCCAACGAATAGAAATCTGACCATTAACATTTCTAACCCAGGAGGGAAGTACAAACTTTTAGGGGCAAATACGTTAGGCATGGGAAGCCCCAACTCAATTGGTGGGAATGATCACAATTTCAGCCTCATGGTACAACTTGATGGCAGCGGAAATCCAGATCCCATTTCATTTTCTTCAACGCAAATTTTGCCAGGTGCAAATGTAGAGTGTGATCCATCTAGCACTGATCAAGTGGAGGTCATTGTTTTAGAGTACACTGCTGCTCAGGGCGGCACAACTCTTAACAAGAAAAAGAAAAAGATATCAGTAACTTGATGAAACGAATTTTTCTTTTTGTTTTTTACTTTGTTTATGTCATATCCGTTTTTGGACAAAATGATCAATCATTTAACGCCCATCAACTGATTGATTCGTTGCGACTCAATGTGACGGAAATGACGTTGATTGAACTAGAAGAAGCATGCATTGAACTCCAAGAATCATACAATCAAAATCAAGATACCGTCAGCTTATGTTGGCAAAGTTTTTTGTTATCTAGAAAACTCGCAAAAACTGGAAATGGTGACTTGGCCTTTTCTGAACTAGAGAAGGTCAAATCAATTTCGCTTGAATTTTCCGATGTGATTTTAGAAAGTGCTTACTGGCAAAGCTTGGCATCTGTTATGTATATGCACATGGAAGTCATCATTGAAAAAGACGAGGCAATTGTAGAAGCAGATGTTCTGAACGACTCGATACAAAGCTATATCAAACGTTCGCTCATTCCAGCAGTTCTACAGAAGGATCCCTTGATGTATGCACGTGGATTGATTTTCCAAGCTTTAACGCAACGTTGGGTTCAAGAAGAGGAATTGGCGTTGTTGAGCATCAATGAAGCAGATGCGCTTATTAGAAAACATGAAATTGACATTTACCGCATCCCCGTTCTAAACATCCGAGCGA
>CAYGUR010000066.1:0-13801 GCA_964353035.1 uncultured Comamonadaceae bacterium | reverse complement strand
TAGTAAGAGTATGCTTTTAAACTCCATATCTTCATTTTTGTTTTTTACCTCGCTGGCGGTGAGTGCTTTAGCTCAGATTCCAAATCCGAGTTTTGAAGCCAATTCTGGGATGCCTTCTGCCATGGGGGAATGGCAATTGGTCAATTCATGGACAAATGCCTTCAGTTTGGATGCTACGCCTGATTATTTTCATACCAATGGAAGCTTCGCAGGTGACCTTCCTGAAACACCAATTGCTCTGGTTGATGCGTATGACGGTGATGCTGTCATGGGCTTTATTGCCACTGGATTGAAAGGCACAAACAAACGTGAGTATATTTCCGTTGAGTTAGACAACGAACTTGAGCCAGGGAAGAAATACCAAGTCACGTTCAATATAACCAATGGTGCTGTAACGTCGAACTCTTCAGGCGGACTAGGTACAAGCGAAATGGGAGTCGCATTCACAG
The DNA here is from genome assembly GCA_964353035.1 of uncultured Comamonadaceae bacterium. Lineage (GTDB taxonomy): Bacteria > Bacteroidota > Bacteroidia > Flavobacteriales_D > Sanyastnellaceae > JAQWQB01. Next base: position 13,352 of record CAYGUR010000066.1, on the reverse strand, counting down.
TTGGAGCGCCTAGTCAAGTTTCAAATACACCCCTAGAACTCACACCAAAATTCATTCTTCAGAGCGTTCTTTACGAGCGCGAATGGGTAGAATATTCTTTCAGCTTTATAGCAAACGAAGCTTTTTCGCACCTGACAATTGGTGTTTTTGGAAATGATGATGACAAAGAAATTCATCCGTTCGAGGGCGTCAATCCAGTTGTTGCATATTACTTCATAGACAATTTCCGAATGGTGGAAATTCCAGTTGAAAATACAGCTGCAAGTGAAGGAAAGGGTGGTGTTCCTGAAGAAGATAACACTGGCGTTGAGCCTGAAGAGCCTTCGTACTACATTCCCAACGCATTCACACCGAATGGAGATGGTGACAATGATTTTTTCTTTCCAATTGTTCCGTCGCTTGCAGGATACAAATTCTGTATCTACAATCGCTGGGGTGAACTATTGTTCATGACCACAGACTACAATGTAGGGTGGGATGGACTGGACATGAACGGGAAAGCACATCCTTGCAATGTCTATGCTTGGGAACTTTCATATGACATTCAAAATACTGAAGGAGAGTGGGTTACCAGAACTCACGTAGGCTCTGTGAATTTGCTGAAGTAATAATCGTTTTTCCCTTAGTACCTTCGCAGAATGCGTTGGAACCACACCCCTTACACAGAGTCAGAATTCGCAAACGATGTTTTCAAACGTTTGCTCACCCAGGCGCCTTCACTGGAGCAATTCCTGAACCATTATCCGACACTTGAAGGATTCAAGAAGTATGCAAATGAGCGACTGTTTGAGGAACACAAGCGAACACTCTTAGTTCAAGTACTGGGGGGGCAGAACGAAGGGTTTGCTACTGCAGAATCGCTAGCCAATAGTTCAAAACTCGGACTACCGCATACCTTCACCGTTACAACGGGACATCAGCTGGGGATTTTTTCCGGTCCTGCATTTTTCATCTACAAAATTGCGCACACCATTCAATTGGCAAAAGCGTTGAATGAACGTTTACCAAACAATGAGTTCGTGCCTGTTTATTGGATGGCAAGTGAAGATCATGACCTAGCTGAAATCAACCATTTTTCAGCCTTTAGAGACACATTTCAATGGACGGCCAAGGAGCAAGGGGCGGTAGGAAGAATGTCAACAGAGAACCTTTCACTTGTATTGGATGAATGGGCTAAAGTGATGCGATGGGAGACTTCTGATTCCAGGTACTTGATGTTTAAGCGTTACACTGAACAGCGCAACCTCGCTGAAGCAACACGTTTTCTGGTGCATCAACTGTTCGGACACGAAGGAATTGTGGTCTTGGATGCCGATGATCCTGAATTGAAAGCCTTGTTCGCCTCGTACATGGCGAAAGAAGTTCAACATGGAATAGGCAAAAAGGCGTTGGATCGCATGGAGCCGCTGCTGGAAAAGTACCGTTTAACTGAACAAGTTTCGGCGCGCGATATCAATTTGTTCTACTTAACGAAAGATCAGCGACTCAGGTTAACGCACGAAGGCGATAAAATAAAAGCCGTTGGTGCTGATTTAGAATGGACCCTCGACGAACTCCAGATTGAGTTGGCAGAGTCTCCTGAACATTTCAGTCCGAATGTAATTCTAAGACCGGTTTACCAAGAAGTTATTCTGCCCAACCTCGCCTACATTGGAGGTCCGGGAGAATTGGCTTATTGGCTGCAACTGAAAGGTGTGTTTGATGATTTCGAAGTGCAATACCCTATCCTTATGCCGCGAAATGGTGCCACTATTCTGGCCGGACATCAAGTGAAGAAGTTGAATAAGCTTCAGGTGCAGCTGGATGAACTGCAGCAACGCGAAGAGGATTTGATTGCGAATTGGGTAGCTCAGAATGCCACAGTATCTGCTTCGCTTGAAGAAGAAAAAAATAAAATGACGCAACTCTTTGATGCTGTTTTAGCGAAACTGGAAACGGTTGACCCAACACTTAAGGGCAAAGGCGAAGGCGTTCTAGCCAAACAACTCAAAGAACTGGAAGGACTGGAGAAAGCGATGGAACGTGCCTTGAAAGCGAAAAACGAAACAGCAATCAATCAGTTGGTAAATTTGAAAGAAACCTTGTTTCCGAATGGCAATCCACAAGAACGTGAACAGAATTTTTTCGCCCTGGAAACCGCTGTAGATCAAGACTTAATTCAATTGCTGATTGAGCATTTCCCTCCCTTTACTCCAGGAATGCTGGTTGTTTCATAGAAATAATACAACTTACAGAAGCTATTCACTGAAATCTAATCTAGGTTTAGTAGATTAGTGTAATAAATACACTTACTATGTCCCACAAGCTTAAAATGGCCCTCGATGAACACGGAAAAGAAGCTTCTCCAGTGCTAGCTGAAGGCGTTAAAAATTACCTGATTGACATTGACGGAACCATAACAGAAGATGTTCCCAATGAGCAGCCAGAGCGCATGGCCACGTGCGAGCCGTTTCCGGATGCCATGGAAACGATGCAGAAATGGTACGATGAAGGACATATTATTACCTTTTTTACTTCGCGCACAGAAGACCATAGAGCAGTTACGGAAGCGTGGCTTGAGAAACATAAGATTCCATACCACGGGCTGCTGATGGGCAAGCCAAGAGGTGGAAACTACCACTGGATTGATAACCACATGGTTCGTGCTACTCGGTTCAAAGGCCAGTTCACTGATTTGGTGAAGGAAATGAAAGAGATTGAGGTCTTTAAAAAAGGATCTTGATCACTTAATGTGAGCGCCTAAATCTTTTAAATCTTCAAAGAAACCCGGATACGATTTCGAAATGGCTTCTGCCCGCTCGATGCGAATTGGTCCGCCGATTAATCCAAGGCAGGCTGCTGCCATGGCAATGCGGTGATCATTGTGACTGTCAATGGTGCAGGCTTTTGGAGTGCAAGGATGCACGGTCATGACATCGCCCTTAATTTCAACATCAATCCCCGCTTTTTTAAACTCGGTTTGAATCGCTACCCCTCGATCACTTTCTTTGTGCTTTAGTCGGCTAACACCTGTGATGGTAGACGATGATTGTCCGCCAACGGCCAGCGCCGCAAGTACAGGAAACAAGTCAGGGCAATCAGTGGCGTCAAAGTTGAACGATTTCAATTTGTGCGCTTGAACCCGAATGCCTGTTGGGAGGTGCATCAGCTTTGCCCCACCAAACAGGAGTGGTCCGGTAATGGCTCTGTCAGCTTGAGTATAAGTAGTGCTTAATCCTTCAATGAGTACGCCCTTTTTTCCAGCAAGCGCACCTGCAACTAACAAGGTTGCTCCTGCACTCCAGTCTCCCTCAACATCTGCTTCAACAGCTTGGTATTTTTGATTCCCTGGAATGACAAAACGTTTGTAATCTTCATGTTGAATTTCAATTCCGTAGGTATTCAGTACTTCAAGTGTCATGTCAACATAGGGAATGCTCTTGAGGTCGTTGACTATCAAAACGCTGTCTTCCTTCGCCAAAGGCAGAGCCATAAGTAGGCCACTAAGGAATTGACTACTGATAGACCCATCTAGGTGCGTAGTGCCGCCTTTGAAAGGACCGTGAACCATAGCGGGTAGATGTCCGTCTGTGGTTTCAATACGCGCTCCCAACTTCGGGAATACTTCTTCAAATGCGGTCAACGGACGCGTCAATAGACTTCCTTCGCCAGTGATGGTAATTGGAAATCCGGCCATGGCAGCAACCGGCGTAAAGAGTCGCATTCCCAGTCCAGATTCACCCACGTTCAAAGGAGCAGGAGGTTGGTGCTTTCCGCCTTCAATACGAATTTTATCATCGAACAATTCGGCCTCAGCACCTAGCAATGCTGCGCATTTAAGGGCGTGAAATGAATCGTCGTTTTCTGCCGGATGGTGCAAGGTAGAGTATCCTTCCGAAAGCAGTGAAGCCACAATAAATCGCTGCATCAAACTTTTGGACCCAGGTGCTCTGACGGTTCCTTCGAGGTCAGACGGATAAACAGTAACAATCATCAGGCAGTTTTTTCACCCGTGTAGATAGTGGCAATTCCGCCCGTCAGGGCTTTGCGCTTCACATTGGTGTAACCACAAGTGTTCATAATGGCAAGGAATTCATCGCCTTGCGGAAAAGCCTGAACAGACTCAGGCAGGTAAGTATAGGCTCTGTTGTCTTTTGAAACCAATTTTCCAACTACCGGAAGGATGACCTTGAAATAGAACCAGTACATCTGTTTGAACGGGAAAGAACTTGGTTTCGAAAACTCAAGAATAAAGCCCGTGCCTCCTGGTTTCAGAACGCGTAACATGTCTGTCAATCCTTTTTCAAGATTTTCGAAGTTTCTCACACCAAAAGCAGCGGTGTAAGCATCAAAGTAGTCGTCTTCAAAAGGGAGGTTCTCACTATCGCCATAGCGCAGGTCAATGAGGCCTTCCATGCCTTTTTTCTTGATTTTCACCTTCCCCACTTCGAGCATCCCTTTCGAAATGTCAACCCCGATGATTTCTTTGGCATTCACGCCCATTCGCGCAGCTTCTATGGCAAAGTCACCTGTCCCTGTAGCCACATCCATGACGCGTTCAGGATTCAGTTTCTTCAACATTTTTATGGCCTTTTTTCTCCAGCGAATGTCGATCCCAAAAGAAAGTAAGTGATTCAATTGGTCATAAGAGTGGGCGATGTTATCAAACATTTCTGCCACTTGCTCTTTTTTCGCGCGGTCTTCAGCTGCTTCGTACGGTGTTACTTTCGTTCCCAAATTGATGTTGTTTCTGCTTTCAAAATGCATAGTTAGGCATTTTCACAAAGCGGTTGCATTCATAAGTAGATTCAAAGGTAAAATGTTTCCTGACGATGTCACGAGGTGCAAATCAACCAACCATGGTATGGCCTTCAGGGTACTTGTAATTTTTGGATATAACTTTCATGCCCACCGCAAAAGCCACCGTCAGCGTTCCAACCCTTCCGATGAACATGCTAACGACAATTGTGATTTTTCCTATTGGCGAAAGGAGGGAGGTAATTCCTGTAGAAAGTCCTACCGTCCCTAATGCTGATACTTCCTCGAAGGCGAGCTCTATCAAATCCCGTCCTTCAATGGCTAAGATGTCAGCTTCAGAAATGGACAAGATGAACATTCCAAGTACGTCGAAAACAATGAAGAAGAGCAACACGGAGTAAGCCCTTGATTTCAAAATTGGGGCAATGGTGCGCTTGAAGAGCTCTGTGTTTGGTGCTCCTTTGATGGTGGCAAGTACATCAGCCGCTACAATGGCGAAGGTGCTTGTTTTGATTCCTCCCCCTGTAGAACTGGAACTAGAACCAATGAACATGAGGATGATCAACATGAACAACCCAGGAACACCTATGGCACCAATGTCTACCGAGTTGAATCCACTTGTTCGTGTAACGCTTTGAAAAACGGAGGTGGTAATTTTTCCGAAGAAATCCATCCCTGCGAGTGTTCCGTTGTATTCCAAGAAGAAAAACCCTACTGATCCCACCAAAACCAATCCAATGGAGAAGTACAGGGCAATTTTCGTCATAAAACGAATGCGTTTCCAGGGTGCTTTCATTCGTTCCCGCAATGATTGCAGATCAAACAAGTCGAAAACAGCCACCATTCCCAATGCTCCGAAGAAAACCAGAATGGTCACAACCCAATGTACAAAGTAGTTGTTCCGAACGGCTTCGTTGTGGAGTCCATCTGAAAAAAGCGAAATTCCGGCATTGTTAAAGGCCGATACTGAGTGAAAAATGGAGCTGAATACTTTTTCGCCATTGTTCTTAAAAGGGATGTCAGGGTCCCACAGAAAAAACATGACCAATGCTCCGAGGATTTCAATGCCAGAGCTCCAAATCACTACTTTGCGAAGCATTCCTTTGGCGCTGACATAGGTGTCTTTGTTGACGAAATCTTCGATCACGTCATGCTGTTTCACCTGCAGTCCGAAGCGGGCCGCCAACATCAAAAATGAACCAAAAGCGATGATGTTCAATCCGCCGAGTTTAATCAGGATGAGCAAGACCACCTGTCCTTTAAAGGTGAAGAACGTTGGTGTATCTTCCACCATGAGTCCGGTGACCCATGTTGCACTTGTTGAGGTGAATAGCGCATCTAAAAAGTTCATGCCCTTCTCAGGGGTAGTCATCTCAGGAAGCATGAGCAGACCAGTTCCTGCCAAAATAATGATACCGAAGGAGGCAATGAAAATGATGGCCGGATTGAGTTTGAACCTCGGGAGTACGTTTCCACCTTTGCCCAGTCCTATCAAAACAGCAATCAAAAAGTAGATTTGAATGAATAGGGTACTTAAATCTGCAAAATTGGTAACTCCAAACGACTGCGCGAGTCGTTCAAGGAGCAGTGTGTCAAATAGGTTGTAAGAGATGCCTTCCACAAAGAGCAAGAACATCAAGATCCCTTCAAACCATGTTCGCTTGATGAAATCGATGGGTTGAAAATCGTAGATGAATCGCACAATGTAGTGCACTACATAGAAAAGGAAGGAATATTTAATGACCAGTAAGAGTCGCTCACTGGTTTCTTTGTCGTGCGGAAATCCATAGTAATACACCAACGTAGCCACAGCGAGTAGCGAAACAATAATGTTCAGCGCTTTTCCCGTGCCCAAAACCACCTCTTTGTTCCCGTAGAGGAAGAGGTTGGCGCGTTCTCTAAATTTCTGCCAATTCATTTAGCAATCAGTTTTTGAGCCTCAGCCAGTAGGGTAGGTTTGTCGATGGGAACTACGCCCACTTTTTCGCATACCAATCCGCCGGCAAGGTTCGCCAATGCAGCTATTGTAGGAGGGGAGCAATTTTTTGCGAGGGCCAACGATGCAACACTGATCACTGTATCTCCAGCTCCCGAAACATCCAGGATTTCTCTGGCGTGGGCAGGAATAAGAGTGGCGTTTTCACCTTCTTTCACCAGTACGCCCCGTTCTGAAAGGGTAACGAGTGAAATGCGATTTTTCAAGGCATCTTCCAGCGTTTTTACAGCACTGAGGATTCCTTGGTCGTCTGATTTTTCCACTTCAACCTTCACGCCTTCAACCAATTCTTTGAAATTCGGTTTGAACATGGTCACTCCTTGGTAGTCAAAAAAGTGTTCTTTTTTAGGGTCAACAGTTGTTGGAATGTTTTTCGTTTGGGCGAAACTTGAAATGGCTTCGATGACCTTTTTCGTTAAAACCCCTTTGTTGTAATCTTCGAAAATGATCACATCAATGGCGCGGGTCGAAATGACCTGCTCACACTGCGCAATGAATGCATTTTCTTCTGCCGTAGAGAGCTCTTTCGTACTTTCTTCATCTACACGAAGCAAATGATGTCCGCCGCTGATAATGCGTGTCTTAACTGTCGTCATTCGCGCATCACTTTTGTAAATTCCGTCAGCTGAAAATCCTCTTTTGGCGAGGAGTTCATCGAAGATGAGGCTTTTTTCGTCTTGACCAACTACTGAGCAGATGATGGGCACTGCACCAAGGCTCATGAGGTTGAGTGCTACGTTGGCAGCTCCGCCGAGTCTATTTTCCCGCTCTTTGATTTGCACCACAGGAACGGGGGCTTCAGGAGAAATGCGGTCTACTTTGCCCCAGTAATAGGCGTCAATCATAACATCACCAACAACGAGCACGTTCATGCCATTGAACGCTTCAAACAGGTGTTCGAGTTCGTCAGTAGTAATGTCTGGTGTATACTGTTTTATCATTTTAATTGATCAAGTGCGCGTTTGATGCGGTCGATGGCTTTTTTCAGGTCATCTTCGCTAGCTGCATAAGAGATTCTGAAACAATTCGGGTCTCCAAAAGCCTCTCCCGTTACAAGTGCAATGTGTTCTTTTTCAAGCATGTAGTTGCAAAGGTCTGTCACATTGTTGATAGTGGTGGTGCCATCAGACTTTCCGAAGAACGAAGAAGCGTCAGGGAAGATGTAAAATGCACCTTTCGGCTCGTTGATCTTCAGTCCATCAATGGTTTGAAGGCCTTCAATCATCAAATTTCTTCGCTTCAAGAAAGCTTCTTTCATAAAGTCTACCGAAGACGGATCTGCTTCAACAGCAGCTTTGGCAGCCATTTGCGCAATACCACAAGGCGCGCTGGTGAACTGTCCTTGAACTTTCGCACATGCTTTGGCAATCCAAAGTGGAGCGCCAAGGTATCCCAGTCGCCATCCTGTCATGGCGAATCCTTTCGAAACGCCGTTCACAGTGATTGTTCTTTCATACATGCCGTCCAGCGTCGCCAAACTAGCGTGTGCATCCGTGAAGTTGATCAGCTCATAAATCTCATCGCTCAACACCAACACGTGTTCGTGCTTTCGCAATACAGCGGCCAATGCTTCCAGTTCATTTTTCGTATACACAGACCCACTTGGGTTGCATGGTGAACTGTAGATAATCAACTTCGTTTTAGAAGTAATAGCGCCATCTAGCTGCGACGCAGTAAGTTTGAAATCGTCTTCAATGGACGTTTTTACCTCAACTGGTATTCCTCCTGCCACTTTCACAATGTCGCTGTAGCTCACCCAATACGGAGCGGGTAAGATAACTTCGTCTCCGGGGTTTACAACGCTCAAAACGACGTTAGCAATAGATTGCTTCGCCCCAGTAGAAACCACAATTTGATCAGCAGTGTAGTCCAGACCATTGTCGCGTTTGAATTTCTTTGAAATCGCCTCTCTGAGTTCTGCATATCCGTTTACTGGCGGATAATGAGAATAATTGTCATCGATGGCCTGTTTCGCAGCTTCTTTGATGAAGTCAGGTGTATTGAAATCAGGTTCGCCCAAACTCAATGAAATAATATCAAGTCCTTTCGCTTTGAGTTCACGACTGATCCGTGCCATCGCCAAGGTGGCTGATTCTGAAAGTCTTGATATAAGTTCTGATGCTTCGTGCATGGTCGTATTCATTGAAATGTTGTTGATAGTGGAAAGTAGTGCAAAGCTATGAATTCAGTTCATGCAATGTGCTGTTATACTTCCAGTAGTTCACTGCTTTTTTCACTTGAATTTGGGGCGAAGAGCGTTGACAGATATAAAAGTCCAAAGGTGAGCACTGAGTTTAAGACGATGTGCAAGGCTCCAAAAACGAAACCATCGAACCACTTTTCACTATTTGAGACAAACACATAGGTCAAAATAGGCGCCAACAATGCGATGATGGGGAAGGCAATGGGATTGGTCTTTTTCTTCGTAAACAAGCCGAAGGTGAACAATCCGATCAAGGGACCATAGGTGAATCCAGCCAAGAAAATTAGCTGTCCGATGGCGGTGAGGTCAAGGGTGTAATGCAAGATGAGGACTACGAAGAAGAGTACAAACGACATGGCAATGTGAGCCATTCTGCGGATGCGCATTTGATGGCGCTCTTCTTTCTGTTCAATGTCTAAAAAATCAACGCACACAGAAGTGGTGAGCGAAGTAAGTGCGCTGTCTGCGCTTGAATAGGCTGCGGCAATCAGTCCCAATAAGAAAAACACGCTCATGGCAAGTGAGAGATTAGAACGCAAGGCGATTTCAGGAAAGAGCAGGTCTGTTCTCATTTTCCCCGCTTCGGTAATTGGGATGTCAACTCCATGCTGTGCGGCAAACAAAAAGAGAAGCACACCCAAGGCGAGGAAGAGGAAGTTCACCACAAACAAGACGCCTGAAAAGCTCACCATGTTCAATTGGGCTTGCTTGATGTTTTTACAAGCTAAATTCTTCTGCATCATGTCTTGGTCCATGCCTGTCATCCCAATAGTGATGAACATTCCTCCAAGGAAATGCTTGATGAAGTGATTTCCAGATCCGGAAAAGTTATCGAAGAAGAACCATTTGCCCATACCGCTGTCTGTGATGGTCTGAACAAGGCCAATTTCTGAGGTGTTCAAGGCATCTGTGAGCAGGTAAAGCGCCATTCCAAGGGCTATGAGCATGAAAAGGGTTTGCAAAGTATCTGTCCAAATGATGGTTTTAATGCCCCCTTTAAAGGTATACACCCAAATCAGTCCGATGGATATGGCCACCGTCACCGCAAAAGGGATACCTAGTTCATTGAAGGCGAATTCTTGCAGCACATTCGCCACAAGTAAAAGTCGAATAGCAGCCCCCGTAGTTCTTGAAATCAGGAAGTAGAAGGCCCCCATTTTGTAGGCTGCCTGTCCGAAACGCTTTTGAAGGTAGGTGTAAATAGAGGTCACATTGAGCTTGTAGTACACAGGCATCAGCACGAAAGCCACAAACAGATAACCCACCAAGTATCCCAACACCATTTGCATGTATGCGAACTGTTCAACGAATTCGCCCGCTTCATTGACACTTCCCACTTTCCCCGGGATACTGATGAAAGTGATTCCGCTTAAGCTGGCGCCCACCATGCCGAAAGCAACTAAGTACCAAGGAGCACTTTTTCCGGCCAAAAAGAAATTGGAGTTGGATTCATTCTTCGAAGTGAGTTTGGAAATCAAGACCAAGACGAGGAAGTAGATTCCAATGATGGAAAGCATAAGAGTAGCGCTCATTCGCTCAAGATAAAGGAGTTCGAAGGCAAGGTGCAAGAAACACTTGGTTCAGAAAAGAGGGTGTCCATAAAGTTTTCAGCAATTGTACTGAGGATTCCCGAAAAGAATGAAAAGCAAGTGAGGTATGATTCATTGTCTACGTTGAAAGTGTACTTTTGTCACTGTGCAATTTTCATCGAGACTCATAGAAGAGGCCGTAGATCAAATGGCTTCATTGCCAGGTGTAGGAAAAAAAACTGCCCTGAGGTTAGTGCTTCATCTGTTGAAACGCGACGAAGAAGAGGTAGCTCGCTTTTCACGCTCTTTCACCAAATTGAAGGGAGAAATCAAAGCGTGTCAAACCTGCTTTAACCTTTCAGACAATGCGCAGTGCGAAATCTGTAGCAATCCGTCGCGCAACCTCAATACGGTCTGTGTTGTGGAAGGAATTCGCGAACTCATGGCCATTGAAGCAACAGACCAATACAGAGGAGGCTACCATATTTTAGGAGGTGTCATCTCTCCGATGGACGGTGTAGGGCCTTCTGACTTAACTGTTGAAGGATTACTGGACAGGGTTCGAAAAGGAGGTGTGACCGAAGTCATTTTCGCTCTGAGTACCACCATGGAAGGAGAGACAACAGCGTTTTACCTGTATAAGAAATTGGCTAGTTTCGACGTTCAAATAACGGCCATAGCCAGAGGAGTGGCTGTTGGAGATGAATTGCAGTATGCCGATGAGGTGACCTTAGCGCGATCAATCCAACAAAGACTGCCTTACGATAACCTAGCCAAAAAGGGATGAAGCTCAGCATCATCATAGTCAATTACAACGTCGAATACTTCCTTGAACAGTGCTTGCTCTCGGTTGAGAAGGCCATTGAGAATGTGGATGCCGACGTTTTTGTAGTAGACAACCAGAGTGTTGATGGTTCCTGTGCGATGGTTCAAAGTCGCTTCCCCTGGGTGAAATTGATTCCCAACAAAGACAACGTAGGTTTTTCCAAAGCGAACAATCAGGCCATGATTGCCAGCGATGCAGAATATGCCCTCTTGCTGAATCCAGATACGGTTGTTGAGGAAGATACCTTCCAAAAAGTGGTAGAGTTCATGGATGCCCATCCGAATGCTGGAGGACTAGGTGTGCGCATGGTAGATGGGAAAGGAAAATTTTTACCGGAAAGCAAACGCGGATTGCCAACGCCGTGGGTTTCATTTTGCAAAATCAGTGGTATATACCGCATTTTCCCACGAACGAAGAAGTTCAACCACTACTACATGGGGTACTTGAGCGAACATGAAACGAACAAAGTTGAAATTCTCAGTGGGGCGTTCATGATGATGCGAAAGGAAGCCTTAGATAAAGTAGGACTCTTAGACGAGGCTTTCTTTATGTATGGCGAAGACATTGATTTGAGCTGGCGTATTATACAAGGGGGGTACGACAATTACTATTTTCCTGAAACACGCATCATTCATTACAAGGGGGAAAGCACGAAGAAGGGGAGTTTGAATTACGTCTTTGTCTTCTACCAAGCCATGATCATTTTCGCTCGAAAGCACTTTTCAACGCGAAATGCGAAGCTTTTTTCTTCCCTCATCAATTTTGCTATTTATGCCAGGGCTGCTGTAGCGGTAATTTCACGCTTCATCAAACAGGTTTGGTTGCCCATACTTGATGCAGCACTCTTGTTTTTAGGTGTTTGGCTTTTAAAGGAGTACTACGCAGATGTCCAACACAAAATTTTCGACCGAACTTTAACGCGAATTGCGCTGTCTGGCTATACCCTTGTATGGATGTTGTCAGTCTTTTTCTCGGGCGGCTATGACCGTCCGCTGAGCATGTTTAAAATCATCAGAGGGGCCCTTATTGGCGGAATTTTGGTGTTGCTGGGCTATTCACTTTTCCCCGAAGATTGGCGTTTCTCTAGAGCTTTGGTGTTGCTAGGAGGCGCCTGGTCAGTAGTGTACTATGTAATATCGAGGGTCTTATTCAATGTGATTGCTCCTCAACGCTTTGCTTGGGAAGGAAATCGAAGTAAGCGCTACGCCATTGTAGGCAGCCAACCTGAGTTGGAACGCATTGAGGCCTTGCTGATTCAAACGCGCGTCCAAGAGCCGTGGTGGGTTGGGGTTGCGCCAGAAGGGATGCGCTCTGAACTGCACATTGGTGACATTCGGCAGTTAGAAGAAGTGCTTCGTGTGCACCGCATTGACGAAGTGATTTTCAGTGGGAAAGATGTGAGCTCAGCGCAGACCATTGACATCATGAGCAAATCCTCTTCCGAAGGTTTGGAATACAAAATTGCACCGCCAGATACCTTTTACATGATTGGAAGCAACAGCATTGATTCCAACGGTGATTTATTCATGCTGGAAGCGAATGGTGTTCACAAAAGTGCGAACAAGCGCAATAAACGGGTGTTTGATGTTGCAGTAGCACTCACCTTAGTGTGCTCTTTGCCCTTCTCTATTTTCTTCGTGAAGAAAAAACTGGGCTTCGTTCAAAACATTTTCTTGGTCCTTTTTGGCATTGCAAGTTGGGTTGGATATGCGAAAGTGGAACGTCAACCCCAAGGACTTCCTCCTTTGCGAAAGTCAGTGCTGTCTTCAGCTTTGGGCTTGCCTCCCGGACCATCAAATGAAGATACCTTAATGAGAATGAACCTGATATACGCACGTGATTATCGGGTGCGAAAGGACTTCATTCTGCTTGTTCGACATTTCAAGCACCTAGGAGATCGTGTTGGTTGATAAAGACCACGCCCTTAAACCTTTTCTGTACGGGAAAATCGTGTAATTTTGTGGCACCTTAAAAGTGAAGGTATTATGGCACAAACGGAAATCCTCTTGCCCAAAATGGGCGAAAGTGTAGCAGAAGCAACCATCATAAAATGGCTAAAGG
>CAYGUR010000065.1:9949-13871 GCA_964353035.1 uncultured Comamonadaceae bacterium | reverse complement strand
GTACGAAAATGCGATTGAGAAGATTGTTTCGCGACTCAAAATCTCTCCTGATGTCAATGACCGTAGCTCTGATCGCTTTATTCAATTCGAAGAAGCGCCCGAAGTAAAAGGCACAGAGCACCTGACCCTACTGCTAGAATGCATCAAAGAGCGAAAGGAAATCGACTTTGAATATGAAAAGTTCAGTGATGGAAGTCAGAAAAAACACCGTGTTCATCCGTACCTATTAAAAGAGTACAGGAACAGGTGGTATTTGATCAGCTGGGAACCTGAGCGCAACGACTTCCGCACCTATGCTTTGGACCGCATGACGAAATTGAAATCGAAAAAGCACACTTTCGAACAAAACCCCAATTTCAATATTGATCGCTTTTTCGCACACAGCATTGGGATTACGGAAATCGACTCAGAACCTGTAATGGTCACCTTAGAGTGCAGCAATGTGAGGGCAAAGTACCTTGAGTCTCAACCCATTCATCGAAGTCAAAAAATAACGTGGCTTGAAAACGGGAAAGCACATGTGACGCTTGAAGTGCTTATCACCTATGAACTGATTGCAGAGCTTTTAAGTCACGCTAACACTACAAAAGTGATTGGTCCAGACACGCTAAAAGACAGAATCCAGCACACATTAAAAGAAAATTTACGTCTGTACGAATAACGTAAATACATTACGCTCTGCCTCCCGAACCTTGTATAAAACAATACATCATGCAAGGTTCAAACAACACTTCTTCTAGCAATCGCATTTTCAAGTTCTCTGCGTTCAGCATCGAGGCTATTTCATATTTCACTCATCGTGATGCCGTCCAACTCAGCGCATCTTACAGTGAAAATGGATCCCGTCGTAAAATGACATTCCAGATGGACTATCCAACGCTGAATCAATTCTTACGTTCGCGTTTATCGAACCAAAACAGTTCGACGGTGATGTCGTGCATTGGCGAAGGACTTTCATGTACCACTCCAAGATGGGAAAGCATCTCTTTGGCCGAAGTAATTGGTGCACCGATGCTCCTTCAAAAAATTGGACTTATCGTTCAGAGCACCCAAACATTGGGTACATCTCCCTTCATCAGTAAGATTTTCAACTTAAAAGAGTAAAAAAAAGTTGAACGTAAATCCTTTACGGTCTGCCTCCCGAACATTGTATCATCAAACAACAAATACTACGGTTATGTATTCACTTTCAGAAGTTCGTCAACACATAGATTCAATAGCTCGTCCGAACGGTTACAACACCTACGCTTGGAATGTAACGAAGAAAATGGCCATGGAAGTCTGGGCTTGTTACCTCGCTAATCGTCCGTTTAGAAAGCCAGTAAACTATTTCTGCAAAGAGTTTTACCAGATGATCCGTACCCCAGAGGGGCAATACATCATACCAGAAAGTTCATTCAGAACTTACTAAGACGTTTATACCTAAACATCTTCCCAACGGTTGGGACTCGTTCTCCTCGGTTTCCTTTTCTCTCAAAAACGGGTCCCAACCATTTTCTTCTTTGTTTCCAATTCGAGTCTTTTCCCAATAGAGGTGTTAACAAGTAGCATTGGTTTTCTCCATTACCAAATCTCTTTCTTCTAAATTTGGTTTTAAACGCAAACAACTGCAGCCTGACACTACTCAGCGAAATATAAAAGGTTTTTGTCTATTAATTTTGCCATTTCGTCGAAATTAGACTAACTTCGCTTTGCAGTCAATCTGTGTTGGTAAACCAAAAACAATGAGGGCCATTTCTGAACATGCTCTAGCCCGTCTGAGTGAATTGTATCACAACAAACTTGGATGGTCCCCTGCGAAGGAAGCGGGAGAAACTGTGTTGCTCAGTTATTCAGGAGATATCAACCAACGTAAAATTGACGCGTTGCTCAAATTAACGGAAGAAGCAATTCTAGATCACGGGTCTAAAAGACAAGTGATGAAACGCGTTTGCACGGTGCTCATCGAATGCCTTCAGAACATCTCTATCCACGGAGCGAAAGACAAAAGTGGAATGGGAAAATCATTTTTTATTCTTTCCGCCAATAAAGAAGACTACCTCATTCATTGTGGTAACCTCGTTTTTCAAGAAGATGCCAATCTACTCGCCTTCAAAATCGACGAGTTAAACTCACTTTCCATTGCCGAATTGAGAAAATTGTACATTGAAACCCTCTGCAATGACAGCTTTAACTACAAAGGCGGTGCTGGATTAGGTTTTCTTACAATAGCAAAGAAGTCAAGCAAGCCGATGGCTTACGAATTGATACCTACTGAGAACGATCTTGCCTTCTTCTCAACGATTTACACTGTAGCTAAATAAGTTTTTGCGTTCTTCGCATATACTAGTGGCATGCAAATTCATGAGCGCATTTCAAACTTATGTATCAACAAGCGAACTGCTGTCCAAAGCGGCACTAGCCGCTAGTGCATTGATCAGCGAAAAACACACCTCCGACTTCACCTATCACAACCTCCAGCATACGCTTCGAGTAGCAGAAAATGCCTACAACCTTGGAGCAGAACAAAACCTCAAGAATGAAGAGCTAGAGGACCTCCTCATTGCAGCTTACTTCCATGATACTGGATACTACGATTCAACTACTAATCACGAAGTAGTAGGCGCAGCGTATGCATCAGCCTTTCTTCAAGAACACCAAGCAAGCACTGAACGCATCAAACGCATTGAAAAGCTAATCTTAAGCACCAAAATTACCACCGCTCCTTCTACCCCTCTCGAAGAAATTCTTTGTGATGCAGATTTGAATTACCTTGGAGCAAGTGAATTTTTCAGCCTCGTAGAACGACTCAGGCTTGAGTGGCTCCGCACAGGAAGAAAAAACTTCACTGAAAAAGAATGGATTCAACAAAACATTGATTTCTTCGAGCAACACACCTATTATACACGTGAGGCTCAGCAATTATTTGGACATGTCAAAGAAGCACACCTTGAACAAATGCGCTCAGATCTTCGCGCTCTTTCTAACTCTTCTCACCCTTAGCGCCTGCGAGGAAGAACACGCTAGCGAAACTCCCTATCACCTCATCACAGATGCTACTGTACAAAATATGCTGGATGCGGTTGATCAAAGAGACGCCCAAGCCTTCCTACCCTTCCTCCAGCACTCGGACACCAGCGTGAAAGAACTGGCTATTCTGCATGCCGCCTCTTTCCTTGACAGCACAATTGTACCTAGCCTCTTTGCGCTCAACACACCAGAAGCAATTTATGCCATTGGTCAGCAACGCAATAAGTCCAATCTTCCTGGTTTGTACGAAATTGTGATGCTTCAAACAGACCCACAACTCGTGGAATCTGCTTTCACAGCCATTGCGAAATCAGCTGATTCTATTCAGGTCGCTGAATTCATCCCTTACCTCATTGCCAGTTGTGAAGTCAATCCGATGTGGGCTGCCTTCCATGCCATTCCTTCTCGAGCCAACCTTCAACCATTGGTTCCAGTTGCATTTGAGCAAATGCAGTGTGAAAAGCAAGACTTTAGGCTGGCCGCCGCCCATTTTTTATCACGTTCAAAAGAGCTTAACCTGACCGGTTTTACCGACGAATTATTCGATGCCTGGAATGGAGAAACGGACATTGAAGTGAAAATTGCATTGAGCCTCGCGTTTAGAAACTGTCCAACACCTGAAACCGCAGGCTTCCTGAACAGAGAAGTACGCGCCCAAGGAGATGAGCGCGTGCGCACAAACCTGCTCCGTTCAGCGATAGCACTCAAAGTGTGTGAAGAACGTGTGCTTATCGATCTCCTGTCAGATCAAGGAACTGGAATAGCATTGCTCGCAGGAAATGAGCTAGGAAAGATTGGATGGACTGCAGAAAACGACGAGCTTCTTCAACAGCTCAATCTGAATTTTGAAGGAAACCTTGCCCGAATGACGGCCCGCCTTCAATTCGCCAATAATGATACGCCGGTCTATGAC
>CAYGUR010000065.1:0-9939 GCA_964353035.1 uncultured Comamonadaceae bacterium | reverse complement strand
CTGCTCTAGAGACCAACCCTTATCGAAAATCAGCAATTCTTCAAGTTTTAAGCAACAGTCCGCTAGCTGCTGAATACATTGCTTTGCACATTGACTCCTCACTTCCAAAAGTGGTCCAAACAACAGCAATTGACGCCTTGTTCACTATGAAAAGCAGTGGACTTCTCCCCAGAGATTTCAATTTCAACTCGGTAATTAAAGAAGGGATAGCAACAAGAGACGAAGGGGTGCTGGCTGCAGTTGGAGCTTATCTTCAAGTAGCTGACGCATCGGAATTCAAAGAAGAGGAGCAACTACTACGAGAACAACTTCCCTACCTCGAACTTCCGAAAGAAGTTGAGACTTACAATGAACTCGTAAAAGCCATCAATCACCTCTACGGAGACTCTTTGGAAACCGTGACTCCAAATTACAATCATCCGATTGACTGGGAACTATTGAGTCTGTACGATGACACCATTCACGTGGAACTCCAAACTTCAGCAGGAACATTGCTCCTAGAGTTGTACCCGACCATGGCACCTGGAAGTGTAGCGAGCTTCGTCAGATTAGCGCTAGATGGATTCTACGATGGTAAATACTATCATAGGGTAGTTCCCAATTTCGTCATACAGGCCGGTTGTCCGCGAGGAGATGGCTGGGGAGGTGTTGATTACAGCATACGGTCAGAACTGGCCATAGAACGCTATCAAACAGGAAGCATTGGAATGGCTTCAGCCGGAAGGGATACTGAAAGTTGTCAATGGTTTATCACCCATTCTCCCACTCCTCATTTAGATGGACGTTATTCCATTTTTGGGCAAGTGACAGCAGGGATGGACGTTGTACGTCAAACAGCTGTTGGAACAGCAATCAACAAAGTGGTGATGAAAGAATAATCAGGTTTTCTGCTCCTTCTTCTTTGCTGCGGGGAACAAAATATTGTTCAAGATCAATCGATATCCAGGTGAGTTGGGGTGCAAATTCAAATCCGTCACCGGATCATTGACCATGTGTCTGTAATCTTCAGGATCATGTCCGCCGTAATAGGTCCACTGTCCTTGTCCGAAGGTCCCGTGAATGTATTTTGCCGACTTAATGGACTTAGTCTCACCCATAATGGTTACTTCAGGACGAATGTACTGTGCGTTAAATGCAGTGGTCTGCCCCATAAATCCGGCAATAACTTGCTCATGGTTTTGCGTGAGCATGGTAGGAATCACATCCCACTTCGCGCTGAAGTCGAACAGGGTGAAAAAATCGTTTATCCGACCAATCTTTGCATGCGCGTCTGTTGCATCAATGGAACTGAACTCATAGACCATGGGATCCATTTCCAACCGATAATCTCTAAACGCCAAGCCTTTACTAAAGTCTAATTTTTCCTGTGCATTTACATCTGCAGGATCTCCATCGAACATGCTTTCACAGATATCGGCATTCTCAGCCGCCAAAGCGATGTCATAAGAATCTGTTCCTGAGCACATGGTAAACAAAAAGCCACCTCCAACAACGAAATTTTTAATCTCAAAAGCCACTTGACGTTTCATTTCCGAAACTTTGGAAAAGCCTAAGCTGGAAGCCAAACCTTCTTGGTAGCGGACCTCTTCTTGGTACCAAGCTGCCGTTCTAAAACTCCGATAGAATTTACCGTATTGCCCCGTAAAATCTTCGTGGTGCAGGTGTAGCCAATCATACTTCGGCATTTCTCCACGCACCACTTCCTCGTCATACACCACTGTATAAGGAATTTCCGCATAGGTCAGCACCAAGGTTACAGCATCATCCCAAGGCAATTTACTTTTGGGAGAATAGACCGCAATTTTCGGAACCTCTTCCAGGTTCACTCGTTCCATATTAACTTCTGGATCAGCAATTTGCGAGTAGATTTGCTGTGCTTGCACGTCTGCGATGATTTGCACGCTTACCCCGCGAATTGAGCATTCAGAAACGATGTCTGGGTAATTCGAAATAAGAAAACTTCCCCCTCTGTAATTCAACAACCATTCAACTTCAATATCGTTCTGGAGCACCCAATAAGCAATTCCATAAGCTTTCAAATGGTTTGACTGATCATCATCCATTGGGATTAGAATCTTACTCGCGCTTGCACCTAGACTGAGCGCAACAAGAAAAACTACAACGATAGATTTCATTCCGACTTGTATCATATCTCGTAAAGTTACAAAAGTCGTACCGCAGGTGAACGCAGAAAAGTGTCTGTGATGTTAAAAATCGCTATTAGAATGGCGGTTCTTCGCCAGCGCGGTCAATGAAGGTTTCATCTTCCACTTCGTCATCGTTCATGCGTGAGCTCACGGTGATGGTCTTTACACCTTCAAAATCTTTATTCGGCTTCAGTCCTTTAGGGAACGGTGAGTCTTCATCAAAGGTGTCGTAATTGGTGAACTTCGCAAGGTGACCAATGAATCGGAGGTCAACTGTTTCTAGGGCACCATTTCTGTGCTTCGCGATAATCAGCTCTCCCAAGCCGCGTGGATCTTTTCCTCTTGGGTGTTCATTCGGATCAGTGAAACCGTAGTACTCTGCACGATAAATGAAACAAACAATATCAGCATCCTGCTCAATCGCTCCTGATTCACGAAGGTCAGATAGAATTGGTCTTTTTTCTCCACCTCTTGTTTCTACGCTTCGCGACAGCTGAGAAAGTGCAATGATGGGTACGTTTAACTCCTTCGCGATGCTTTTGATGGAACGCGAAATAGATGAAATCTCTTGCTCACGGTTGCCTTTGTTGTCTCCTCCACCGCTCATGAGTTGGAGGTAATCAATGATTACCATGTCTATTCCGTGCTGTGCCTTCAATCGTCTGCACTTCGCTCTCAACTCAAAGATTGAAATAGCTGGGGTGTCGTCAATGAAAAGGGGTGCATTCGCCAATTTCCCAATTCGTTGGTGGAGTTGCTGGTATTCATGATCTTCCAATGTCCCTTTTCGAAGCTTTTCAGAAGACAATCCTGTCTCACTAGCAATCAAACGATTTACGAGCTGCACACCCGCCATCTCCAGCGAAAAGACAGCCACAGGAACCCCATAATCTACGGCCATATTTCGTGCCATAGAAAGTACGAATGCCGTTTTACCCATACCCGGACGAGCAGCGAGAACGACCATATCTGAACGTTGCCATCCGCCTGTAATTCGATCAAGATCTACAAATCCTGAAGGCACACCAGAAACACCATCTTTGTTTTCACGCGCGGCGTCAATCCCAATGATTGCTTCTCGCATGAGGTTGCTCATGGTGTCATAACTCTTGCGAATATTCCCTTCCGCTACCTGAAACAGACTCGATTCAGCGTGATCCAATAGATCAAAAACATCAGTTGTTTCCTCGTAGGCATCTTTCATGATTTCATTCGAAACGCGAATCAATTCACGTTGAATGTACTTCTGTGCCACAATACGAGCGTGCTGTTCGACATTCGCTGTACTAGCCACACGCGTAGTCAATTGCGAAACATAATACGGTCCGCCTACAACGTCAATATCTCCTGATTTTCGCAACGCCTGCGTTACCGTCAGGATATCTATGGGTTCACTTTTTTGGAACAGATCAATGATGACAGCAAAAATTCGCTTGTGTGCTTCCTTGTAAAAACTTTCGGGTTTGAGAACGTCAATAGCAGAGTTTACGGCAGACTGTTCAAGCATCATAGCCCCCAATACTGCTTGCTCTAAATCAATTGCTTGCGGCTGAATTTTGCCTCCAACCATGTCTTCAGCCTGCCTAGGATTAACCCCAAGTGGAGTTCGTCCACTTCTTTCAATACGTTCTTTTCTCTGTTCCATTGGGGGCAAAATTAATCTTTAGAAGGACGTGCAAGTTCGGGAATCTTCTTTGAAGTATTAACGCGCTATGCACATGTTTATTAACACCACCGCAAATGCAATCATAGCGGGTTTTTGAAAATAATGCCACCTCCATTCTTTGTATTTTGCAGTATGAAGTATTGGTTTCTTCTTCTTTTCCTCGCGTTGCAATGGTCGAGTTGTAAAAAAGACAAAGACGAAAGTCCGCCTGACATCGTCATCGATTTTCCATCTGGAGGATTGCCCACATTCAATTACTTGGATCCCATTTTCATTCAATTTACCGCCGAAGACGATACAGCCATTGGTGAGTGGATCATTACGTTGAAAGACGAACAAGGTACAACCAGATACAACAGCGGCACAAGACCAGTAAGTTCAGAACCTTTGGAGTTAACTGAAAGTGTTGGACTCTTTTTTGAAGACATTCATTGGCCTGGAGGTGATTACCTTATTACCGTGGAGGTGCGTGATGCCAGCGGCAATCGGAATGCAGCTTTCAAAACGATTCGTTATTATGAGCCGCCATTAGAACGTAAGGCTATTCTGGTGACAAGTTCAAACGGTGGTATGTCGACATTAGACAGCCTATCCAGTTCTGGCACTTTCCTTCCTGCCAACACTTACAACTCAGACGCCTCCATTGCCTTTGCTGGTTCTTGGCATCAAGAAGTTGTGCTTGGTGGAGGTGATGCTCCAAAAATTTGCTTCTCCCCGTTTGAAAATTTCGGACAAACCTATTGCTATGAGGGGCAGAATCCTTTGAGTGCCAATTACACCCAAGACATTCAATTCGACCCGCAGTCTTTGACCTATCTAGTGAGCTGTTTCGATGGCGCAATTCGAGAATTTCAGCTCACGGGGAATTTGATTCGAACCATTCCCCTTGGTGAGACCTTCGTGGCTGAAGAGCTGGTAATTTCTTCCAATCGAATTGTTGCTGAAGTGCGAAATGAAGCTCAAAACATCTCGATTCTGTATAGTTTAGATCGAAACAGTGGGGCGTTAATTGAAAGTGTTGTCTGTCCGGGAAACGTGATTTCACTGGCAGATTTTGGCGATGACATCCTAGTTGCTGGAACGGAGAATGGACTTCCGTATGTCTTTTACGTTGACCCTATCACCCTTTCAGTAACGGACTTAAACTGGTATGTCTCAGATATGCCTTTGAAGAAAATGATTCGTCTAACGGAAGGTCGCTATGCACTTGCCCATAGCAATGGTGTCTACATGCACATCTTCGAAACAAATCAGTTTATTGATGGTGCTGCCAATGGCATCAATGCAATTGACATGGCATTTGACCCAGCGAACAATCAGCTTTTCGTCCTAGATTCAAGCACTTTGTACCGGCTTAATCCTGCCAACATGACCATCAGTGATTCTTGGCCAGCCCCAGCAGGTGCTTTGGATGTGGAAGTCTTAATGAACAAATAATCAAGGAAGCAACGGCGCGAACCAAACGCCTCTTCCAAATGTCCCGGCGTAGAGACTTTTGGTCTCATAATTAATGGCCAACGACCGAATGTACGTACCTGGCAATCCCTTTAGCAAGGTCCATGACTCTTCACGTTTGTCTCTTGTAAAAACCCCGTGATTCGAGCCCACATAAATGCGCTCTTCACTGTTCTTGTCTAGCACAATTGATTCAATCAGACACCAGCCCAAATTCGCACTCACATCAACGTAGCGCTGCCCATTGAAACGATAGATTTTACCTTCAGGCTCTACATTCTTGTAGGTCATCCAGAACTGCTCTGGGTTGTCAGCATCAATGGCCATTCCCATGATCCATCCTGCTCTTGGGATTTGAGGAACAACCTCCCACTTCACGTAGGCGGGGTCAGCAGCTGTGGCGTTTTTAGTTCGAAGAAGGATGGGATTTACCTTGCTCTTGTCTAGTACATAAGCGTAGATCACTTCCGGATGATGTTCGCTCAGGAAAAAGCGGAAAACGGTCAAATAATCTCTACCGAACGTGCCATTGAAATCTTTGACATCCAAAATGGGTTCCCACACATCCCCTTTGTTCATGGTTCGCATGAGTTTGTCTCCACTGCAAAACAACACGCCATTTTTGGTTGTATGTGCCTTGATCCACGTGTGCCATTCTGTTTTTGTTCTGGTGGAAGTAATGGCGCGATCAAAACTCTCCCCACCATCCAAACTCCGATTGATATGTCCGTTCTGCTTGGTGGCGTACATCTCATCCGGATTTTCATTGTCTATGATGGTTTCAAATCCGTCTCCCCAAGTCACGTGGTACCATTCGTCGTCTTTCAGTAAATTCCCTCCTGTGTCATACGCGCCATACAACACTTGCTGCTCTGTAGATTGCGCAACAGACAGACCAAAGATGTTTGCTACACCTATGCCCACATCTGATGAGCGCCAATTCAATCCTTCGTCATAACTCACTGAAACGCCCCCATCATGCGAAGCATAAATTCGATTTTCGACCCAAAGGATGTGATGAACGTCATCGTGCATTTGATTGCGATCAATACGTTCAAAATTCGCTCCACCATCAATGCTTCGGTAGATAGGCTGCACATTCGCTACTAGCACTAGATCCGGATTAGAAGGCGCTACCGCGAAGGCTCTTGCCCGTGTGGTAATCAAGTTGTTCATTCCCTGCGACAGTGAACGCACAAGGTCCCATTTTTCGGTTTTTAGGTCGAAACGCCACAGCGTACCTTCTCCAATTGGAGATTGAGAGAACTGTTCTGCACAGGTAACCGCACCAAACAACTGTCCGCTTTCACCAGCGGACTGCAACACCAAACGTGCGAAACCAAATTGCTTCGATTTCGGATACGCTGGGAATGGTAAGTCTTTCCATGAATTCCCGCAATCATAACTCACTTTGAACCGTTCACCTGAAGCATATACAAGTCCTTGATCTTCGTCAGGAATCAGTAAATCGAAATAGAATGAATCATCAATCTTCTTCCACTTGACCTTTTCGGGTGGGTCTAAAGCATTGTTGGTGACAAACAAACCTGCGCTTGTAGCAGCGAACACCCGATTAAAGTCGCAGGGATGCGCAAGAATCTTCGCCACATACAAGTGGTTTTCTGGATTTTCTGACGGAAGCAAACTTCGTCCGTATTTCATTCCATTAATGTTCTCCCAAGTAGCACCCGCGTCTGTAGTTCTCCAAACGCCATCAGAAAACATGAATTTATCATCTCCATCTCCCGTGCTAATGAGCCATACATCAGGGTTTTGCTTGTTGACCGTAATTGAACTCACTCCTGAAACAGGCAGCTGATCTGTTCCTGCTGGCTCCCATGAAATGCCTTGGTTGTTTGAAACAAAGAGTCCGCCAGTGGGCGAACAAGCGAACATTCGATTGGTGAGTGAAGGGTCTTGGTACAGAAAATTTATTCGTCCGGTCCCGTTCCCCCGTCCTTCAGCATAGGTTGGAATGGCCTTTCCACCAGGATTTAATTCTTTGGGTTGAACTGCAGGTCCTAAGAACGACCAATTTCCATTTTGAACAGGCCCACCTTGTCCGCGTTGAGCGAAAACACTTTTATAGCTGTTCCGAACGGCTGTTTGAAATGTACCATCCACACCAGCAAAACCCATCATGTCTTCACAA
Source organism: uncultured Comamonadaceae bacterium (assembly GCA_964353035.1). Classification (GTDB taxonomy): domain Bacteria; phylum Bacteroidota; class Bacteroidia; order Flavobacteriales_D; family Sanyastnellaceae; genus JAQWQB01. The sequence continues at coordinate 2,519 of CAYGUR010000065.1, read as the reverse complement.
AACAACCTTTCGGCTTTGGCACCTGAAATGTGAATTCCAATGGCATTGAGGGAATCAATTTCCCAAACCCTGTTTATGAGGGAGTCTGCATAGCTCTGTGCAAATGCATTTTCGGCACAGAAGAACAGAAAAAGTATGAAGGCAATTCTAATTTTAGTCATCGCTCAGAGTCTATTCAAAGTTACTTCTCTTTAGTGTAAACAAAAACCCCGCCTAAAAAAGCGGGGTTTTGAATCAATAACTAAGTGTAAAGTGTGCTCTTCTCTCCTTTCCTTCACGAAGCACAATAGAAATTTGACGATAACATCTCAAAGTTCCAAAACCGAAAGGATTGCTCCTTTCTTTCACTTGTACAATGAATAGAGGAAGTACCCTACTTATAATTTAAATGCTTTTTGAAGTTTACCTACATAGTCCAGTTCTTCCCACGGAAAAAGCTTCACTTTCACCTTTTTCACCTTGCCTGTTCCATCCTTGAATGTCTTCTCAACTACTTCTGGCTTACGCCCCATATGTCCGTATGCAGCCGTTTCGCTGTAGATAGGAGTTCTTAATTTGAAACGCGTTTCAATGGCGTAAGGACGAAGGTCGAAGATTTGAGCCAACTTTTCTCCAAGCGCTCCATCATCCATTCCTACTTTAGAAGTTCCGTAAGTGTTTACGTAGAGTCCAACTGGATCAGCGACACCAATGGCATAGGCCACTTGCACAAGCACTTCATCGCACAGACCAGCAGCAACCATATTTTTTGCAATGTGACGAACTGCATACGCTGCAGAGCGGTCAACTTTACTTGGATCTTTTCCTGAGAATGCTCCACCACCGTGTGCTCCCTTACCACCGTAAGTATCTACAATGATTTTTCTTCCTGTAAGACCTGTATCTCCGTGAGGGCCGCCAATAACGAACTTCCCTGTTGGGTTTACGTGCATGATGATCTTAGATGTGAAGAGCTTTTGGACGCGCTTCGGAAGTAATTTCTTAACGCGAGGAATCAATACCTGCTCGATGTCTTTCCGAATTTGAGCTAACATCTCTTTATCTGCCTTCAGCTGATCAGACGTCTTATCTGAAGCTGGCTTCACGAAATCATCGTGTTGCGTGGAAAGCACAATGTTGTCAATTCGAATGGGGTTATTGTCATCGCTATACTCAATGGTTACCTGAGATTTTGAGTCAGGTCGAAGATATTTCATCTTCTTACCTTCTTTCCGAATAGCGGCAAGCTCATGGAGCAAAAGGTGAGACAATTCCAACGGAAGTGGCATGTAGTTATCCGTCTCACGAGAAGCATAACCAAACATGATTCCTTGATCTCCCGCACCTTGTTCTTCTTTTTTCGCACGATCAACACCCTGGTTGATGTCCGGAGACTGTTCGTGAATCGCTGAAAGAACGCCGCATGAGTTGGCATCAAACATGTATTCACTTTTGTTGTATCCAATTTTCGATATCACGTCACGCGTGATGCTTTGAACATCAAGGTAGCAATTCGATTTCACCTCTCCTGCAAGAACTACTTGTCCTGTGGTTACCAGTGTTTCACAAGCTACTTTAGACTCTTTATCAAAAGCCAAAAAATGGTCGATTAAAGCATCAGAAATTTGATCTGCAACTTTATCTGGGTGTCCTTCAGACACTGATTCGGAGGTAAATAGATATGGCATCTATCCGTGAGGTTTAAAATTTACGACTTGGGATGTTGCTGCTTGCAGTCAACTGATTAGCATTTGAACTTCGCATGGGCTTGTTCTGAATGTAGATTTTCATCTATGTGGTTGCAATCAGCAAAATCCTTCCACTCTAATAAGGTGGCAAAGGTAGAATTATTTCTGAACCATTTTGTGGATTTGAAATTAGTGATGTGCTGAGATATGAACTTAAATCACGAATATTTGCTTAGGATATCGAATCAATTCAATTTTCCTCTACATTTGTGGCGTACTTATCAAGAAAGACGGAGGGATTAGGCCCTACGAAGTCTTGGCAACCCGGGCCAGCCGGGTGCCAATTCCTATCCCTGAAAAGGGAAAGATGAGTAAAGCATAACAGCATAGCACTGTTCGCTCTTCTTTCAGATAAGCCCATAACAAGTTAATTACCATGGGTTTAGAATCAGAATCAAACAAACGTATACTTATACTTGACGGGGCCATGGGCACCATGATTCAAGAGTATAAGCTCCAAGAATCAGATTACAGAGGTGAAAGATTTAAGAATCATCCAAGCTCCCTGAAGGGAAATAATGATTTGTTGAGCATTACACAGCCCAACATTATAGAGAGCATTCACGACGCTTATTTTGAAGCTGGGGCAGATATTGCAGAAACCAATACCTTCAATAGTACCAGTATTTCGCAAGCCGATTATGATTTGTCAGGATTGGCTTATGAGCTCAATGTGGAAAGTGCAAAACTAGCAGTTCGATCAGCTCAAAAATACTCTCAGAAAACTCCAGACAAACCTCGTTTTGTAGCCGGATCAATAGGTCCAACCAATAAAACCACCTCCCTTTCACC
>CAYGUR010000064.1:0-13876 GCA_964353035.1 uncultured Comamonadaceae bacterium | reverse complement strand
GAGCAGTAGTAAAACAGAAAGCTTATTTAAAGATCTTCGCATCAATGGCCGAAATTTCGCTTTATCTTGCACACCCTGCAAACCATGCTAAGTAAAAATCAACTTAAACGGATCAAATCACTCCACTTGAAGAAATTCAGGATGGAAAATCGCTGCTTCATCGTTGAAGGACAAAAATCAGTCCAAGAGGCCGTCTCTAGCGGATTGGAAATCGAAATCATTGTTCAACAAGAAGGGTACGAAAGTAGTAATTTTGAGGTCGAAATAGTCACCACTTCCATTCAGGAAATGAAAACGCTTTCAACCTTGAGCACTGCTCCGGGAATCTTGGCGGTTGTGAAATTTCCAAAATGGTACCTGAATGACAATGCGCTTTCTGACTTGCAAGATGCGGATGTGCTGTTTGCTTTGGACGGAATCCGCGATCCTGGTAATTTAGGGACTATTATTCGCACTGCTGACTGGTTTGGATTCAAAGCCATTGTGTGCTCAAAAGATACTGTTGACTGTTTTAACCCGAAAGTAGTCCAAGCTTCCATGGGATCTGTTTTTCACCTCCCGACCTATTATACCGATCTTTCAGAATTCATTTCCAACTCACCTCATCCCATTTATGGTTTGGATTTGAAGGGCGAAAACTTGTTCACTTCAGAGCTTTCGAAAGGTATCTACGTCTTAGGAAGTGAAAGTCATGGATTGCGAGAAGACATTCAGCCCTTGATTCAAAAGTACCTGCACATTCCTGGGAAGGGAAAAGCAGAATCACTCAATGCGGCCATTTCTGCTGCGATTGTGATGTCTAGAATTCACTAGTGTTGCAAAGAAAACAGCTTCTGTGGTAGTTCACGACTCTTTCGTTTTCCGGTAGTTAATCACTGGGTTGGCATACATCTGCAACAACACTTCTCTGGCCTGCTTCATAAATCCTTCGCGCTTGAGAATTCCTTTTCGCGCTAGCAAAAGTTGAAGCGCTTTTCCACGAATGTAGTTTCGGAAAGCAATGCGTTGAATGCCTGAGTAGTGTTCTGAATATTCACGGGTTCCGTTCAGGAGGTCGTATGCAATGTAATTTGTTGGCCAGAGCTTGTACATTTCGTGCATGCGTTTGTCGATTTCAGCACTCAGAATTCGAATTTGCTCATTGCGCGGCTTATCTAACGGAAGTTCATCTAAGCTCTTCTCAAGTTTGGATCCTACAGCAATGTTGATGCGTCCTTTATGTCCGGTCAACCCTTTCAACATTGAGTGGTAATCTTCACCTTTTTTCTTTTCATACACACCACCTTCCCTTGTAACAAGCAGTTCATTTGCCTTGAACACATCGCAGGGATCATATTCGTAGGAAACCACCATAGGAACAATGTTGAGTTTCTTCAAAGATTCGGGAATACTTTCATCGGTACTTCCCAGCATTTTAAGCAATCCACTTGCTGTGCGGTCATCGCCATCCTTTGAACGTCCTTCTTTGTGGGCAATCCAAACCGATGTTTTATTATCGCAGACCGTTTGATGTATATAATTGCTCAGTCTTTTGCTGTAGAGCAACATCTCTTTCGGATTGATATTTCTGTTGACGATGAAGCTTTTGTTCACTCGTACGATATCTCGAATCAAATTGTGCTGCAACAAGTTATCACCGATGGCAATTTGTGTTGTCGGAAAGCCCATTTCAAGTAAACTGACATTGAGCAAGGCACTGTCAAGAATGATGTCACGGTGATTGCTTAGAAATAAATAGGCTTCATCTCGTTTGATGTTGTCTATGTTCGAAAAAGTGAGTCCGTTGGTTGTTGTTTGGGTTATCACTTTGAACGCAGGTCCGCTAATTTCAGATTGAAATTCTTCTGTGGTTCGCACTTCGCGCATCATTTCCTGGATGTCACTGTCTCCAAGATCAGGATACACAAAACGCATCATCTCATACAGGGCGGGCTCTTTCAGCATTCGCTCAATGACTTCAGGTACTTCATCTGAATTAAATGGACGAATATCGTCGAAGTTATTAATGTCTATTTGTTCTGTCAACATGGCTAATTGTGAATTGCTAAAATACGACATTCCAAAATGGTACATTTGCAATGTGACTTTCGAAGATTTAAAAATAACGAGGCAGTTTATCAACGCATTGGAAGATGCGGGTATAACTACACCTACAACCATTCAAGAAAAAGCAATCCCACCTTTGCGTTCCGGACAGGATGTAATTGGCATTGCGCAAACTGGAACTGGAAAAACGGCGGCTTACTTACTTCCGATTTTACTTCAATTGAAGTACGCCCAAGGCAATGATCCAAGGTGTTTAATCCTTGTTCCTACCAAAGAACTTGTCCTGCAAGTGGTAAAACATGCAGAGATGTTTGCGAAATATACAGACTTGCGATGCTATGGTGTTTATGGCGGAATTGGTCCGAAAACCCAAATGGAAGAAGTAGCGAAAGGGGTCGATATCATTGTTGCCACACCAGGAAGACTTCTTGAGATCTACTCTAGGGGCGCTGTAGTCTTGAAAAAAGTGAAACACTTGGTTTTGGACGAAGCTGACCGCATGATGGACATGGGTTTCATGCCGCAACTGCGCGATATTTTTGAGGTCATTCCGTCCAAACGACAAAATTTACTCTTCTCAGCCACCTTCCCACATCGGGTTGAATCTTTGAGTGAAGAATTTTTACTCTGGCCATTGCGCATTGAAGTTACACCTGAGTCAACTCCTGTAGACACTGTAGATCAAGTGTATTACAAAGCTCCAAACTTCAAAACGAAGTTGAACCTGCTCATGTACTTGCTTCAAAGTTCAGAAGACCTTCACCGTGTCATTGTTTTTGCGCACACCAAAACCTATGCTGAAAGCATTGGAAGGTACTTGGAGCGCATGAACTTGGGCGAAGTGCGCGTGATTCACTCCAACAAAGGACAAAACTCCCGCATCAATGCCATGGATGATTTTGGCAAAGGAGATGTACGCATTCTAGTTTCCACAGATGTTTCTGCTCGTGGAATTGACATTCCCGAAGTAAGTCACGTCATCAACTTTTCGGTCCCTAGAGATTACCTCGACTACGTTCATAGAATTGGGCGAACAGGTCGTGCATTCAAAGCGGGAAAAGCAATCACTTTCGTTGATCACTCTGAGGAGTTTCACTTAGGACGAATTGAAGAGATCATCCAAATGAAGGTTCCTCAACTTCCCTTTCCTGAAGGACTAGTAGAATTGGAACAAACAGGCAAGGGCGAAAAGCAAGACCAAGCTCGGGAGATTGACAAGCAAAAACGAAAAGCGGACCCCACTTTCAAAGGTGCTTTCCACGAAAAGAAGAAGAAAACTGGAAGGAAGCACGTTTCAAAAAAGAGCAGTTCTACAAGTTCCAAGAAACGTCGCTAAACAAGCAATTCCAATTCTCCGTTGTTGACACAGTAGGCGTATTCGTAGCAAAAACGATATTCCTTTCCATTTTGCTCATAGCAACTTGTGAAAACATTGGGATTAAATCCCAGAGTCATTAAGGGTTGAATAGAAAGTGAATTGCCCCACTTTTTTCGCGTAGCAAAAAGGAAATTCAGCAATCTGTGGTTCACCATGAGTTGATATTGCGACAAATCGGGTCTCTGTTGTTCCTTTTTTTGATTGTGGAAACTGCTTCTGCATGCATCCGAGCAAAACTTCTTGTCGCTACGTCCTAGCAAGCGTTCATTGCATTCTAAACACTGTTTCATTTCATCTGTTTTTACGAGTTTACAGAGAAATTCAAGTGACTTTACAATAAATTTGTAGTCGTAATGAAATATTTTGTGGATATTCGTTTTTCTTCGTGATGAAGATTAATTGACCTAACAAATTGCTATGAAGCTCATCATTAGAATCGCCCTCTCTCTCGTAGTTATTGCAACCCTTAGTTCAAGTGGATGTAAATCACAGGAAAAATGTGCCGCCTACCAAGGTGTGCAAACAGATACTGTACAAAAGTAATTTGCTCAGTATTCAGCAATCAATCGCTCGAAAAGTTTTGTTAGTCCTACCTCTGCTTCTTTGGCTGTAGCAATGATATCTTCGATGTCTACTGGCGCCAAATGATCTGGATCACACTCATCTGTCAAGACACTTACGGCAGCGCAAGGAATTCCCATGTGATTGCAGGCGATGACCTCAGGAACGGTTGACATACCAACGGCATCGGCTCCCATGATCTTAAGCATGCGGTATTCAGCACGGGTCTCCAAGTTGGGGCCTTGAACCGAAGCGTAAACCCCCATATTCATTGTAATCCCTTCTTCCTTGGCAATCTGAATCATTCGCGCATTCAATGCATGGGAATACGGAGCGCTCATATCAGGGAAACGAGGTCCTAACGCATCTGAATTTACACCTCGCAAAGGAGAAGCTGGCTGCAGGTTGATGTGATCATCAATGGCCATCAACGTTCCCTTTTTAAAGGAAAGGTTCACTGCTCCTGCCGCATTCGACAACAAGATGTATTTCGCTCCAAGAAATTTCATGACGCGCACTGGAGCCACAATTTGCTCCATTGAGTAGCCTTCATAATAATGGTAGCGTCCTTGCAAGGCAATGACCTTCTTTCCACCGAGCTTTCCGTAGATCAATTTCCCAAAATGGAATTCGACTGTAGCGATGGGGAAATTCGGAATCACGTTGTAGCTAAACTCCTTAATGACTTCGATTTTCGAAGCGAGGTTCGCTAAGCCTGTACCCAGCACAATACCAACTTCAACATCTTCAATCCCTCTTGCCTTTAGAAACTCTACGGTTTCATTCAACTTTTCCATTGTACTCATGCTCAAGCTTCAAATTTTAGATTTTACATCGGTCCACAAAGATGATAATTTCAAATCTTCTAAGGTGTCTATGTCGTTCAATGTCTTCACTTCTCCCCAAGATAAATTTGAACTGCGCATGCGTTTACGCGTTTCCTCCATGACTGAAGGTGTACTCCATTCTATGTCTTCGAAAACGTCTGATTGCGGCGTGTTCATGCCAATGAGGTAATATCCTCCATCTTCACTGGGGCCGAAAACAAGTTGGTGAGAAGTGAGCACATCAAAGGCTTCAGCAAGTTCTGATGCACTCAGGTCGAAACAATCTGTCCCAACCATTACCGCTGGTTCACCAGGACAAAGCGCTTGGGCAGATTGAAATCCGTGCATCATTTTCGCTCCTAAATCAGCTTGAATTTGTTCTTGTTGGATAAACGAAGGGGGCACCGTCATGTTTCCTTCCCCTGTGGCCATTACTACAACCTTCTTTCCTAAATTCAGCACCGTATGGAAGGTTTTTGATAGCATTTGTTGGTACAACTCCAGCGCCATTTCGTCACCAACAGAGGCAGCCAATCTAGTTTTCACTTTGCCCAACGCAGGTCTTTTGGCCATGATCACCACCACTCCACGGGTCTTACTCATAGACCTTCTCTCCTTTTTCCAGCCACTTCCCCCACTTTTTATTGTAGGCATGAACTTCGTTTGTTTTTCCTTCTGAAGAAACCACAGGTCTATCAGTGTTTACCCAATTAAATATTCCACCATAGAGGTTGTAAACTTGGGTGAAACCAGCGTCGAGTAATTTTTCTCCAATCTTTTCACTTCGGTAGCCTACAGAACAGTATACCACTAGCGGTTTGGTTTTATCTAGATCAGCGATGGAATTGATGTCAAATTCGTCATACCCTATGAAGCGCGCACCTTCAATATGAGATACTTCAAATTCACGTGGTTCTCTGGCATCTAAGAAAACGGCTCCTTGGAGTGCGTCTGCTTGTTCGGGCTTAACAACGGGCACGTCACCGCTGGTCAGACGTTGAAACATAGCTTCGAAGTTTTCATCTTGAGCACACCCCGTAACAAACATAAGCATCCCTAAAATAGATGACAGTGATTTTAATTTCTTCCCTCTAATCATGATTTTCCGTTGAGTCTCCAATTGTATTCCATGTATATAAGCTCAGTTCCGGCTGGAATGTTTGCAGAGGAATAGCTATTAATAAAGTTAATCACTCCTCCTTTGGCGTCAAAGTCTTCTTTAAACCAATCGAAGATTTGAGAAACTTGCGGCGTAGCAGCGTTCACTTTATTTCGCTTGGTATCTTGTAAAAACGCTTTCGTTAACGTCGTTAAGGTAGCGTCTAAGGTTTCAGGACGAAAAGCCTTGTTGTGCAGTTTGGGACACGAATAACTTGCGCAGTTTACAGCAAAGTGCACACGTGGATCTTTGAACTGCGGGCGAAGAATTTCGTGTTCAACCTGATTCAAAGAATAGGTCTTACCCTTTAGTTTGATGAACGATTTGTCCCAGGCTTTATCAATGTCTGTGATGGATTTCAATGGATAGTGATCTAGGATTAGCTTGACTGTATAGGCATTGTAAACGTTGATCCAGAATGCCATTTTTTCACTCCTTTCCCAGCTCCCATCAGGATGCTGATCTGCAAATGCCGCAATACAATCATCGAACTTAGGGTCTGATTTGAAACCGGGGTAGTCTACATTTCCTTGTGCGTCAACATGCTTTCTAAGCAATTGATCCCACAATTCGGAGGCGACGTCACCTGGATCAGCGTTGACAGAAAACGTAAAAGAAACGAGGGCAATGAATAATGTAAGGGTTCTCATTTTGAAGATTTTGAGCTAAAATACTATGGAGTTGTTACAAGAGTTTCACGAATTGAACACAACATTCATTCAATTCTGTTTTCAAGGATGCAAATTTTCTGCCAACTTCGCACAAAATTGGAATTATGATGCAAATAGGTGTAGTAGGTGCAGGTGCAATGGGATCTGGAATTGCCCAAGTGGCAGCCCAAAATGGACATACTGTTGTGCTCTCAGACACGAATGACGTGGCTTTAGATAAAAGCAAGGCCAAACTTGAAAAGGTGATGGCGCGTTTGGTTGAGAAAGGCAAACTCACAGCTGACAAAGCAGCAGACATTCAGAACCGCATCTCATATACTACAGAGCTGAGTAATTTCGCAGCGTGTGGACTAGTCATTGAGGCTATTGTGGAGCGCATTGACATTAAAAAGCACGTGTTCCAAACCTTGGAATCAATTGTTTCCGAAGACTGCATACTTGCTTCAAACACCTCTTCCCTTTCAATAGCAGCCATTGCAGCTTCTGTTTCAAAAGCTGAGCGTGTGGTAGGTATTCACTTCTTCAATCCGGCTCCGCTGATGCCCTTAGTTGAAATTGTTCCTGCTGTGCAAACGAGTCCAACAGTGCTTGCAAATTCAAGAGCACTGATTGATAGCTGGAAAAAAGTCACTGTTGTTGCGAAAGACACTCCCGGATTCATTGTTAACAGAGTTGCTCGTCCGTTCTATGGCGAAGCGCTTCGCATGTATGAAGAAGGATTTGCTGATTTCGCAACCATTGATTGGGCGATGAAAGAGATTGGTGGTTTCCGAATGGGGCCTTTCGAACTAATGGATTTTATTGGAAACGACGTGAATTACGCCGTAACAGAAAGTGTTTTTGCTTCGTTCTATTTCGACCCCCGTTACAAACCTTCGTTTACACAGAAAAGACATTCTGAGGCGGGTTGGTACGGACGTAAAAGCGGAAGAGGCTACTATGATTACTCTGAAAATGCAATTGCTCCTGAAGCGAATAAAGACAAGGCTTTGGGTGAAGAGCTTGTTTGGCGTATCCTGGTGATGTTGATCAACGAAGCTGCAGATGCACTATACTTGAACATTGCGTCTGCGAAGGACATTGACCTCGCCATGACCAAAGGAGTCAACTATCCGAAAGGGTTGCTAGAATGGGCCAATGAAAAAGGCATTGGTCATTGTGTTGAAACCTTAGATAGATTGCACGCTGAGTATTTGGAAGACCGTTACAGATGCAGTCCCTTGCTTCGAAAAATGGCGCGGGAGAACAAGCAATTCTTCGAAGAAGCTTAATTCGCTTTTCTTAAGATTCGCCATAAAAGCATACCACAAACAGCAGTAATTCCGAACAGAGCTAGCGAAACCAGTGTTTCGCCATACAAGAATTTCCCCACAGCAAACAAGGAGCTGTAAACCATAATTGTTCCAATGAGCATGGAAACAATTTGGTTCGGCAATTTCCCTTCAGCTGTAGGAATGTCGTTGCCCAACACTTTTTTCCACCCCTTCCCTGCTGGTCTCACCTGCATGTAGAATGACCTTAAAGTCTCTGTTGTTGTTGGCTTGGTAGCAAACATGGTTACGAGCCACCCCACAGTAGTGATCAGCACCCCTCCAATCAGCAGAACGCTATCTGTTAATTCAAGTGAACCCAGCATCCAAGCTTCTCCTTCGTCTAAGTTAGGACGTGCTAAAAGAATCACTAAGGCGTAGATGAATGAGACTACCATTCCAGCTATTTCAGTCCATGCGTTGATGCGCCACCAGAACCAGCGAAGAATGAATATAAGTCCTGTGCCCGCTCCAATTTGAAGCAGCGCTTGAAATCCGTCACTGGCATTTTCAATCAGGTACGAGGTCAATGCAGCCAAGAGCATTAAGACAACCGTAGTTATTCTCCCCACGTTTACTTTAGATCTTTCTGAGGCTTCCGGACGAATGAATCTTCCGTAGAAGTCGTTCACCACATAACTTGCCCCCCAATTCAAATGGGTTGAAATGGTGCTCATGAAGGCTGCTATCAGGGATGCTACAACGAGTCCGAGCAGACCTGCAGGTAGAAACGAGAGCATTGCTGGATACGCTAAATCATGTCCTCTTGCTGCCGTATTCGCTGGGAAAGCGGCCATGATATCATCCAATTCGGGATAAACTACTAATGAAGCCAATGCAATTAGAATCCAAGGCCAAGGTCGAAGCGCGTAATGAGCTACGTTAAACAATAAAGTAGCACCTAAGGCATTCTTTTCATCTTTCGCGCTGAGCATACGCTGAGCGATGTAACCACCTCCACCAGGTTCAGCGCCAGGATACCAAACGCTCCACCACTGCACTGCAAGCGGGATAAGAAACAAGGTGAAAAAGAGGTCTTTATTTTCTATGGATGGGATGAGGTCCAACTTTCCTTGTACTTCAGGAGCTGTCATCAACTTTTCCAATCCACCTACTTGTGGAAGATTCACAATGACAATGGCTGCACCAACAGAACCAATCATTGCCAGAATAAACTGAACGAAGTCGGTCAAAATCACACCACGCAATCCGCCCAGAGCACTGTAAAACACCGTCACAATAGATGCAAACAAGAGCGTTTGCCAAGGTGGAATCCCCAGCAGGATGCTCGCGATCTTTGTTGCGGCGAGACATACGGTTGCCATGATGACCACATTAAAAAACACACCGAGGTAGAGTGCTCTAAATCCGCGTAAGAAAGCCGCTTCTTTCCCGCTGTAGCGCAGTTCATAGAATTCAATGTCGGTAGCAACACCAGACCTTCGCCACAGGCGGGCATAGACAAAAACGGTGAGCATTCCTGTCAAGAGAAAGGCCCACCACATCCAATTTGAGGCCACACCTTTGGTGCGCACAATGTCTGCTACGAAGTTCGGGGTGTCTGCTGAAAAAGTGGTTGCCACCATTGATACTCCTAAGAGCCACCATGGCATGTTTCTTCCTGAGAGAAAAAATTCAGCGGAACTTTTACCTGCTTTTCGCGAAGCGTATATACCTATTAATAAGGAAACAATGAAAAATCCGACGATGATGGTCCAATCAACTAGTTCGAGATGCATGGTTGAGAATTTGAGCTGAAACTACAGAAAGGATTGCTTCGCGAAGAATATTGGCATCATGAATAACTCACATTCAGATGTGTGGTACTGAAGAAGTACTTCAATCTACAACTTGTCTGAGCTAATGCGTTTGATGATTCGAAGTTGGTGAGAATAGACGCCCCGGTCCTCTTTAAAAATCCCTTGGTGGTCCAGTTTATCAATTCGCACTTCGCCATTGGCATGAATAATTTCCAGGTCTTTTCCTTTTCTGCGAACAATGCCCACGTGAATGATCTTTCCCTCGTCATTGTCGAAAAAGGCCAGGTCATTGTCTTTCGCTTCATCAACGAACGAAATGGTGTTTCCTAGCTCTGCTTGTTGATTTGCATCTCTAGGAAGTTTCATTTCTGCCATGGCGAAGGCGACTTGGGTAAGTCCTGAGCAATCAATGCCAAAAATGGTTTTTCCACCCCACAAATAGGGAGCTCCTTCGAACAGCAGAGCATGTTCAAAGGGCGTTCGAATAACCTTACTTATATGAGCACCTTCTTGATGTGTTAATTGAGCCCCCGCAGGAATGAGTTTCCGGTGTCCATTGAAATCGATCCATTCAGCCGCAGAAGAGGACAAAATTTGACGTTCCTCGTGACCGTTTTCGACCTTGATTATCATCTTTTCGTCTAACCAACCAGCGTATTCATCGAAAATCGACACACATTTTCTCCATTGCTTTTTTTCCTCAATCACAGTGATTAATTCACCGTAAAGGAATTGAGTAACTTGTTCAGAAGAATCCTGAGGTTCCTTTCTGACGGGGACTACAGGAGTTTTAACGCGTGCTGTATACATGCAAGCAAGATAAGAAAACCGCAGAAAGCTTCGACGCTTTGTAAGCACAAACTGTCGATGAATTAAATTATTTTGTCGACGAATTTGGTTGTTTCATCGAATTTGTAGTATCTTTGCAATGAAAACAACGGGATTACGCACCCCGATTACTACCTAACGTCCTTCATAAATAGAGCTTATCGGCATACTATTTAATTACTACTTATTTAACTAATTGTTTAATTAACACTTGTACCATGAAACATTCTACTTCTGTAGCATGCAACTCTGTGCGATGTTGGAAAGGATATGCGATGAACGCAATGGCATTCCTTTTGACATTCGCACTTGTATTTTTGAGTGTCACAGTGCTGACAGCTCAAACGGCGTTTGTTCGTTCAACCGAAAATCTTTGGGATGGCAACAGCGGTTCAAACCAGATTGATGCGATGGACGCAGCATTCGGAGCAGGCAACTGGTCTGATTTGCGCGTTGAAACGCTTGATATCACAACTCTTTTGAACAATCATTCATTCATCTACATTGAAGGTGGTGATTCTGGTTCTGATGAAGTTGAAGCATTTTTAGTGGCCAACCTTCCTGCTATTGAAGCATGGGTTTCAGCTGGGAACAAACTGCTTCTAAACGCAGCACCAAACGAAGGTGACGGAATGTCATTTGGATTTGGAGGTGTGGAACTTCTCGCCAACAATTTGTTTGAAGATGCAGAAGCTTCTAATGTTTCTCATCCTATTTTTGATGGTTTAGCAACATCATACTCTGGTGATTACTTCGGTCACGCTTTGTTGTGTCCAGCAGGAATGTCTGCAATCATGAACAGAACAGGATTGCCTACAGACGTTTGTTTGGCAGAGATGCCTTATGGAGCTGGTCATGCTGTTTTCGGAGGATTGACACTTCCATTCTTTGGACATCCAGACTGGTCAGATGATTCTTTCGATCTGTTCGTTAACTTGTTAAACTACACTACTGGAGACATCACTACATGTGATCCAGTAATCGAAATTACTTGTCCGGCTGACGTTGAAGTAGCTTGTGGCACGAACATCGATCCAGAAATGGAAGGTGGTTTGCCTGTTATTACAGCGAATGACTGTGTTGGAAACTTGGAAATTACTTTCATGGATAACATCGTATCTAGCGATAACTGTCCGAAAGTGATTGCACGTACTTGGATCGCTACTGATGGCGAAACAACTGAGATGTGCACTCAGACTATTACGGTAGTTGACGAAGAGGCTCCTATTTTCACATTCTTTCCAGAAGACATTTCTATCGAGTGCTCTGAGGGTCAAACCGTAGACGAAGTACTTGTATACCTCGATGCAACTACACCATTCCCAACTGCAGAAGACTGCAGCAATTTTGATTTTGAAACAAACTATTCAATCGTAACAGAAGGACTTGAGTGTCCGATGGTTGCTCAGTGCATCAAAGAAATCATCGCTGTTGATGAGTGCGGAAACGCAAACTCTCAAACATTGACGATTACAATCTTTGATTACACAGCACCAGAATTCTCTGACTTCGAAAATGAAATCTTCGTTTCTTGTTTGGAAGAAGTTCCAGCTCCAGAAATGTTGACTGCATTCGACGAATGTTCAGGTGTTGAAACAGGAGTTGAAATCTTTGAATCAAACAACGGTGAATTGGTTGCTTCTTGCGACTTGAGCACTGCTGTTGGTGCTGGAGATGACTGGGCACTTTGGTTGCCAACCCTAATGTGGGATGGTATCTCTGCTACGTCTAACTTCCATTTCGATGCTGAAGGTGGTAAATTTGATCAGTTCGCTGACGGTACTGCTCACATGTATGGAACATGTATCAATGACAACAACCCAAACCAGATCTTTGAGATGGACCTTTGGTTCGAAAACAAGGCTGATTGGGCTACTTGGTCTGCGCTTAGTCGTTCTTACAAAGATGATCTTGGATGTGCACAACCTGACCTTTTTGAGTCATGGATGTACTGGGAATTGGTAAACGGATTCTCAACCTTGACTGGTGCTGGTGACTTTGCTGGTGATGTACTTTACATTGACCACATGCCATCTAACTACTACTTCGGTTTCCAACTTGGAGAAGGAGCAAACAACAAGAACTGTGATTATGGTCTTTCAGGATGGTTTACTTACACAGGATTCGTTGACGGTGTTGCTGTTGATGGACATGGTGATGTAAACGTTGATGCTTCTTGTGAGCCAAACAACGAAACTGATTGTATCCACAACACTGAGTACACTTACTTGTACCGCACAATGGATGCTTGTGGAAATGTTGCTCAAGAAGCGCAGGTAATTACTGTTTTGGATGAAATCGCTCCTGAATTTGTTGATTTCCCTGCAGATGTTACTGTTGACTGTCAAGATTTCCCAGTAGCTATCCCTGCTGTTTCAGCAGTTGATAACTGTACTGGAGAAGTAATTGTTGAATACTTAGGAGAAGAAATGATCCCAGGTGAATGTGCAAATGAGTTCCAAGTTGTTTACAGCTGGGCTGCTTTTGATATCTGTGCAAATCGTACGGATGTTTCTTGGACTGTTACTGTTATTGACGAAGAAGCTCCAATGTTCGAAGGTCTTCCAGAAGGAGAAATCACTGTTGAATGTGATGCTGTTCCTGAAGCACCTGTTGTAACTGTTTCTGATAACTGTTCAGCAATTGAAAACATCGTATTCGAATACACTGAAGAAATCATTGAAGGAAACTGTCCTGGTAACTACACCATCATTCGTACGTGGTACGCAATGGACGAGTGTGGAAACGAGAATGGTTTTGAGCAAGTAATTCACGTTGAAGATACTACTGCACCTACATTCAATGACTATGTATACTACACTTCACTTTCATGTGAAGAGGTTGATGGATATACACTTACTGCTTCTGACAACTGTGGTGCTGCTACAGTGGAAATCATTGAAGAAGTTCTTCAATCAGGAGGTTGTATGGGAGTTCTCTACCGCGTATATGAGGCTACTGACGAATGTGGAAACACTGCTACTACAGAACAATTCATTACAATCACTGATACAATCGCGCCTGAGTTGGTAAACGTTCCTGCGGACGAAACTTTAGAGTGTTCTGATGTTAGCCTAATGGAGAACGGAAACTACTTTGGTGCTGGTCTTGTTTCAGGAATGGATAACTGTGCATTAGAAGTGACTATTGACTACAGCGAAGAAGTGTTGGAAGATGGAGATGATTGTGATCAATCATTCATCATCGTTCGTACTTGGACTGCTACTGATTACTGTGAAAATGTAAGCATGGCTTCTCAAACAATCACTGTTGTTGATACTACTTCACCAGTATTTGTTGAGTTCCCTGCAAACGTAACTGTAGAATGTTCAGACG
>CAYGUR010000063.1:0-13895 GCA_964353035.1 uncultured Comamonadaceae bacterium | reverse complement strand
ATACGACTTACTGTCAAAGCAAAGGGCAATTCACCATCCATCATGCTCCCGGCGATTACACTAAATCCTTGCGCCACGAGCTCTTCCTTCAGCTTGTTGGAAACGGCTTCGTCCCTTGAATAAAACCAGTAATACACTTCTCTTGGCTTTGTTAAATCATCACCTGCCTGGGTCAGTTGGCTAAGCACAGATGAGTTGTTGATGTACTCTATCTGTTCTGCGTTCGGAAAAAGAAAATCCCAAAAATGGGTCCATTCAGGATCTTTCTCGATGTCGACTTCTATTTTCAAGGAAGGAAATCGAGCTGAAGTAATCCCTTCAAGTTCTTTTCGCACTCCCGTGGTATCAGACGTATAGACATACATTTCTCGTTCCCCATTGTGCATGCAAGAACCAACAATCTGTGCTTCGGGGTGACGGAAATTGAAATCGTCCATGCGTTGCTCGAAGGTGTTCACGAGCTCATACGCTTCAGAAGTAGGAAAACCGTTGTGATCAGCAATGAAGCGCACCTTCGCTCGCACTAAAAACTCCTTCTGTCCTTCTAAGTTTTGCTCATCTGCCGCCACATTTACTATCACTGAAGCGAACAGCGTGTCCATTTCAACCATGTAAACCGACCACTGCTCTTGGCTAAACCCAGCCAATCCAGTGAAAAAGGCAATGCAAATGAGGAGCGTGTTTTTCATATTCAATCCTTAACGAAACCAAGGGTCATCCATCCATTTCGTTCCTTCCCTTTTACAAAAGTCAGACCATTCTCTTCAGCGGCTTTCACCAGAATTTCTTGGTCTGAAGGAAAGAATCCGCTCAATTGAAGCAATCCACCTTGTTTAAGTACTGACGAATAGGTCGACATATCTGTTACAAGTACATTCCTGTTAATGTTAGCGAGAACAATGTCAAACGACCTTCCTGGAAGCAATGCCGCATCTCCAATTTCAGCATTGACCCTTGTGCATTGATTCAATGCTGCATTTTCTGCACAGTTCTCTTTGGACCAATCATCAATGTCGATAGCATCTACTGAAGTGGCACCAAGTTTTTCGGCCAAAATGGCTAGGACTCCAGTTCCACTCCCCATGTCAAGTACTGTTTTACCAGCTACTTCCATAGAAAGCATCCGTTCTAGCATAAGCCAAGTGGTATCATGGTGTCCTGTTCCGAAGCTCATTTTAGGCTGAATGACCAAATCAAAGGTGGCAGATGTAGCTTCGTGAAACGGAGCACGAACAACAATATCATCTCCCACAAAAATCGGATTGAAGTCTGATTCCCATTTGGCGTTCCAGTTTTCGCGCTCCACCTCCTTGATTTCAAAGTCAATGGTGGTACCTTCAATCTGAAAGGCCATAAGCGAAAGAAGGTCATCAGGACTTGGGCCCTCCGCTTGGATGTAGGCTTTTAATCCGTCAGCTTCTTCAACAAAGCTTTCAAACTCCAATTCGCTCAATTCCGCAATCAAGACTTCCTTTCCCGGGAGAAGAGGCGAAATGGTAAAGGAATATTCCTTGTAATTCATTTGTTATTGGCTTCAATAATGGCCTTGAAATCAGCAGCTTTCAGTGAGGCGCCTCCAATGAGTCCGCCATCTACATCTGCTCCTGCGAAAAGCTCTTCTGCATTGCTCGGCTTGGCACTTCCTCCGTAGAGAATAGAGACCTCCTCAGCCACAGCTCCAAAGGCATCTTTCACCCATGAGCGAATCTCAGCATGCATTTCTTGTGCCTGCTCTGACGAAGCTGTTCGTCCGGTTCCAATGGCCCAAACAGGCTCATAAGCAATCACAACTTTCGCTGCATCGCCAGGCTTTACTTGTGAAAAGTAGGCCGCTTGAAGTTGTTCTTTAACCACTTCGAAGTGACGATTGGCATCCCGTTCTTCCAATGATTCTCCAACGCATAGAATAGGACGAAGTCCGGCCTCTAACACTTTAAGCACCTTCTGAGCTACCACTTCGTTCGTTTCCCCGAACATTGATCTTCGCTCTGAATGTCCAACCAAAATGTAATCAACTCCTGCTGTGCTCAGCATGTTTGCTGTTACTTCACCCGTAAAGGCTCCTTCGTTGTGTGCACTGCAATTTTGTGCAGCTAAATGGATGTTCGATGGCAACATCGACTTCAATGCAGACACATAAATCACAGGAGGTGAGATAATGATGTCTGTCCCTGAATAGTTACCATCTGCTAATGATTGGGTTAACTCTTCTACCAATGTCAGTGCTTCACTCCAAGTGGTGTTGCACTTCCAATTTCCGGCTACAATTCTACGGTTCATATGCTTACTTTAGGTCTGCAAATTACGTAAACTTGTTCCGAAGAATTGTTTGCACTTCTAATTTCAAGCCACTCATTCCATTAAATGCACGCTGATCCACTTGATATCCTTAAGCAGTATTGGGGTTACAACCAGTTCAGACCACAGCAACAAGACATCATTCGTTCTGTGCTTTTGGACCGCGACACCCTTGCTCTGATGCCTACAGGCGGAGGAAAATCATTGTGCTTTCAAGTGCCAGCCTTGTGTCGCGAAGGAATTTGTATCGTTATTTCTCCTCTTGTAGCTTTGATGAAAGACCAAGTTGACCGCTTGAAAGAGATGGACATTCGTGCAGCCTACCTCACCTCTGCCCAGCGCTACCAAGAGATGGACCACATTCTAGAAAGTGCCATTTACGGGAAGATGAAGTTCTTATACGTTTCGCCAGAACGATTGAAAAATGAGCTTTTCATTGAGCGCTTGAAGCAAATGAAGCTCAATCTAATAGCGGTTGACGAAGCGCATTGTATATCGCAATGGGGACATGATTTTCGTCCTGCGTACCGCGAAATCGCTGAAATCCGAAAGATTCATCCGAAGACGCCTGTCATCGCCGTAACCGCATCTGCAACCCAAAAAGTTGCGCTAGATATTGCAAAACAACTGGAATTCAAAGATGAAGCTGTCTTCGAACTTCCTATGACGCGGTCCAACTTGAACTTCGCTGTGATTGAAGAACCGCAGTCGTTGTCCCGACTTGTGCGTATTTGCAAGAAATTAGGTGGAAGTGGTATTGTGTATTCTGCAACGCGAAAGTCGGTACGCGACATTGCTGAATTTCTGAATGAAAGTGGAGTTTCAGCTGGATTTTACCATGCGGGCATTGATCCAGCTACCAAAGACAAACTGCAAACAGACTGGATTAACAATCATTTTCCCTTGATGGTAGCCACCAACGCCTTCGGGATGGGGATTGATAAACCCGATGTGCGGTTTGTTGTTCACCTCTCTCCTCCTCAGAATTTAGAGAACTATGTGCAAGAAGCAGGACGGGCTGGAAGAGATGGAAAAGAGAGCTGGGCCATCTTAATGTATACCACGCCACAACTCTTGCAGCGCACCAGCGAGATTGAACAACAATTCCCTGATAAAGAGCGCGTTAGATCTACTTACCACAAGCTTTGCTCATACCTCGGGGTAGCCTATGGCGCTGGATACAACACCCAGCACAACTTCAACTTGCGTGAGTTTTGTGACCGCTATAAACTGAAGTCGCGCGATGTATTCTTCGACCTAGAAACCCTTGCTTTTGCCGGATACATTCACTTAGGTGAAGGAATCCTCATCCCATCTCGTATGATGTTCAAAGTGAACGCTCAGGCATTGTATGATTTTCAAATTCGAAATGCAGACTTAGATCCTTTCATACGACTGGTCCTTCGCACCTATGGAGGAATGTTCGAAAACTATGCACGCCTTGATGAACGCTACTTGGCAGCGAAAACAGGATGGAGTACTGATAAGGTGCGACAAACGCTCATAAGGCTTGACAACATGGAGGTGGTCAGCTACCAGCCACAAAACGATCTTCCAATTTTGACCTTACTCACCGGAAGACATGAGCAAGAGCACCTTCGCATTCCAAAAGAGGCCTACGAAGAACGAAAAGAACGGGTAGAATCGCGCTGGAACTCTATGATGGAATACATTCATCTTGAAGATTGTAGAACCAACTTCATCGCCAGGTATTTCGGCGATAAGCCCAAGGAGAAGTGCGGACATTGCGACGTTTGCAGAGCAGAGAAGAACCAGGAACACACCTTGCCAAAAGCCCTGAAAAATCTGCTGCGCGAAGGAGATGCCCATTTAGTAGACGTAGTGCATACCCTCAGTGAGTTCAACAAGCGGGAAGTTATAGACCTAATTGAAGAATACATTGATGAAAAGCGAATTTCTCGAAACGAAGACGACATTTTGCATTGGAACAATGCAGACTACTGATACCTTTGCACCCCATGGAAAACATTCAGACCACCGCTTTCATCAAAGCGAAAAAAAGCCATTCGATTAAACGCTTTCACCCTTGGGTATTCTCAGGCGCCATAGCCTACCTCGAAGGTGATCCCGTGCCAGGAGAAATGATTCGTGTGGCAGAAACGGGAGGAATCACCCTCGGACACGGATTGTTCACCCCAGAAGCTTCCATCGCTGTGCGTTTGACCCATTTCGGGGAAGAAACACCTAGTGAACGTTGGTGGCATGAACGTTTGGTGAACGCCTTTGAACTGCGCACGCAACTCATGCTGACAAACAATGACCGAACGAACTGTTACCGCTTGGTGCATGGCGAAGGAGATGGTTTTCCAGGTCTCATCATTGACCACTACGATGGCGCTTTGGTCATTCAAGTGCACACCGAAGGCATGTTACACTACCTCGATGGAATTGCCGAAAGTTTAAAAGAAATATACGGAGAACAGTGCACGTCCATTTACAACAAAAGTGAAGACACACTTCCGCGCTCGTCTGCCCTTCGCACCACCAACGGATTTCTTTTCGGAAACGAAGTGGATGGGAAAGTAGCTTTGGAGAACGGATTGAAGTTCAACATTGATTGGGTAAACGGACAAAAAACGGGATTCTTTATTGATCAACGTGAAAGCAGGGCGCTGTTAGGCTCCCTTTCAAAAGGTAAAAAAGTACTCAATACGTTCTCTTATACTGGAGGCTTCTCAGTTTACGCACTGGCGGGCGGCGCTACATTGGTGCACAGTTTAGACAGCTCTGCTCCCGCTTTGGAACTCGCTGCGCAGAATGTGGCTTTGAATGGCTTCGGAACAGACAAGCATGAAAACATTCAAGCAGATGCTGTTCAGTACTTAAAAGACTTGAAAGAAGATTACGACATTATTGTACTTGATCCTCCAGCCTTCGCGAAGCACCTGAAAGCCAGACACAAGGCCGTTCAAGGATACAAACGAATCAATGCCTTGGCCATGAGTCAGATCAAACCCGGCGGCTTGTTATTCACCTATTCGTGCAGTCAAGCGGTAGACAAACAACTTTTCAACCACACCGTTATTTCAGCGGCAATGGAAGCCGGTAGAAAAGTGCGCATTTTACATCAGTTGCACCAACCAGCAGACCACCCCGTGAATGCATTCCATCCAGAAGGTGAATATTTAAAAGGATTGGTAGTACGTGTAGATTAAGGCGCTAAGCGTTCAAGGTACCACTCTCCATCAGCATTCATGCGGAAGGCGATGCGGTCATGCAATCGACCAGATCTACCCTGCCAAAATTCGAAATAGGTGATTTGAATGTGGTATCCGCCCCAGAAAGGCGGACGTTCAATTTCTTTTCCTTCAAAGCGTTTCTCAGCATCTGCTTTAAGCCTATCCAACTCCTCTCTATTTGGAATAATACTGCTTTGCTCGCTGATCCAAGCGCCTATTTGACTCTCCCTCGGGCGACTAGCAAAATACGTGTCAGACACGGAAGCAGGAAGCTTATCTGCCACTCCTTTGATCCGAATTTGTCGTTCCAAATCTTTCCAAAAGAAATTGATGCCCACCTTATTATCAGCAGCAATTTCCTTGCCCTTATCACTATTGTAATTGGTGAAAAAGCTGATGCCATCACGATTAAATCCACGCAGAAGAACCGTTCTCAGATTCGGAAAGCCATTTTCATCCATGGTAGCAATGGTCATGGCATTGTAGTCTGTAGGCTCCACTTCCTTGGCCTCTTCAAGCCATCTCTCAAATAGGTGGTATGGATTTCTATCAATCTTAGACTCCAACAACTGGTTGTGGTCGTAATCTTTGCGAATCGTTTTTAAATCACTCATAGCAGGTAAACAGTTTTGTGACCGAATCGTTCAGCCATTCACAACGAATCTAGGTTAGAATTGACGAAGCAGCAATGATTTTTGTCAGAGATGACGAAGATTAACGGAATTTTACTTTTTGATGTACCACCCCTTTAAGGTCACCCCCGTTCCTGAAATGCGAAAAGTCCAGTTGGCCACCTTTTTGATGAGTTTCCAAAACAGCTTGCGCTCTGTGCGCTCTCTCAACTTTTCATCGGGAGCCGTTTTCGAATTCAGTTTGATCTCGCTCTGATTGCGACTCTTTTGAATGCGCGAAATGCTGATGCCTTCAGCGGCACAATTGAGCGTCTTAAAACCCTGCTTGTTTAGCAGGAAATTCAACGATTTAGGCGTGTAATACGACAAGTGTTCCGGGTAGCCAATAACATTGTAATCTGCTTTCAATATGAAGCGTGAAAGGGCATTGAAGTTTGGCGTTGTGATGTAATGCAGCCCTCCTGTTCGGAGCATGCGGTGAATGTGCTGAACATCTTTGTTGGGATTGTTAATGTGTTCAATCACTTCAAAACTACACACCACATCGAATTCCAATTGTGCAGCTGTTTCCTCTGTCAAGGCCCCTTCAAACATCTCAATGCCTTTCGACTTGCACAGCGCAATGGCTGCGGGAGAAAACTCCGTGCCATACACTTCCCAGCCGCGTTCCTTCGCCACTTGTAAAAAATGACCCGCGCCGCATCCAACGTCAATGATGCGATTGAGCAACCGATACGGTTCAAATGCATCTAACAATTCGTGGTAGCGCTGAATGGTGATGGGCGAAATCCAGGGATCTGAAGCATAGGCATACTTGCTGTAAAATGCGCTCAATTCCATCTCAGAAGGAACACGCTCAATAAACACCATCTTGCACTTTACACATTTAACAAGGTAATGCGCTTCGTAACCCTTCAATTTCTGAAGTTCTGAGCTCCCGCAGACAATGCAAGCAGTATGTTTTTCGTATTCTCCCATGGAATGAATGCAAATGTGTAGAATTCATTCGAACTTGAGCGCGTTTTTGTACTTTGCTTGAACAACACCGTCCTTTTGTGGACTCATCAATC
The DNA here is from genome assembly GCA_964353035.1 of uncultured Comamonadaceae bacterium. Lineage (GTDB taxonomy): Bacteria > Bacteroidota > Bacteroidia > Flavobacteriales_D > Sanyastnellaceae > JAQWQB01. The sequence goes on along the minus strand of CAYGUR010000063.1, from coordinate 6,695 downwards.
TAGCTTGAATCATTTATGAATGCACATTTCTTTAGCTATCGCGAAGGGCTTGAAGTAGCAACCTATGAATGGCTTGCTCCTCAGGAAAAGCAACGCCTGATCATTGTTCATGGCATGGCTGAGAAAGGCATTCGCTATGATCGATTTGCGCTTGAAGCCAACAAGGTAGGCATCTCGGTTTTTGCGTTGGACCTTCCCGGACACGGAAAGACCAGTGAAAAGAACGGACTGCGTGGTTCCTTTGGAGAAGGTGGTTGGCTAGAAGTAGTTGAATTGATAGAGGACTTCGCGAAGCAGACACGAATTCAAGGACAAAAGCTTTCTGTGTTAGGACACAGCATGGGCTCTATGCTCACGTTGGCCCTTGCTGAACGAAACAACATAGCAGTAGATGCATTCGTCCTTTCAGCTTTTCCACCCCACCCTGGAGCTTTAGTTCATGCAGGTAAAATCATGGGGAAACTAATGGGAGGCCTCTTCGGAACGGAAAAGCCTTCGCCCTTCATGAATAGCTTAACCTTTAGCAAGTTCAACAAAGGAATTGACAACCCACGAACAGATTTTGACTGGCTCTCACGGGACAAACAAGAAGTGGATGCTTATGTCAATGATCCTGATTGTGGCGAAATCTTCACCATTGGCTTCTTTACAGAATTGGCGAAATTGACTGACTGGGTGCACAAGCACAAAAAAGACCTTCCAGCAGGTACTGCAATTCACTACGTAGCTGGAAGCAATGATCCTGTGGTGGAAAAAGAAGCTGGCGCGAAGAAGGTGATTGCCGATTTCAAGGCTTTGGATCTGGAATTTAGTTCGAAAATCTATCCCGAAGGAAGACATGAACTGCTGAATGACATCTGCAGAGATGAAGTTACGCAGGACTTGATTCACTACTTAAGCGAAAACACAAAATGATCAAAAACATTGTCAAAACGCTGCTGGTCATTGCGCTTCCTTTCGGACTGTACATTGCCGGGGTGCTTATTTGGGGAACCATTTCGAACTACACACCAGCTGAATTCATTCCCTTGTCTTCACAAGGTACAGCTCACGAAGTTCCTGACAGTACTTTTACGTTCATCACTTGGAACATAGGCTTTACAGGCCTAGGCGAAGAAACCGACTTCTTTTATGACGGAGGAAAAACCGTGATTCAAACGCCAGAGCTTGTGGCGAAAAACAGGAATGGCATCCGTGACTTTATTGCCGCCCAGATCGATGTCGATTACTTTTTTCTCCAAGAGGTAGACAGTTCTGCCAAACGGAGTCACCACTTCAACCACATGGAATTCCTTGGGGAAGCACTTCCGAGCTACAGTTGGAGCTTCGCGAAGAATTACGATGTTGATTTCGTTCCTATGCCGCTCACCGAACCAATGGGAGGTGTCGTTTCAGGACTGTGCACCTTCAGCCACTTCGACACCAAAGACCATTTGAGAACAGGATTTGACAGCCAGTTTTCTTGGCCTACAAGCATCTTTTTCCTTGACCGCTGCTTTTTATCAGAACGCTTGGACCTTCAAAATGGAAAGCAATTGGTGACCATCAACACGCACTGTTCAGCCTATGATACGGCAGGTACCATGGTGGCGAATGAAGTGGAAAAGATCATGCGTTTTGCGGAAACAGAATACCTCAAAGGAAATTATGTGGTCATTGGTGGCGACTGGAATCAATGTCCGCCCAACTACACCCCCATTGACACCACAGGAGCCTACAACGAATACATTCTTACTCAAGAACAGCTTCCTGATGGTTTCTCTTGGGTGGCCGATACGAGCACTCCAACCAACCGCAAGCTCACAACAGTTTACAACGAAAGCAGCTACACCTCAGTCATTGACCATTTTGTAGTGAGTCCAAATTTAGAAGTTCAAGAAGTCAAGGTGATGGATCTGGATTTCAAGTATTCTGATCATCAGCCAGTCCGACTAAAAGTGAAACTAGCAGACTAGTCCTGCCTCCACCAATCGCGCTTTACCCTAATTTGAAGATAACGCGTCAATGCTGGGGAAGTTAGCATACGCGGATTCAAAAAGTCAATGGCTCCAGACAGAACGTACTGCTGATTCAAATGATCATCAGCTTCTCCGACCACCACCACATCTGCTGTGTGAAACTTTCGTTTGAATGTTTTCATGACCTGCTCAAACGTTGAATCAGCAAAATGTTGATTCTCAACCATGACTAAGATCCTACCGTCATGGCTGATTTTCCCTGTAGGCAAGGAAGATGATGAAATCTCGCACGCCTCATTCAACCGTTTCGAAAGAAAATCGGAAAGAGATGCATTGGTGCTTAGTATGTATGCGTGCTCGTACATGCCACTCCCATAGTCAATTCTCATACCAACTCAACTAAACAACTGATTTGTTGATGGTTACAATTGGTGAAGATGAAAAGACAATCCTACTCCTGTACTTTCTATCTCATTTTGGGAACAATTTGGAGTACCCTGTTTGTGGTATTTCAAAAAACAGACAGCTTCACTTGAACTCTGATAGACTGTTAGTTACGTTCTTTTTCGAATAGAATCCCCTAAACAAGGTATTTCGCACCTCTAGCTTCCTCACCACTTTTGCAGTGTTATTTAAAATCAGTCTAAAGAACGAAATGAAGAAGTTGATCCTCCCCCTACTTGCACTTGCGCTTACCTTCAACGCGTGCAAAAAAGACAATGAAGAAGTTGAATTGGTCGCAAACCAAACGAGCGATAGCTGTGAGACAGGGTCTTATTGCTTCTTGCGCGATGGGAATAACACGGTGGATTACGCCGGACAGACAGCGCGTTTGAACCAACTTGAAGAGCTTACAGCTTATATGAAGTTGGGAAACACCCCGAATACAGTATTGGATGCAGACGTGTTGAACGATCTATTTTCAAATGCAGATGGTGCAGGTTCTGTGCATTTCTCAGCAGATGCGGCCATCAGCGGAAAACAATTGGAGGACAAGTGTTTCCTCGGAACCATTGACAACTACTACGACTATTTCCTTGCGCTTGAAAACGCTTCATTGAGCACAGAATCAGGTTCGAATGGTGTTCCAGGAGTTGTAACTAGTACAACAGATCCTACAAAGCAATACTTATTAGATGCCAACGGATTCGAATACACCCAACTTATTGAGAAAGGCTTAATGGGCGATGTGTTCTATTTCCAGGCAACAGCAACCTACCTTGCGGGAACTGAAAACGGTATTTTTGACAACGTTACCATCACAGATCCTGCTGCTGGAAAATACTACACGGAAGCCGAACACAAGTTCGACGAAGCATTTGGCTATTTCGGTATCCCATTGGATTTCCCTGCGAATACATCCGGTGTGCGATTTCACGGGAAATACTGTGCTGCTAGAGACGGAGCCCTTGGCACCAACGCTATCATGGATGCATTTATCGGTTGCAGAACTGCGATCACCACAAATACGGATGTAGCACCCTTCACAGCTTCAATTCGCACTGAATGGCATCGAACAGTGGCAGGAACCGCCATTAGCTACCTGAAGCAAGCAAAACAAAACATAGATGACCCGGCCATTAAGTGCCATCAACTTAGTGAAGCGTACGCCTTCATTGGAAACCTGATTCATAGCACTCCGGAATTTGCTCTAACGCCTGCAGAAGTGCAAGAAGCGAGAGATTTGCTGGGGTCGAATTTCTATGAAACAACGGAAGACGATTTGGATGCAGCCATTGCATACCTCGTAGACCAAACGCTCATTGAACTCCTTGACCTCATAAACCTTTAAGAATGAGAATCAACAACTTCCTCCTGTTTATTTTCTTCATCGGATTGGCCTCTTGCACTGATTGCAATGGAGACCCAGAGCTCGAAGAAAACTTGACACTCTACTCAGAGCAACTCACTTACTTGAATCAAGATGTTATTTCTCCCGCACTGGCGAATGCGAAGACCACAGCAGAAGAAATGAACGAAGCTGCTTCTGTGTTTGCCATTGATCCAAATCAGACTACTTTGTCTGCTGCGCGAAGTGCACTAAAAAACGCATGGAAAGCCTATCAACAGCTCTCTCCCTTGCGATTCGGCCCGGGTGAAGATCTGATTCCTTCCATCAACACCTTCCCTGCCAATGACAATGCACTTCAAAGCGCCGTTGAGTCTGGTGTGTATACCAATCCGTCTAACGATGAAAAAGGATACCCCGCGATAGATTGGTTACTGAATCAAGGTAACCTTACAGACACTGAAATCATTGATGCTTTTCTCAATGCGTCAACAGGCAGCAACCGACAAAACATTCTTACTGCTTGTGCTGCGGAGGTTGTTGCTAGTACTACTGCCATCGAAGCCGGTTGGACGTCCGCTTATGCGTCTACATTTGTGAACGCGGCTGGGGCAAGCGCTGGTTCAGGCATGAGCCTTTACGTGAACAACCTCGTGAAAGACTATGAGGAATTGAAACGAAACAAGGTGGCACTCCCACTCGGATTGTTAACCCTTGACATTCCGCTTCCAGACAAGGTAGAAGTCTTCCACGGTGGGTATTCAGCAGAGATGGCCATGGTTCATCTCGAAGCCATTCAACATGGGTTTATCGGTGAAGAAGGAAGAGGTCTAAAAGCATTGTTAGATGAACTGGGCGCCTACCATGATGCCTCCCAAATGAATCTATCAGACGCCATTGTAACACAACTTGAAGCTGCTCATACGGCCCTAGCAGCGGTTCCTGATCCCTTGAGTGCTACCATAGAATCGAATCCGGCAGTGGTACAAGCCGCCTATGACGAATTACAAGCGGCGGTGGTTTTACTCAAAGCAGACCTTCCATCTGCGTTAGGCATTAGTATCACCTTCACAGACAACGACGGTGACTAGCGTGTTTCACAACATATCAAAGTGGTTATTTAGCCCTATTTCCATTTATCCTCTTGTCACACTTAGGATTGTTTTTGGTGGAATTATGGCCTTTAGCATCGCTCGTTTCTGGTACAACGGTTGGATAGACTCACTCTACATCCAACCGTTGTTTCATTTTTCTTGGTTTGGTCTTGATGCCATCCAAGCACTTCCCGGAATTGGCATGTACGTGGTTTTTGCACTCCTGATTGTGAGCGCACTCTTCATCATGCTCGGACTGTTCTTTCGAGTAGCCGCCCCCACCTTCTTTGTACTCTTCACCTATGTCGAACTTATCGATAAAGCGCCCTACCTGAACCACTACTATTTCGTCAGTATCATTGCCCTCTTACTCTGCTTTACTTCAGCGAACAAAGCGATGAGCATTGATTCAAAAAGAGGTTTAACCAAAACAAATCAAACCCCTAGATATCAAATCGTTATGTTCATTGCCCAACTGAGTATTGTTTACTTCTTCGCAGGTTTAGCAAAGCTCAATTCAAGTTGGATGATTGAAGCAATGCCAATGCGAATTTGGTTACCCGCGAGAGCAGATATGCCTTTGATTGGTGGACTATTTAGATCACCAGAAACGGCTTACCTCTTCAGCTGGGCTGGTGCGCTATACGACCTTACAATTCCCTTTTTTCTCTTGCTATCGCGAACGCGGAAATGGGCCTATTTGGCAGTTGTTGTTTTCCACCTCTTGACATGGTACTTGTTTCAAATAGGCATGTTTCCTTGGATCATGATCGGAATGACACTGATCTTTTTCCCCGCCAAAAGTCATGAACGATTCTGGTCGCGTTTCAGCACAATCTCAAACGAGCAGATTGACAATCCTGTGACACGTAGCTTATCTACTCGAAAGATATTTGTGGCCTTCTTAGGATTGCACTTCATGCTTCAACTACTTCTCCCATTGCGCAGTCATTTCCTCACAGAAAATGTTTTCTGGGATGAAGCTGGGTACCGATTCTCTTGGCGCGTGATGCTCATGGAAAAAGCCGGGTACATCAGTTTCCATGCGATTGACGGTGCATCAGGGAAGCGCGTAATCATAGAGCCTTCAAACTACCTAACCCACTTACAAGAGGTGCAAATGAGCACCCAGCCTGATATGATCTTGCAATTCGCCCAGTTTTTAAAGCAAGAACTTGTGGCAAAAGGCATGCAGTCACCACAAATATTCGCCGAAAGTTATGTCACTTTGAATGGATCTGGCAGCAAACCTTTCGTCAACCCAAGTATCGATCTAACAGCTATACCTGAAGGTTCTCCCCGCAGTGAATGGCTCATGCCTGAACAGCTTCAGCTTGTTGAAGAATGAAGTTTCTTGGTCTACATATCGTCCTGGCTGTGCTCTTTCTTGCTACCTCATCTCTGGCGGGCGACAAGCTTGATTTGAGCATTCACGTAGTGGATGAGTTATCGAAAGAGCCACTTCCCATGGCAACTATACTTGTGAACCATACACAAGCTTTCATCACCGACGAGTTTGGTAGCGCCCGCATTCCTACTCAAAAAGGCAATACATACCTGCAAATCAGCTATGTTGGATATGTTCGCATCGACACGCTGATTCAAGCCAATCAGAGCTTAGCCCTCAACTTCGAAATGAGGCTTCAACAACTCAACACCGCAGAGGTCATTGCTAATGAGGGTCGTTTCAACAGAACGCCGAACGTCAGCGTAGACAATTTCACCGTCTACGCAGGTAAAAAAGCCGATATCATCCGTCCGTCTGAAGTTTCAGTGAGTGGCGCTACCAGCACTGCCAGACAAATCTTTGCGCAGGTTGCTGGTTTGAATATTTTTGAAAGCAATGATGGCGGA
>CAYGUR010000062.1:7168-14038 GCA_964353035.1 uncultured Comamonadaceae bacterium | reverse complement strand
GAACCAACGAATTCTGGAAGGTCTATGTCGCCAAGAATGTCAGTGATTGTTGGAAATGCCGTGGTGTCAGGAATACAGACTGGATTGAAAGGAGGGAGGCTTTGGCCAGCTAGTCCCATCTTCTCAAGCCATTCATCGCCATGTTGCAGGCTCATCTCTGTTGCCAATAAATCTGTCTTGACAGCTATGCTAAAGCTGTATGCCATGTAACCTGCGATGGCATACATATCTGATAGATCGAAATGACGAGCTTCAATTCCAATGGCAAATTCAAGAGGTAAATTACCTTCGTCAATAAAGGTGTTTATTCCTTTTAAGAAAGCGAGGCACTCTTCAATTGTTTCGGTATCGTTTCTGGCTAAAAGACTGTCGGCAGAGGCTTTAGCGTGATTACCAACATCCAATGATCTGAAAAGCAAATCAACCGGGAGGGTTTTTTCGCCCAGCACCTCTGAAAGCTCACCTTTACCAACCCGTCTCAGGATTTCCATTTGGAAAAGTCGTTCGCTAGCCATAAGATAGCCCAACGCTTTGTAGGCATCGGGTTTGTTGGAAGCATTGATGTGAGGAATTCCAACATCGTCAAATGTCACATAAACGTCTGAAGCAAGCGCGTTTAACTGTTTAGACCCTTCGTACTGAGGAACTTTACTTTCCGCATAAAAGTTGAACCAAATGGCTCCTATGATGAGCAATATGGAAACTACGGTAAATGATCGTTTGAGAATTCGCATTGCGAAATTTAGCGAATGATGATGACCTTTCGAAAGACTAAATTGTTCGACTTAATAACCATTGTATATATTCCTGAATTAAAGGAAGATAGGTCAATTGTTCTCTCAAAAGTCTCTTTCAATAGAACACATTCGCCTACTGAGTTGTACACAGTCACATTCGCTTTTCCTTCAGGTAAATTCCGAATGAATAGCCGTCCTACAGTAGGATTTGGAAAAACTTCGATATCCACTGAAGTAAATTCATTGACACCAATGATTGCCTCTACTGCGCATTCTTCGCTCAATTGACAACCATTGGAATCAGTCACATTGAGCACGTAAACACCCGGTGATAGATTTGGGTTCACAAAAGTAGTGGCAGAGTTTGACCAAACAATAGAGTAGGGCGAAGTGCCCCCAGAAACAGAGCTGGAAATCAATCCTAGAGCTCCATCGATGGAATGTGTTACGTCGAACTCAATGGCTAGTGCGTTTGGTTCATCGATCGTGAAGGTCTGAGAAGCTTCACATCCCAGTTCGTCAATAGCAGTGACAATGTATTCGCCAGCGACTAAGTTTTCAAGCTCTCCTTCAAAGACGAAGTTACCAAAACCACCGGTAATTGTAGGTGAAATAGCTCCTGTCGCAGAATTAAAGCAAAGGGCATCGAGCGTTTCGCCAGAAAAGAAGATGTCCTCGTTTTGAGTTAGTTCCAATTCAATTTCTGTAGTGCACCCAAAAGCGTCAATCACGCTAGCTTCATACATCCCCGCAGGCAAGTTCGAAAGCAGTGAACTCTCAGCATCATTAGACCAAGTGATATCAAAGTCAGAATTTGAGGTGAGCTCGATTGCTCCTGTGGAGTCACCATAGCAGTTGATATCCTCTGTGTTGAGTTCATAAACGAACGGGGGCGCATTTTGAATAAATATTGTTTGAGAATTGGCCGAAAACCCTTGTTCTGTGGTCACCTCAACAGATATAAACATGGGTTCATAAACCGTAACATAACGATTGGTTGTTCCGTTGGACCAGAGGTGTGATTCGAAATCTCCTCCGTCAAGCATCAAAGAATCGCCTTCGCACAGGTAAAGCTGAGAATTAGAATCAATGGCCATTGAAAATGACATCCCTTCGGTGACTTGAATGGTTTGATTGGCATTCACATCATAAATTCGGTCTACCCATCCGCTGGGCCAATTGACAATCACTGAGTCAGCCTTCTGTGCATTAACCAATCCGAAATGAACTCGCTGTGAACGTTGACTGAGGTAGCCTTCTCCACATTGGGTGTAATGCCTTGAAAGTTGGCTGTTCGCATAGACATCAATCCATGCGCCGATGCCTTCTTTGTTAGAAAATGTACCTTCTAGATTTACTTTTAACCAGTTTCCTTGTACGCTATTATTCCTCCAAAGTGAGACACCGAAAGGTCCGTTGTTCACTTGAGCCAAATCAAGCGCACCATCATTATTGTAGTCCAAATATGAATTTGCAAAACTAGGTGTTAAATTGGAGGGCGAGAACGTATTGAACTCAGTGAATGTGTTGCCTGAAGTGTTTCTGAAATAGGGATTGGAGTTTCCCTCCTGCGGCGTTTGAGTACTAACGAAGAGGTCCAAAAAGCGGTCGTTGTTCACATCAAACCAGAGTGCGCCCCATGAAAACCGGTTGACGCTTATTCCCAAAGTCGAAGCGTCTTCAGTGAACGTTAAGTTGCCTTCATTTCGCAAAAGTCTATTTCCATCTGAGTTATTCGTCACATAGATATCTAAATCGCCATCTCCGTCGTAATCACCTATGGTATTACTCATGGCGTCTACTTGGATGTCTGTATTCGAAAAGTCAGAATAATCAATGAACCCCAATTCCTCATCTGCAATAAAAAGCGCATTTAAGGGTGATTTATCGTTGATAATGTAAAGGTCTGGGAGGAGGTCATTGTTGAAATCCGCAAAACACGGCATGAAGGAGGGAAGCTGTCCATTGCCTATTCCATATTGCGCTGCAGACTCAACAAAAGTTCCGTCACCTTGATTGACTAGGAGCCAATTCGTTGGTCCTTGACCCCAATCATAGTTGCAGATGTATAAATCTAAATTACCGTCTAGGTCAATGTCTGCCCATGCCGCTCCGTAGCTTTGTCCGTTCACTTCAGTAGGCAAACCAGCAGCTTCAGAAACATCTGTTAAATTGCATAATCCGTCATTGTTGAGGAGTCTGCAAGCAGCTCCATCATTCGATATGAATAAATCTGGATCCCCATCGTTGTCGTAATCTGCCCACAAAACGGACTTTGCATTGCCCCCATTTGGAATGATGGTCAATAGTGTATACTGGCCTTCATTGTTGACGAAAAGGTAGATACCATTGCCCTCTGTGGCGAAAGTTAAATCATCCCAGCCGTCTTCGTTAAAGTCATAGGTGCTCAAGCCAGAACCTAATTCAGGCGTACCCACATCTACTGCAAGAAAATTTTGATTCGTTACATTGTTAAACTGCTGTGCACTGCAGAATTGCGCGCACAGAAGCGAAACGACTAGATAGTTCCAGCGCATAGCATTTTAATTAAGGTCTAACTAAGTTAAACGAATAATTAAATAATACTATGCTCAGAGTGATTTAAATCGACCAGCGGAGAAGCCTCTCTAATTCGCTGGCTTATAATACTTCATGGCTTCGGGCATGAACGCTTTCAAATCGCTAATGCGTGTTTCGTGATTGGGATGTGTTGAGAGGAATTCAGGAGGCTGAGCACCACCGTTTGCCGACATCCTTTCCCAGAAGAGAGGGGCTTCTTGAGGATTATACCCGGCCATCGCCATAAATACCAAGCCCAATTGATCGGATTCTGACTCATGTTGTCTGCTGAACGACAATGACCCCAGTTGCGAGCCAATTCCATAAGATGTGAGGAAAAGATTTTGAGCCGCTTCTGGCTTTTCGCTCATTAAAGCAGCTAATGTCACTCCTCCAGCTTGGATCAGCAACTGTTGCGACATCCGTTCATTTCCATGTCGGGCAACGGCATGTGCAATTTCGTGCCCCATCACCACTGCAAGTCCTTTTTCGTCCTGACAAATGGGAAGTATACCGGTATAAAACACCACTTTTCCTCCTGGCATGCACCAAGCGTTGACTGTGGGATCATCTACAAGCCTGAACTCCCAGTCAAAACCATCAACCCGTTTTGACTGTCCGTGTTTGGCTAAATACTCTTCCACAGCTGCAGCAATCTTCATACCTACATTGTTCACCATTTCCGCATCGCGGTCGGTAGATTGTACAACCTGATTGGTTGTAAGAAAATCAGTGTAGGCCTGTTGAGACATACCTATCATCTGGCTTTCGGGCAAGAGGTTCACTTGTTTTCTTCCTGAAATAGGAATTCGAGCACATCCAACCACAAGGGCCACGGCAGTAAGAATCGTTAAAACGCGAAAAACGTTCATAGTATTAGTGTATTTCTGCAGACAATCCTCTATCAAGCAGAGCTGTGCACATAGGTTCTAATTTTTCAAAGGTTCCGTTCTTTACGGTACACTTCCCCTTGAAGTGTATAATCAACGTGCATTGTTCAGCCTGAATGGAGTCATGTCCACAAACTTGCATCAAACTTTCGATCACAAAATCAAAAGTGTTCACGTCGTCATTAAAGACAACAATACCACGTTCTTCGTCCTCCAAGACGTCAACATCCACTTCCTCTTCTACGCCCGGAGTGGTTGTTTCCATTTTCACAAGCGTCATCATAGGCTACAAAAGTAGCAAATCATAGTCCAAAATTTATAAAAACGAACACAAGTGTAGTTTGAACATGATGTTCCTTTCGTTGTTGTTAAGAGCAAACGTAATTATGGATAGAGAACAGGAACCGGGAATTGTTGTGATTGCTCAGGACTTACACTTGAAAGCAACAATGGAATCTTTGCTAAGCTCCCTTGGGTATGAGCTTGAAGTATATGCCAATTTTCCTAGCGCAGAAGAATTTCAATTGTCAGGATTGTATCCCGATGCCATATACATGGAAGTGCAACCTGAATCGTTTGATGAGGCTGAAGCTATAGCCAAATTGGTGAATGCGACACGCAAAACGCCAGTAATCTATATTTCAGATACCAAAGAGGAAGGCTTTTTCAATAAAATCATTGAAACGAAGCCTTTTGCGTTTTTGCTGAAACCCATCGAACTGGGCGAAATAAAGCGAATGACAGAACTTGCACTGGCCTATAATTCGGGTAACACCAACGGATTTAGCTCTCCATCAAATGGCGTTGCAATGAATGGATTTGAGCCGCTTTCGAAATCGTTTTTCTTCACTAAAGTTGGAAATAAACTCAAAAGAATAGATCCTGAAAAGGTGCTCTACATCGAAGTGGAAGGGAAGTACAGCAGCATTCAACTCGCCGACAAAAAGTACCATGTGAAGGCTTCTTTGAAAGATTTGCTTGATAAATTCCCAAACGAGCATTTTGTGCGGGTATCACGAAATTTTGTCATCAATCTAGAACGAATTGATCACATTGATACGTTTCAATACATGATCAAAATTGAAGATCGCGACATTCCAGTAAGCAGAACATACAAAGAAGATTTGATGAATCGCATCCAATTGCTGTAATGTAAACCGCTTATCACTTTTTGATTCTCTTTTATGTGAAAGAGTCTTTACTTGGCGCTTGAAAAACCTTATGCCATGAAAAGAACCCTTTTTTTAGCTTCGGCAACTGCACTCCTGCTTGGAAGTTGCGGAACCTCAGAGCCTTCTGAAAAAGAAGAAACAGCAATGATGAAAGTTACTTATCCTGAAACGCGTAAAGATGCCGTTTCAGACACCCTGTGGGGAACAGTTGTTCAAGACCCATACCGCTGGTTGGAAGATGACAATGCCCCTGAAGTGAAAGATTGGGTTCAAGCTCAAAATAAAGTTACACGCTCGTTTCTAGACAGCATTCCTTACCGTGATGCCATTCGTGATCGCTACGAACAACTTTATAATTATGAAAAAGTAAGCTCACCTTTCCGCGTGGGAACAAACTACTTTATCAGTAAAAACGACGGACTCCAAAATCAAAGCGTGATTTACATTCGTCGTGGAAAAGACGGAGAAGAAACCGTTTTCCTAGATCCAAATAAACTGAGCGATGATGGAACTGTAACTGCTGGACTCATGGGCGCAAGCGATGACGACAAGTACATGGCCATTACGCGCAATGAAGCGGGTTCTGACTGGGGCGAAATTCGTGTGATGGATATAGAAACCGGAAAAGAAACCGGTGATGTGTTGAAGTGGGTCAAGTTTTCAGGAGCAGCATGGTACAAAGACGGATTCTTCTACAGTCGCTACCCTGAGCCAACAGAAGGGGATGAACTTTCTGCAGCCAACACCTTTCATAAAGTGTATTACCACAAACTGGGCACAGATCAGTCTGAAGACGAACTCATCTACATGAATGAGAAGGCACCTAACATGTACCACTGGTCCAACACAACCGAAGACGATAAGTACCTTATTCTATATGCTTCAACTGGCACAGATGGATATGAGGTGTACTACATGGACTTAGAAAACAGAGCGGCAGGATTCACTCCTCTGTTCACAGGATTTGAAAATAAAAGCTCTGTAATTGAGCATATTGACGGTAAATTCATTGTTCAAACCGACATTGATGCGCCAAAATACCGACTGGTTTCCATTGACCCTGCCAATCCTGACAAAGCAAACTGGACTGAAATCTTACCACAATCAGAACACTTGTTAGAATCTGTTTCAACAGCTGGAGGAAAATTCTTCGCCACCTACCTAGAAAACGCAAATAGCAAAGTGTACAAACTGAACTATGACGGTTCAAACAAAGTAGCAATCGAATTGCCTGATGCAACAGGATCAGCATACGGATTCGGTGGGGAAGAGGAAGACGAAACGGTTTTCTACACATTTACTTCCTTCACGTATCCAGCAACTATCTTCGAGATGAACATCGAAACAGGTGCTTCTGAATTATATTACGCTCCGAAATTGGAATTCGACCCGATGGCTTTCGAGTCCAAAGAAGTGTTCTATAAAAGTAAAGATGGGACCGAAGTCTCACTCTTCATTGTGCACAAGAAAGGATTGAAACTGGACGGAACAAATCCAACCATGCTCTATGGC
>CAYGUR010000062.1:0-7158 GCA_964353035.1 uncultured Comamonadaceae bacterium | reverse complement strand
CACAAGTAACATCATTCTTCTAGAGAACGGTGGTGTTTACGCCATGGCGAACTTAAGAGGTGGTGGCGAATACGGAGAAGAATGGCACAAAGCGGGAATGCTTGGGAACAAACAAAATGTGTTCGATGACTTTATTGCTGCAGGTGAGTATCTAATTGCTCAGGGATATACAAGTAAAGAAAAGTTGGCCATTGCTGGTGGATCAAATGGAGGATTGCTAGTTGGCGCATGCATGGCGCAACGTCCTGACTTATTTCAAGTGGCGTTCCCTGCAGTGGGAGTGATGGACATGCTGCGTTACCATAAGTTCACTGTTGGTTGGGGCTGGGTTCCTGAATACGGAAATGCTGATAGCAGCAAAGTTGATTTTGACAACCTCTATGGCTACTCTCCATTGCACAATTTGAAAGAAGGAACAGCCTATCCTGCAACAATGATTACCACTGCAGATCATGATGACAGAGTGGTTCCAGCACACAGCTTCAAATTTGCAGCTCGCTTGCAAGAAGCACACGCAGGTGACGCGCCTGTTCTCATTCGTATTGAAGAGCGCGCAGGACATGGTGCTGGTAAACCAACATCGAAGGTGATTGATGAACAAGCAGATAAATGGGCCTTCATGTTTATGAACATGGGCGTGACCCCGAAGTACTAAGGCAATTCAATTATATGGAATTGGAAAAGCTCGCTTCGGCGGGCTTTTTTTATGCTTACGCGAAGGGTGTTAATAGACTTCAGACGTGATTGTGAGTTCCAGCGGCTCTTCCTGTCCTTCGATGAACAATAGGACTTTTCTTGAAATAATTCCACTTAAACCAGAAGGATCAAATTGTACATCAATCTCTGTTGATTCCCCAGGGGCTAACTCATTTAAGGTGAGCAAAGGAACTGTGCAACCGCATGAACTGGCAATGGAGTCAATGCGCATTAAGTCTGTGCCTGAATTCGTCAGAAGAAAAGTTGTGCTGATAGGGGAGTTCTTTGAAATGGTTCCGAAATCATGCACCAGTTCATTGAATTCAGGGGCGACAAACAAACTGTCAGGCATTCCTTTTTGAACACTTTGAATTTCAATTTTCCGCTCTAAACGTGCCCCTCTGGAATAAATGGATTGTTGTTCGTCTTCGAGCGCGTCAGAAACTGATTGATTCGCTTCATATTCACCAAAAGGAACTTCAGTGAAGCTCAAAGTGGCGTGATTTTCTGCTGTTTCATTCAGGTACGGTAGAAATGCGCCGTCATTTGCTTCGGTCAAATAATTCACCAATGACGCAATTCTTCGTCGTGTTAAATTGACGTTGTAGTCACTTTTCGCCCTTGGGGAAGCAAAACCCTTAATGGTTAAATTAATTGAATATCCTTTTTCCAACTCTTTCAGGAGTAGTTCCGAAAACAGCGCTAAATCGTTAAAACCCTTTTCAACGAAGAAGGTGTAAAAGTCTTCTACATCGTACTCGGCTTCCTCTTTTTCCTCTCCTTTGAGGCCTTTGCTGTTTTCCCTGACGTAGGTGGATCGGAGTTTCTGATAACTTTTGAAGCAGTCTTCGTAGCTCAGCTGGGTGGTGGTGTCGCGTGAATTTGGATTCGGTTCGTCATTGTGGAAGTACAAGGTGACCGGGAGGTAGGTATTTAACTCTTCCAAGGTGGCATAAACATCCTTTTTTTCGGTACGAAGTGAGTCCTTAAATTCAATGAAAAAAAGATCTGTGCAACAAAAGTTGTTCGGTTCATATGCAGAGCTGCGGTTGCTGGCCAGAAAAGCACCGTTCGCCTCAGGGAAATAGCGGTAATACAAGTCATTGTAAGAAGAGTTGATGGGGTAGCCTAAGTTCTCAGCTAGATCAAAACTTCTCGGATATCCCTTGCTTCGAAACACGTCAAATCCACCGAAACCTTCATGCCAGCTGCTGCTGTAATACAGCTGTTTCCCATCGAAAAACGGCGCCAATTCATCATCAGGCGTGTTGACATTGTCTCCGGCATTTGCAGGAGCTTGCCATTCGCCATTGGTTTGTCTGAACGACCACCAAATATCCATTCCACCGCGCGTTCCCGGACGGTTTGAAGCATACAAAAGTACTTCTTGTCCGTCATGAACTCCAATCCAAGGTGTGGTGCAGGTATAGCCTGACTTATTGATCACTTGGATGGACCTTGGTGCAGTGAGCTGTCCGTTTACAACTTCTGCTTCCATAATTCGGCAAGTTGAGTCTGGACATTCTACGAAGTAAGCGTAATCTCGGTTGAGCGAAAACACGAGGTTTCCTGCTTTAATTCCTGGTTTATGCCAAATGGGATTGTAGGTGGCATCTAAAACGAAGCTGCTATCTGACTGTTTCGCTCTGTACGGGGCGAAGTCAGGTCTGTTGGATGTGAATAGTAAGGTGCTGTCTAGATAATAGGGAGCAAACTCACCTTCAGAAGTATTGACGTCGCCCTCAAGCTCTGAAACGTTGATTTTGGCGTCGCTTCTCCGAGCGTTGATAGCAAATTCGCACGCTTTGACTTCTTGAATCGACTTTTTGTAGGCATAGCCGTCTTTGTCGCGTTTGACGCGTTTGCTGTATTTTTTGAAATTTCGAAGCGCTTCGCTGTACTTCCCATTGATTTTTTGCATCTGCGCGAGGTAGAATTGTCCTTCGGGAAAGACTCTTCCCTTGTCTTTTTCGTAGGCTTTGGAATACAAAGCTTCAGCCTTTGAATAATTTCGCGTTAGCCGCATGGCATCAGCATATTTAACTGTGATATCAAAGGTTAAGGAGTCAAGAGCGAAGGCCTCGCCATAGTATTGGGCCGCTGCGGCATATTCCTCATTGTTCATCGCTTCTTCACCCAGCGAAAGCCATTGCTTAACGGACTGTCCTTGAACAACGAATGGAAATGAAACTGCGATAAGGAAAAATAGCGGTCTGAGCATATGGAAGCAAAAAGTAGGCAAAATCTGCAAGACTCAAAGGTAAGAAAGCTTACAATTCAATGCTTCTCATCCATAGACAATGCTTCCTTGTTGATGAAGACGTAGGAAAGGAAATCATAATGCAGAACGCTTTCCAAGTAATTCAGGGGTTCTATGCTGTCTTTATTCAGGTCAATAAGGACGAAGGTGTTGTTTTCCTTCGCTATGCGGAACTGCCTTTTGGAATGGTTCATTCCGAACCAACTTTTTTCGGTCACTTCAACGATGTCATTTTCAAAAAGAATCCGATTGGATTTCGTTCGATAAATAGTGGCATCATCTAATAGGTTGTAGGGGAGACGTGTTCCGTCCCACCAAAATAAATCTTTGCTGAAAAAGGGTGTGCCATTTTCAAGCCTTCGGTAACCGATGATTCGGTGCTCTATACGAAGTCGCTGCAAGGATGATATGGCTAGCGCATTGTGATGCATGTAGTTATAACAGCACTGCGTGTAAATTGTTGTGAACCAAAAAAAGCGTCAAGCACATTGTAGTACTTGACGCTTTTACTTTACTTCTAATTTTCTCTTATTCGTTCACAGCCAATTGGATGCTTCCAACGATTTTCACATCTTCTCCTACTAGCAGTCCGCCTGCTTCAGTAGTTGTATTCCAAACAAGTCCGTAGTCTTTACGATTTATTTTTCCTGAGAACTCAAATCCAGCCTTGGTATTTCCCCAAGGATCTTTCGCTACGCCGTTGAAATCTACATCCAAAACAATAGGCTTTGTAACATCCTTGATTTGCATGTCACCTTTCAATTTGTATGATCCTCCTTCCAAAGAAATAACTCCGTTCTTTAGCTGCATTGAAGGATATGTTTCAGTTCCAAAAAAGTCATCAGACTTCAAGTGATTGTCACGATCTTCATTGTTCGTGGTGATGCTGTTCGTATCAATGTTCACCTCTACTTGCGCTCCTTCAAAGGTTTTGTCATCTGCAGCAACGGTAGCACTAAACTTGCCGAAATTCCCCGTTACTGTTGAAATAACTAAGTGCTTAACTTTAAATTGAACTTCTGAGTGCGCTGTATCAGCTATCCATTGTTGTTTTGTAGTTGCTTCCATTTTGATGTGTTTTGCGATTAATAACAGGGCAAAGATCAGCAACATTTAATGTAACAACATTGAACTAGGTTAAGAAATGATTTAACTTTCACAACAGATCTTAAAATTGTGACGAAGGAAGCGTTAAAGGAGCGATTAAGTCAGTATGTAGAATTGAAAGATGAAGAGGCGGAGTACTTCTTAAGTCTACTTTCAATGCACACCATTGAGCGGAAACAAAAACTGTTAGCTCCAGAACAAGCAGTTCTTGGATTCCACTGGGTGCAGTCGGGCTGTTTGATGGCATACCACACTGATTCCTTGGGAAATCAACACGTTTTACAATTTGCGATAGAGTCTTGGTGGACAACCGATTTACAATCTTTATTTTCTGAAGGAGTGTCAAGTTTGAGCATCGAAGCAATGACTGACAGCTCTTATTTGACCATTTCTAGGATAGACCTCGATGGCCTAATGGAGAAATACCCTGTGTTCGAACGCTACTTCAGAAAGATTTTCCAAAACGCCCTCATTTCGAATCAGCGACGAATTTTATTGAACATTTCGAAAACAGCAGATGAGCGCTATGAGGATTTCCAGCAGCGTTATCCGAAGGTTGAACAAATTGTACCACAGAAATACATTGCCTCTTATTTAGGAATTACACCTGAATTCTTAAGCAAAATAAGACGGAAACGAGCTACTCGTAGCTAAGCGAAGAACCAAAAATCTTTACGTGGTGCTTTGCTCCATTCACTGAGCGTTTGTTTGATTTCGGCTTGTCCGTCTGGAGAACTAACCACAATCATAATTTGTGGATTGTCAAGTGATTGAATGCTGTCGAACGCATGCATTTTCACACCGTAAATCGACAAACCAATCTTTCGCTCGTTGTCGCACACCCAATGAAAGGTGTCTTCTCTGTTTAGAAGCAGCTTGGCCATGTCTTTGCCGTTTCGCCCTGCGCCCCAAAGCACTAGCGGACGATTCACATCACGGTCTAGTTCATAGAAAAACCGGAGTTTCATGTCGAAATAACGGTTGTCTTTATACTCTTCCCAGGTTCTACTGATTCGATTTGATCGGTCTCTCCAGAAATGAAAAACGCGGTCCATTCCCTGAATCTTCAGCTGATGTCGGTAAAAACGGAAGCACAAATCGTAGTCCTCCGGATAAATTTCGGGCTCAAATGCCCCCACGGCATCAAGGTCATCTTTATGCAACAGCCAGCAGTGTGAAGGAATGACACACTCTTTATAAATTTCGTCGTAATAGCTGTTTTTTAAGGCTACTTCATTGAGCCACCTTTCGTAGCGTCTAAAACCGTCGCCAACTTCGCCTTCTTCTACAAAATGCTCTGTTCCTCCGGCAATGACAGTTCCCTTGCCGTGTTTCATCCACTCTGCCACCATTTCCTCCAATTTGTACGAAGGCATTTTGTCATCACTGTCCATGCGGTTCATCAGCGGGCCTTCGCAATGCACATATCCTTCTTTAAGTGTAGGAATAAGCTTGTTTCGTTCACTGTGAAACACCTTTATTCTTGCGTCTTTAGCAGCGTATTCAGCCAGGATTTTCGGACTGTCATCAGAAGAATGGTCATTTACAGCAATCAACTCCCAATTTTGATAGGACTGGTTGAGAATGGAATCTAAACAAGCGTGTAAATAAGGCGCGGTGTCTTTTACCGCCATGATGATGCTCACTTTCATAGGTGCGCAAAGATAGAGATGTACATTTGCATTATGCAGTTGAACGTTCGAAATGCACACGCAAATAACCTCAAAGGAATTGACCTAACTATTCCTCACCACAAATTGGTTGTAATCACGGGTATTTCTGGCTCTGGAAAATCTTCATTGGCCTTTGATGTCATCGCCAACGCCGGGAAATCTGAGTTTTTACAAAACATCCCAGAGTACGCTAGAAAATTTGGAGGGAAGAAGAAAGAAGTGAAGGCGGATGCTGTTGAAGGTTTATTCCCAGTGGTCACAGTAGGGCAATATGCTGGAACGCCATCTTCCAAGTCTACCTTCGGAACACTTTCTGACACCTATGATCTACTGCGCCTGCTTTTTGCTCGATTTGGAACAAGAACTGATCAGTCTGTCCAGCTAACGCGAAGCCTTTTTTCGTTTAACACGAAGGAGGGAGCTTGTAGTCATTGCCATGGCATTGGACTAGAAGAGTACATTTCCATCGAAAAACTCATTGCTGACCCCACGAAAACCCTCAGAGACGGCGCTTTGGTGCCAACTCAGCCGAATGGCTACACCATGTATTCGCAAGTCACGGTAGATGCGCTGAATGAGGTGTGCGAAGCGCATGGTTTCAATGTCGACATCCCCTGGAATGAGCTCACCCAAGAACAAATTGATGTGGTCTTGTATGGAAGTGATCGCGTGAAAATCCCCTTTGGTAAACACAGCGAAGCTTCTCGGCTAAAATGGACGGGCATTAAAGCGAAGCCCAGAGAAAAGGGGTTCTACCGAGGAATGATCCCGATCATGTCGGAAATTTTAAAACGGGACCGAAACAAAAACATTCTGCGTTTTGTAGACGCGGCAACCTGCTCTGTGTGCAAAGGAGCAAGACTTTCGCAATCAGCCCTTGAAGTAAAATGGAAAGGGTATTCAATAGACCACTATTCAGGTTTGTCACTGCGTATGCTCCAAGCTGAGCTCACTTCGTTGGAGCTTTCAGGCAAAGAGCAGTTGATAGTAAATGAACTAGTAAGTCTGATGAGTGAATTGTCTGCACTGGGATTGGGTCACCATTCCATGTCAACAGAAGCAATTGCGCTGAGTCAAGGTGAGATGCAGCGTGTCAGATTGATCAATCAACTCCGTGCGGGACTCTCAAACGTCTTATATGTGTTCGATGAACCAGGAATAGGCCTCCATCCTGCGTTTCAAAAAATCCTAATTCGAAAGTTCCAGCAGCTAGTAGCAGAAGGGAACTCAGTCATCTTAGTTGAACATTCGCCTGCCTTTATTCGCAGTGCAGATTGGATTATTGAAATTGGTCCGAAAGCTGGCGCCAATGGCGGAGAACTTCTCTTCAACGGAGCATTATCGTCATTTTTGATAAGTGGAATCACCAATTCTGCAACCCTAGATTTGCTTCTGAACAAGGCGGACGAAACACTTCCTAAG
>CAYGUR010000061.1:11795-14073 GCA_964353035.1 uncultured Comamonadaceae bacterium | reverse complement strand
TCACAATTTCGTTCGTGGCTTGAATCCCTTCCCGTCTGCATGGACCGAAACCCACGAGATGACGTATAAAATCCATTTTGGGAATCCAACTCAACTCGATGCCGAACAAACTCCAGGAACACTGATTCAAAATACAGACGGATTGTTTGTGGTGTGCGGAGATCAAAAGCTATTTCAACTTTTAGTGCTTCAACCACAAGCAAAAAAGCGCATGGATGTAGCTTCTTTTGTGCTGGGCAACAATTTGAACAACGAACGATTCAATTGATACATTCGTATCACAACCTGAATTAAATGGGTTAACTCACATTGTTCCAGTCGCTTAATTCAATCTAAGTTAAGTTGTATCCATCTGTTTTTTATACAAATGCAGACTACCTTTCGCACAGAAGGAAACATTTGTAACAATTCCAATATGTACAAATGTTTCCAAAGAGTGTTACATTTGTATCCATGAAAAGCTTCAGCGAACGAATTAGTCTTATTCTTCAACACTACAACCTGCAACCTAAGGACTTAGCAGAAAAATGTGGTGTGCAACGTTCTGCAATTTCCCACTTGATCAATGGTAGGAACAGACCTAGTGTTACATTTTTATCGTCTTTGAGCGATATGTATCCTGAATTGGACACCCGATGGCTCCTTCACGGTAAAGGAGAAATGTTTACAAATGTGTCAAGTGTTAAGTCGCTAGTTACTGATGCAGTTGTAAACCATGATTCAATAAGGGAAGACAAAGGAAGCGCTTCTGATACAAATGTTACCAGCAGTTCACAACAAGGTGAAGCGGCTGCTACTGATGTGCTGCATAATGCACGAAAGCCAGAGCCTTCAAAAGGACAGGCAAAAGAGATTCAGCGCATCATTGTTTTTTACAACGATGGTACATTTGATTCATACAATCCACAAATGGATTAAGAATAAGCCTTGATTAGGATTTCAAGAATATGTTGGGCAGCCACTGAGATATTCGTTCCTGGTCCGTAGATGCCCACTACCCCATTTTCATAGAGAAACTCATAATCGCGCTTTGGGATAACACCCCCTACAACGGTCAAGATGTCTTCTCTCCCCTCTTTTGTGAGTGCATCAATGACCTTCGGAACAAGTGTTTTATGTCCTGCTGCTAATGAAGAAACTCCCAGAATGTGCACATCGTTTTCTACCGCTTGCTTTGCGGCTTCAGAAGGAGTTTGAAACAAAGGACCAATGTCCACGTCAAAGCCAATGTCAGCAAACGAGGTAGCAATCACCTTCGCCCCGCGGTCATGGCCGTCTTGGCCCATCTTAGCTATCATAATACGTGGACGTCTTCCGCTTAACTCAGCGAACTGGTCGGCCATTTGACGGGCCTTCTTAAAATCATCTTGTTCCATAGCTTCAGCAGAATAGACACCTGAAATACTTTGTTGTGTGGCTTTGTACCTTCCGAAAGCAACTTCCATGGCGTCAGAAATCTCACCTAAGCTTGCTCGGTCTCTTGCGGCGTTCACTGCCAACTCTAAGAGATTACCTTGTCCTGTTTTAGCACATTCTGTAAGTGCACTCAAGCTCGCTTGTACCGCTGCATCATTTCTGTTTGCCCGCAGTTCCTTCAAGCGCTCAATTTGTCCTTTTCGAACCGCCTCATTGTCCACTTCAAGAATGTCAATTTCGGTCTCTTGTTCCGGACGAAAAAGATTCACACCGATAATCGCATCTTTTCCGCTATCTATGCGGGCTTGCTTACGTGCAGCAGCCTCTTCAATGCGCATTTTAGGAAGTCCAGTTTCAATGGCTGCTGACATGCCTCCCAGTTCTTCCACTTCTTCAATGAGTTTCCAAGCCTTTTCAGCGATGTCTGCAGTCAGTGTTTCCACATACTTGCTGCCCGCCCAAGGATCAATGGCCTTGCTGATATCGGTTTCGTATTGCAAGTACAACTGTGTGTTACGTGCAATTCGCGCTGAAGACTCAGTTGGAAGCGCTATGGCCTCATCCAATGCATTGGTGTGCAAAGACTGCGTTCCTCCCAAAGCAGCAGAAAGCGCTTCGATGCATGTGCGCGCAACGTTGTTGTATGGGTCCTGTTCTGTTAAGCTCCATCCCGAAGTTTGACAATGCGTTCGCAATGCCATGGATTTGCTATTCTTTGGGTCGAATGTTTTGATAATTTTCGCCCACAACAGACGAGCAGCACGCATTTTCGCAATTTCCGTGAAGTGTTGCATTCCAATGCCCCAGAAGAAAGAGAGCCTTGGTGCAAAAGCGTCGATATCAAGTCCAGCAGCCATACCTG
>CAYGUR010000061.1:618-11785 GCA_964353035.1 uncultured Comamonadaceae bacterium | reverse complement strand
GATGTAATCCAGTCCGTCTGCCAAGGTATAAGCCAACTCTAGGTCAGGCGTTGCGCCAGCCTCTTGCATGTGGTAGCCACTGATGCTGATGGAGTTGAACTTCGGCATCTTTTGCGAAGCATATGCGAAAATGTCTGAGATGATGCGCATGGAAGGTTTCGGAGGATAGATGTAGGTGTTTCGCACCATAAACTCCTTCAATATGTCGTTTTGAATGGTTCCAGCAAGTTGATCTGGCGAAACCCCTTGCTCTTCAGCCGCAACAATGTAAAAGGCCATGATTGGAATAACAGCGCCATTCATGGTCATTGAAACCGACATTTTATCCAGTGGGATTTGATCAAACAGCACCTTCATGTCTAGAACAGAATCAATTGCTACACCTGCTTTTCCAACATCACCTTCAACACGCGGGTGGTCACTATCGTATCCCCTGTGGGTTGCTAGGTCAAAGGCTACAGACAGCCCTTTTTGTCCGGCTTTCAGGTTTGCCCGGTAAAAAGCGTTGGATGCTTCAGCCGTTGAGAATCCGGCATATTGGCGAACGGTCCACGGACGTGATGTATACATCGTCGTATACGGTCCACGGAGGAAAGGCGGTAAGCCTGATGGGTAGTTTAAGTGCGACAATTGAGGTGTGTTCTCATCGGTGTATTTCCCTTTGAGCTCAAGTTTGTCAGCAGTTAAACGTGCGGCATATTCACGTGTTTCAGTAGTTTTCGGATTGGCTTCAAACCAATTGAGTTGTCCAATTTTTTTCATCCTAATCCTTTTTTATCAATTCGAATGGTACGTTGAAAAGCGCTAGTCTTCCGCTTTCGCCGCCATTTTGTTCAGGTACCGATGTAGCTGAAGCAAATTTATTCACTCCTATGACGAGGCGCTTCTCGCTTCTCACTTCGGCAAGGATTTCTTCACGATTGCACGCTATCTCATTCTCAATGAATCTAGTCCCTGTTTCAGTCCAAATCCCTCCTGCGTTTTCAATTTGTTTCAAGAGTTCTCCGGCCTTCGCTATCAGTTTATTGGTCAGTTCCTCAATGTAATAGCTGCCATGTCCAGCGTCAATCACCGCGTCTAACCACGACTCTTCCCTAAGTAAGTGTTGGATGTTTCGCGCATAGCGCAATTCATCATTGTCTTGTTTGGAAGGCGAGCAATTGGAAACATCCAAACTGTCTACTGATCCAACTACAGCAGACATTGCGGAAGTAGTAGCTCTAAGCAAGTTGTTGTAATGATCGTTGGAACTGAAATAACGTTCACTCGTTTTGGCTTCAATCCACGCCACTTTTGAACAAGCATGATCAGGCGAATAGCTCTCAACTACTTTTTGCCACATAGTTCGAAAGGCTCTAAACTTGGCAATGTTCATGAAATAGCTTCCGCCCGCGGCCATTTTAAACTCTAGAAGGTGGGAGATTTCATCAATGGAAACGCCTTTTTCCATCACCACATTGAGGTACGTATTTCCAAGATGAAGGGCAATGGCTAATTCCAAGGCATTCGTAGCGCCTGCCTCAAAGAACCGATTTGCTTGAACGGGCAATGAACGCATGCTCGGAAACGCTTCTGAAATGGCATGTATTTGAGCTGTAACTGCAGTTGCCAGCTCTTCTTCTGAAGAGAATTTTCCGTGGTTGAAGCTTGATGTCAACAGGTCTTGGCCTAAGCATCCCCTCAGTTGTTTTGTATCTAATTTTCGTTCTGAAACCAGTTTTGAAAGGGCATCCAACACTGCATTGACTTCTACAGTACCTTCAACTCTTAAATGAATCATCTCCAAGTGAACATCTGCTAGCAATTTCGCCAACTTATCTTGCTCTGCATCTTGAAGTTCAAGGTTGAGGTAAGAAGTTCCTTGCATCAATGATGCAATCACTTGTTGATTTGAGTCGCTTCCGTGAAAAGACTGTGTCAACTCCCAAGCGTTGTCTTGATTGTGAAGAGACCGCGGTGGCAGCTCATGATTCGTTATCTGATCTTCAGGATGAAAAACCGGTTCAACTGGACCGAGTTCTGAATCCCAATAGAGCGATTCCAATGCACTTCCCTTCAAATCTTTCAGCGCTTTGGCTGTCCACTCTTCTTTTGTGACTGAAGGGAAATCAGTCGTATTAAATTTAGGCCAAGCCATACTTCGAATTTGATTCAAATGTACGGATGAAAGGAGGAAACACACAGGTTTTAAGGGTGAGATTCATCAACAATTGAAACTAACTACCTTTGAAAAAAAACGGAAACAATGCTTGAGTTTAGTGATTTCCTGAAAGTTGACATGCGAATTGGAACCGTTGTTGATGTTCAACCCTTTGCTGAAGCTAGGAAGCCTGCTTTTCAGATATGGATTGATTTTGGCGACGAAATTGGTGTGTTGAAAACCAGTGCCCAACTCACTGTTCGCTATACTGCAGAAGCTTTGATGGGTAAACAATTGGTAGCGGTGGTAAACTTCCCTCCCAAACAAATTGGCAAATTCATGTCTGAATGTTTGATTTTAGGCGCTGTAGGAAAAGAAGGAGACGTCATTGTTTTGCAGCCTGAATCAGAAGCTGTTAACGGACAAAAAATTGCTTAACAGTCTGGGTCGAAGAGCGTGTATTGAAGAGAATCTAAATTTTCAGAATAGCTTCTAAGAAGAATTCTGAAATGTGTTCTTTCGTTTGGCGTGCTTTCAACGCGAATTTCCCCACCATTTCGTTCCACAAAACTCTTGACCAAGCTCAGTCCAATGCCTTTACCAACACCATCATTCTTGACTCTGTAAAATGGTTTGAACAGGTTTTTCCCAACAGAATAAAGGTCCATACCTATGCCATTGTCTTTTACAGATAGCCACACTGCCCCTTTGAAATCAGTTGCTTCCTCAGTGTGAATGTCTACAACAGGAAAACGATCTGGGTGCTTGTACTTTACAGCGTTTGAGAGCAAGTTGAAGAGGATGCTACGCAAAAGTGCTTTGTTGTACTGTATGGTTGGTGCTTGCTCAAAATCAACATTCACCGTTGTTCCATTGTCCAGCAAAGGACCTTCCAAGGTGCCTTTCACTTCATCCATTAAGGGTTCAAAAGCGACTTCTTCCGACTTTAAATGCTCGAAAGCCCGCGCCTCAGCAAGCTCCATCATACTAGAGATCACCTCTTTGAGTTGTGTAGCACTTTGTCCTACTTGCTCAGCTAATAGTTTGCTTTGCTCAATAGAGTTTGTTCGACGTATGAGCAGCGATAGGTTTTCTAGATTCGCAATTGGTGAGCGAAGGTCGTGTGCCGCAGCTTGCACAAAGTGATCAAGGTGTTCATTGACTTTTTCGAGTCCTCTGATTCGAGCATGATCTCGTGAAATATCGCGAAGCGTCCACAATACATATTCAACATGATTTCCTTCAGGCTCTAGTGTTTGAACCGAACTTTCAATGGGAAGGTATCCCCCTGTTGCTTTGAGAATGAAGCGTTGCTTTCTAGGCTCCTGTCCTTCCAACACTTCAAAGATGCTGAGTTGATCTGGAGTTAAAGCTTTTTTACCATCTTCTGACAACAAGCAATTTCGGAGTTGAAGTCGAAGGTTGTCTATGTGA
Source organism: uncultured Comamonadaceae bacterium (assembly GCA_964353035.1). Taxonomy (GTDB): domain Bacteria; phylum Bacteroidota; class Bacteroidia; order Flavobacteriales_D; family Sanyastnellaceae; genus JAQWQB01. The sequence goes on along the minus strand of CAYGUR010000061.1, from coordinate 8,211 downwards.
AAAGGAATGGGCGAAATAAGTTCAGAAGCTGCTTTGTTGTGAAAGGCCACTTTGCCTTCGACATGCACCAAAAAAATAGCTTCTTCAGAACGCGCAAGGGCATCATTGAGCAAAGCCATACGTCCTTGGTTCTTCCTATTGCGCTTTCGTTCATCTGTAATGTCTCTAAACAGCACCACTACATACTCCACTGCATTGTCTTCAACCCACGGATTAATGGTGACACTGTACCACCGACCTCGAATGACCAATTCAAGGCGCATCAGCTCTGCAGTAATAAATGTTCGCTCTAGGGCAATTTGAAACACCTGCTGGTCTTCTGAATCAATGAAATTCATCAAATACTGTCCAATCCATTGAGACGGCGGCATTCCGATGAAATTATTGTTCAGTCTTAAAACCCTTCCAGATTGATCAATACACGCGTAAATTTCAGAACTCGTAGCGAAAAGAGAATCCCAAGCTTGAAACGGCAGCTCTGTTTCTTGATCCGATTTATTCAAATGGCATACAGAAAGAAAATAGCCTCTACCTGTATCTTCATCCTTTTGATATGAAATAGTGGTTTCAATGGTCACAGATTTTCCGTTGTAGGAAATCTCACGTTGAAGATCTACTGGTTTGCCCGTGACAAGTGCTTTCTCGAACGAGCGCACCACTTCATTTTCATTTATCAATCCAGGCACTTCACTCAATTCCAAACCAATCAACGCTTTCGAATTCAACCCGGTGAAATTCGCCTCGCTGTAGCGATTGCAAGCAACACAAATCATGGCTTCATCCCAAAGCACAATGCATTGAGGTAAAACTTTCCATGCTTGAAGGAGCTTCTCGGTTGTTGATTGTGTATTCAGAATTCTAGATTATAGGAACAATTAAGCCTAACAAAATTGTGAAATTTGTTTGTTCATACGAACTGTGTTCTAACTGATTATAACATTGTTTTCCACAACTTAGTATGGCTTTTTTGTTGGATTTTTGTGTTTGAACTTACTAGTGCGTTCTTTTGCACCATGCAAGAGCACTACTCTAGATTGAAGCAGATGTATTTGTCTGCCACTGTGAACCACACACTCCCTACTCCCTCTCTTCAAATTGGTGATGGCGTTTGCGAGATTGACTGCAGATTTGATGAACGGTATTTTCATGCAGCAGGCTCTTTGCACGGAGCAATGTATTTTAAAATGCTCGATGATGCTGCGTATTTTGCTGCTGCGTCTCTAGACACTGAGTATTTTCTGTACACCGTCCGATTCGAAACGCGATTGAAACGTCCGGTTACAACTGAACTCTTGCACGCTGAAGGACTGGTAACGCTTCGTCCAGAAATGGATGAAGAAGGCAACTTCTTAGGCGGAATCAAAGCGGTGAGTAGACTTTACGCAGAAGGAAAACTTGTGGCGGAAGGAACGGGCGAATTTAGACGCGGAAAAAAGAAATTATCAGAGATCGAAAGCTATAACCAATGAACAAGGCTGTATTCTTAGACCGAGACGGGGTCATCAATCATGATCCAGGAGACTACACGAAAAACATCAGTGAGTTCACCTTGCTCCCCACCGCATTGGCTGCCATGAAAAAACTGCACGATGCTGGATATCTTCTTGTGCTCATCACCAACCAAGGTGGCATTGCCAAAGGGTTGTACACCCATGAAGACGTAGCCGAAATACACGCGTTTTTTCGTAAAAAATGTGAAGAACACGGATTCAAAATCACCGAGATATACTACTCCCCGCACCATGATGCCTATGGGAAGTCACTCACGCGAAAGCCTGGTAGTTTAATGATTGAGAGAGCATTAGCCCGATTCAATATTGACCCTAAGTCCTCTGTGATGATTGGTGACAAAGAGCGTGATCTTGAGGCTGGAAGTGGTGCTGGAGTGCCTGGCATTTTAATTCCCACAAATGCCCCTTTGATTGACCACATTACTTCCTTAGTTTCGTAGGCATATGCAATACGTGTTTAGTCAAGGAGAATTTCGTTCAGCAACTGATGCTTCGGTGCACGTCACCAATAGAGGCTTTCACTTTGCTGACGGATTTTTTGAGACCATTCGTATCATGAATGGCAAACCCGTGTTTCTCGAACATCACTTCAGTCGGATTTTAGAATCCATGAAAGCGTACAAATTCGAACGCGAAATCAACTTCACCCTTCAAAAACTTGAAAAGGAAGTCAATGACCTGATCAGTAAGAATGAAATTACTGAGGGGGGAAGATTGCGCATCACTTTTACGAGAAAGTCTGAGGGATTCTACTTGCCCACAAGCAATGAAATGGAATACGTTATTGAAGCGTACCCATTGAGCGTCAACAAGTTCAATCTGAACGAAAAAGGCAAGAAGGTGGATCTCTTTACAGACATGAAGAAGGATGTCAATAAGCTAGCTATCTATAAAAACATCGACTGTAGATTGTACGTGATGGCTAGCTTGTTCGCCAAAGAGAATCAATTGGACGATGCGCTGATCCAGAATTACAAAGGCGGAATTATTGAAGCTACTTCTTCAAATTTGTTTTTAGTGAGCAATGGAGTGCTGTACACATCTACCCTTGAAGAAGGCCCCATCGCAGGAATCATGCGTATGCAATTGATCAACCTCGCACTCGAAAATCAAATCAAAGTGTATGAGTGTACGCTGAATCCGCAAAACTTATTGGCTGCAGATGAATTGTTTTTAACCAATTCGATTTCTGGTATTCAATGGGTGAGCAGTTACCGAACAAAACGTTACTACAATACCACTTCCGCGAAGCTCATTTCTATGCTCAATGAGCGAATTAACTCAATCTAACCCGTGGATCGATCCATCCGTAGAGCAGGTCTACTAGTGTGTTAATCACCACAAAGATCACGGCGATCACCATTACAGCGCCCATTACCACAGGCAAATCGTTTTTTTCCAAGGAGCGAAAAACCTCCAACCCCATTCCTTTCCATCCAAACACAAATTCAACGAATACGGCGCCTGCTAACATCGATGCCAGCCAACCTGAAGCAGCTGTCAATACGGGATTCATGGCGTTGCGCAAAACATGTTTGGTAACAATTCGCCATTCAGTCAGTCCTTTTGCTCTTGCCGTGCGAATGAAATCTTGGCGCATCACCTCCAAAACACTGTTACGCATAAGTTGAGCAACTACCGCCAGCGGACGAATTCCCAAGGTAATGGCGGGAAGAACCAAGTTTTGCAATGCCAACTGCTCTCCTTCCCAGACATCAACCGTGAATAAACTTCCGTTCATCGGGAGTCCGGTTCCAGGTAAGTGCATGCTAAATGAAGGAATTCCAAACCTTCCTCCGAAGATCCACAACACAAAAGAAAGCACAAGTGAAAGTTGAAAAACCCGATGGTCTTTTCGTTTCAAAACGAACTTCTGAAGCACGAATCCAAAAAGTGGTAAAACCATGATCCACAAAGAAATAGATACGGAATCATGAAGTAGATATCCACCTACCCAGGCGATGACGATGGCCATGAAAAAAGATGGTCCGCTCATGCCAACAGAGGCCAACAATAGAATACTTCGATCAATAAAACTCCCTTCGCGCAGCGCAGACCAAACCCCTAAACTAATGCCTACAACCATGGCAAAGAACATGGCTACCAAGGCCAAAATAAGCGTTCCAGGTAAAGCGTCAAAAAGAATGTCTGTTACGGTGCGATCAGTTAAATAGGACCTTCCCAGATACGGAGGCTTCAACACCAACCGATTGGAAGACGTGCTAAAGACCGTTGCCCCGCCCACTTCTTTTTCAGATCGAAATCGTCTTGATTCTTCGTCAAGCGCATACCATGAAACGGGAGATACATCGTTCAGGAACAATGCATAACGCTTCCCCAACGAAAGGTCTAAATTGTACTTTTCTCGAATTGATTGAATCACCTCTTCGGACTCTGTTTGTCCGGCCAGTTCACGCGCTGGGTCAGGTACCAATCCGAATAGAAAGAAGACCAAGGTCACCACACCGAAAAGTACGGTAAAGCCGTAAAAGATGCGTCGACCAAGGAATGTAGCCACCTTTACTTGATGAGTTCGTTCAAATCTTCGTACGCGGGAATGTCAGAAGCAGCCCACTTTCCTAGCACCACTCCATCATGGATCAAAATCAATCCCGGATTGCTTCGCACCACAATTTTCAATTCTGTTTGGTCACACACCAAGAAGGGATACGCCGCTTGGTATTCATGGCGGTATTCTTCAGCCTCTTCATACGACGCACTTGTCAATGCGTAAAAAGCATGTCCGTTTGCCTCTGCCTTTTTCGCTAGTGCATTCAAGGCTTCTTGCGGACAAGTATGTGCGGTGTTCAAGTCTTTGGAGATGTGCAAGAAGGTGTAGCCTTCATTCCCAACAATTTCATAGGTGTAATCATCTCCTTGATAGTCCATCACCTCAAAATCTTGAATCAGCGGATTGTAGCCATCTTTCACCAAGACTGAAGCGCCATCGTAGCCATTTTCAGCAATTTCATAAGTGTTTTTAAACCATTCTGTACCTTGTATTTCTAGCCAGTCGTTCGACATAACTACAGTATCCTCCTTCGTTTTTACATTTACAAAGGTGTATTCTGTAGCATACTCAGGTGCTTGGTAAGGTTCTTCGCCAGGAGCCAGATTTTCATTTAACTCATCTGCGTCCTTCATGTTCTCGCGAATACTTTCTCCAACCGCATAAGGACGGTAGTCTTTCATCGGTAAATGATACAAGGTCGAATACTGGAAGAATCCAGCTATAACTAGCACTCCAGCGGCCATGAGCCATTCTTGTTTCTTTCCTGTAATTCGCTTTTGAATTACACCAGCTATAATCAAACAGAGGGTGAGGAAGATCACTGGGAACATCCAATCCAACATCATCATGGCGAAGAGCGACGTGATTAAAATGGAGAAGGTATAAATGAAGATTGCCTCCTTGGTGGTGTTCAAGCGAACACGTCCCATCCACGCTCCAATAAAAATCGGAATCACAAAAATCAGCAAAAACAAATCCTTGTAGAAGCTTTCACGCGGGGTGAGCGGAATGGCGTTTCCAAAACAGCCACATTCCAATACGCATTGGTTTGCGATTTCTTCCACCACACCTTGGGCATTTTCTACCATCACCGTCCCGTTGGGATCACAGGTATCAGTGTAATAGGTTAACCAGGTGAAAAACAGCATCATAATCAGCGTTAGCGTGCTGGTTAACTTCGGCAGGGCTCCTACCAGCAATGCCACTCCTAGCAGCACTTCGCCAATCACAATGAAGATCGCGAGTGGCAACGCAACGGGCATGAGCCATTCAAGGTTCAAAGCACCTGGCTCAAAATATTCTTCCAATTTGTACATGAAGCCCATCACATCGTTGGACTTAATCAGTCCTGATACTACAAACAGGGATCCTACGAGAATTCTACAAATGATAAGTACAATACGCATAATGCTACTTTTTGGCTCGTTTGGTTATTCGATTTCGGTACAATTTACGCCCGGTAATACGTGAATGTTTTCTATTTAACAAGGTGTTAACACCCTATGCTTTGGCCCCTTCCGACATCAAAATTAGTGCGAAAGCAGCGTAATTAATCATGTCTTGGTAGTTGGCATCAATGCCTTCAGAAATCAATGTTTTCCCTTCGTTGTCTTCAATTTGCTTAACGCGAAGGAGTTTCATCAAGATCAAATCTGTCAATGAACTCACACGCATATCACGCCACGCTTCGCCGTAATCATGGTTCTTTTTCAGCATCAATGCTTTCGTTTCATCGATGTGTTTGCGGTACAATTCCATGGTTTGTGCAACGGGCAATTCAAGCGGATCTTCGTTTTCCAACTCCAACTGAATAAGCGCCATTGCACAGTAGTTGATGATGCCAATAAACTCATCTTCAACGCCTTCCCCTACTTTACTTACACCCGTTTCTTGAAGCGTGCGAATGCGATTTGCTTTGATAAAGATTTGGTCGGTGAGCGAAGATGTGCGCAAAATTCTCCAGGCCGTACCGTAGTCTTTGGTCTTCTTTTGAAAAATATCTTCACAGCGATGAATAACTGCGTCGTATTGGCTATTGGTATCCGTCATTCCTTCATTAACTTTCCCGGCGAAAGATACAACCATTGATCTGAATTCATGAGCTTCACCCTTCGGAACCGAAATCAACTTATCACCATTTCCTCTCCCGCCATCATGGGGATTGTGAACGCAACGCCTGATTCTTTTTATGCTGAGAGTCGAAAAGAAGTGGTGGAAAGCGCTGTAAATCAAGTGCGAAAGATGATGGATGAAGGCGCACAACTAATTGACATCGGCGGACAAAGTACACGTCCGGGTGCAGAACGAGTTAGTGCGAACGCTGAAATCAAACGTGTTGTACCTGTCATTGAGGCAGTACATGAGGCGTTTCCAGACCTCCTCATCAGCATTGACACGTTTTATGGCGAAGTGGTTGAAGCGGCCTATCAAGCAGGTGCAGGAATGGTCAATGATGTGAGCGCTTGGAACATTGATGCTTCCCTTTTAAAAGTTGTTGCGAAACACCAACTTCCCTATGTGTTAATGCACATGCAAGGCGATCCGCAAACCATGCAAAAGGCACCAAAGTATGGGGATGTGGTCAATGAAGTCTATCATTTCTTCACCGAAAAGCTCAACCTGCTTCGACAAGAAGGAATTTCAGACATTCTTTTAGACCCTGGGTTTGGATTCGGTAAAACATTGGAGCACAACTATGAACTGCTAGGCAGGCTGAAAGAATTCTCTACCCTTGACTGTCCGCTTCTGATAGGATTGTCGCGAAAAGGAATGATCTACAAGCCGCTGAATATCAAAGCAGAAGAAGCACTCAACGGAACCACCGCTGCCAACGTCGTTGCCTTGATGAAAGGAGCAAATGTGTTACGCGTCCACGATGTAAAAGCCGCTGCAGAAGCCATCAAAATTGTTAGCTTAGCGAACGAATCATGATAGGCACACTCGGTTTTATTGACTTTACGCTGATTGACGGCATTGATATTCTCTTGGTGGGAATCATCATCTACCAACTCTACAAATTGACGCGGGGAACAGTGGCCATCAAGATTTTCTTTGGCATCCTGGCCATTTACATTCTGTGGAAATTGGTTTCGGCCCTACAAATGGAAATGCTGGGCGAAATTCTCGGACAGTTTATTGGTGTGGGAGTTATTGCCTTAATGATTGTATTCCAGCAAGAGCTCAGGCAGTTCTTGTTATTCATCGGAAATAGAGAATTCCTGTCGAACAAGCCCTCCTTTTTAGCCCGCTGGTTTTCGAATAAATCTGAAAAGGGCGATCCGCAGCTTGTTGAGAGTATCATTCGCGCATGCGAACGGATGTCGAAGTCCAAAACAGGCGCATTGATTGTGGTAGCGCGCAATTCAGACCCTGCTCCTTTCATTCGGTCATCACGAAAAATTGATGCAGCATTAACAGCCATCCTTTTGGAGAGCATTTTCTTTAAAAACAGTCCGTTGCACGACGGAGCGGTGTTGATTCAAGACGGAAGAATTGTAAGTGCCAGTGGTGTCCTTCCCGCATCTGAAAGCGACGAAACACTCAAGGGTGTTGGTATGCGGCACCGGGCAG
>CAYGUR010000061.1:0-608 GCA_964353035.1 uncultured Comamonadaceae bacterium | reverse complement strand
GGCAGCACTGTGGATTGCATAACAATCTGATGCCATTGCGATTGTTGTATCTTAGGAAACAGGCAAAATTGGCTACGCGTGCGATTCAAACCTTGAACTCAGTGTTTCTTTAGATGAACTAAGATCCTTGCTCAATGGAGGAATTGAATGAGATCACGCTGCGATTTAGTCCAGACAGCCTTCGTTTTCTAAACTTTTGTCTCGCCATCATCATGTTCAGTGTGGCGCTTCACCTGAAAGTGGAGAACCTCAAATACATATTAAAGAATCCCGTCTCAGTGATCTTGGGTGCGGTGAGTCAATTGCTCATCTTACCCTTGATTAGCGTTGGATTGATTCTGCTATTGAAACCCAGTCCGGCGATTGCCATGGGCATGCTCTTGGTCTCTGCTTGTCCGGGTGGAAATGTCTCTAACTTCTTCTCCCTCATAGGAAAAGGGAATATCGCGTTGAGCATTGCGTTAACTACCATTTCTTCGTTGGTCTCTGCTTTTTCAACTCCGCTTCTGTTTGTGTTTTGGGCGAATCAATTGTTGAACAAGGAAGACATCGTCGATTTCAAATTGCCTTTTATTCCGGCATTGACGATTATCTTATTGGTGATTGTG
>CAYGUR010000060.1:0-14095 GCA_964353035.1 uncultured Comamonadaceae bacterium | reverse complement strand
TCAGAAATTTCGAAATGCGATTCCAGTTTGGCTCCTGATTTTTGATTGATTGTTGCAATCAAACTGCGATAAAGTCTGTTGGTTCCAGGGTCGTTGAACTGCGAAGCAATGGTTCCAAACACAGGAAGATCAGTGTCTTCTGTATCCCACACCTGATGGTTGCGCTTGTATTGTTTGCGCACATCTCTCAAGGCGTCTTGCGCGCCTCGTTTATCAAATTTGTTGATTGCTACAACGTCAGCGAAATCGAGCATGTCAATCTTCTCCAGCTGAGTTGCCGCTCCAAACTCTGGTGTCATGATGTACAAGGCAGCATCGCTGTGGTCCATGATTTCGGTGTCAGACTGACCAATACCGCTTGTTTCAAGAATGATTAGGTCGAATTTAGCCGCTTTAAGAATGGCAAGTGCTTCATTCACATGTTTCGACAGTGCAAGATTGGACTGTCTGGTGGCAAGAGAGCGCATGTACACGCGTTCATCTTTGATTGAATTCATGCGAATTCGATCTCCAAGGAGTGCTCCACCTGTTTTTCTTTTTGATGGATCAACAGAAACAATGGCAATGTGTTTTTCGGGGAAGTCCATCAGGAATCTTCGCACCAACTCATCTACCATAGAAGATTTACCTGCTCCGCCTGTTCCGGTAATTCCTAGGACTGGTGTCGCTGATTTTTCAGCTTTTTCACGAATGAGTTTGAGCGTCGGTTCACTTCCTTCCGGGTCATTTTCTGCGGCTGAAATCAGCTTCGCGATAGCACCTGGATGTGCTGGCTGAAGATGATTGATTTCCCCGTTAAGGTTTAATCCAGTCGGAAAATCACATCGTTCGATGAGGTCATTGATCATGCCTTGTAACCCCATAGACCTTCCATCATCAGGATGGTACAGACGTGTAATCCCGTATGCGTGAAGTTCCTTAATTTCTTCTGGAAGGATGGTTCCACCTCCCCCGCCAAAAATGCAGATGTGCGATGCGCCTTTCTCTTTCAGTAAGTCATGCATGTACTTGAAGTACTCTACGTGTCCGCCTTGGTAAGAGGTCATGGCTATGGCTTGCGCATCTTCTTGAATTGCACAGTTAACAACTTCCTCCACACTTCTATCATGTCCTAGGTGGATAACTTCACAGCCAGAACTTTGCATGATTCTGCGCATGATGTTGATTGCTGCATCATGTCCGTCAAACAGCGAAGCTGCTGTGACAATTCGAACTTTATTTTTGGGGGTATAAGGGGCTACTGTTTCCATGGTCATTGAATGGGTTTTGCGAAATTACAAAGAGTAAGCCATATAGAAAGGTAAGATTGGGATTCAGGTAGAAAAGTTTCGAAGAAAAGTCGGGTACTTTCGTTCATACCAATCCGACACATTTTGTAACTTTCAGAACAACAAACTCGAGAAGAGCGTGTTATGGAGTAAAAGCGGAAAGGAATGTTTAAAAACACAAATCTCAGAGAGGAGCTCGATAAACGTAAAATTCAGCTCTCACCAAGCGAAGCAAATGCGGTTCTAGACCAAGCATTTAGCGTTTTATACAAGGCTTATTGTGAAGACCAGCGCGTTCAGAAAAACCTCGAATCAAAGGGGAATGAACAAGTTCACTTCTCATGGAAAGAACTTGCTTTGGAGCGCATTTATTCCATCAAGGAAATTGAGAAAACGTGCATAGAGTATCGATTGCGGTTCTTAGATTCCAAGCAGTTTAAGGGAGCTATACCTCCTGAAGCAATTTCACGCATCAAAACACTTGAAAAGCATCTCGGAGTTGAACTCAAGAAGTTTAAAATCATGGCTCCAAGTGATCGATTCGTTTTGGAGGACTGTGACAAAGATCCTTTGCTGTTCGTAGAACTAGGAGACGGCTATCACTATTTGATTCATCAATGGGGCAATGACATGGCGTGGTACCGCAAGATCATGATGTGGCCACTTCGCTCATTCACGACTTTGGGCATTACGATTGCGGCCATCAGTTTAGCAATTTCAATGTTGGTGCCCACAGAATTCATTGTTGGTTCAAGCGCCAGAGCGTCTATGTTTGCTCGTTTTGCCTTCTTTATATGGACACTTGCGTGCATTACAGCTGGAGTTACCTATGTAGGTTTTGCTTTCTTCAAAAATCTATCTGCATATGAATGGAAGAGTCCGTTCTTTAAGCAGGATTTCTAGAAGCTTCCAACATTCGCAAGGCTTCGTCCCAATTTGGAATGTAATCTGCTTTCCAATGAGTGCTATATGTTTCATTACTTACTGAACCCGTCTTCTTCATTGCTGCAGCGTGGTGTTTAGAGTGGATGTAATTCATGAGGGCTTTTTCATCTTTCCAAACGGTGAGAGTTCTATACACGAAAGGTCCTTCACTCTTGGTCGAAACAAGCATGTTCCCTGGAGCTATTAAAGCTGATTTCCGACTGGCCGTGGCATGTTTTAGGAAGAGCGGAAGCTTCCATACGTTTTTCACTTTGAGGTGCGTTATTGCTACTATCATGGCGCTAAATTCCGCAATAGTTCTTGATCAACGAAGTCAGATAAATTGAACTGACAGGTTTTGCGTTGAATTGTTCTGACCGAATGCCAAGTTGATTTGGGCTTATTTCTGGCTTGGTCTTTTCACGAACGTATTAAGTGTAACACCTGCAATGACCAAAAATATTCCAAAAACGGCTGTTAAGCTCAGTGTTTCGCCAAAGAAAAAGTACCCCACGCCAAGCGCCAATATGGCCCCCACATATTTTATTGGAATAACAGCAGAAGCGTCTTCTTTTAGAATGGCCGCTGACATAGATACTTGAGCTACCACGCTCAGCACACCGATTGCAAGCCCTATTAAAGTTGTATTCACTGATATGGGCACCCAATTTGCTAAAGAAATGGAACCCATGACTGGTGTAGCTATTAAGTGAAAGTACATCACGATAAGAACAGGATGATCTGTGTGTTTGCATTTCATAGTGGCGAAATAAGCCACTGCAGCAAAAAAAGCACTGAGTCCGCCAATAAACAAGAATTTCAATGGCACTTGCGCATTGTCTATTCCCTTCACAAACAGCACACCTGTGAAAGCAACAGCTAGAAAAAGCCATTGAATGGGGCGGACCTTTTGTTTGAGCCAGACCATAGCAAGAATCACGGTGAATACTGGAGATAAATACTGAATGACCGTTGCAGATGCGAGAGGAATATGTTGAATGGTATAAAAGAAAAGCGTGAGTGCTACCATCCCGAATGTGCCTCGAATAATCAACCATTTCTTGTTCTTCCCGAAGAAGTGAAACCCTTTGTACACCACAAAACTCGCACACAGCAACAACGAGATAGACGAACGTAAGAAAACGATTTGTGTGGTAGGAAGATCAGCAATGAGTTTTACGAGGACATTCGCTGTGGTAAACAGAAATACCGATATCAACATCAACAGGGCCCCGCTTATCTTCATCGACCAAAATTAGTATTAAATAGGTTGGCAAAACAAAAAAGCCCCCTATCAAGTGATAGAGGGCTTCCAAATAAGTTCATTGATTATCTAAAAACGGTTATGCTTCCGCTGTATTCACTTGGCGTAGCCTCATGTACAGACTTCACCTTCAAACGGTAAACATAGACTTCATCTCTAACGTAATGCGTACCATTTTGATGATCTCCTGTCCATGGAACAGTAGCGTCTGTGGATTGGAATACGATTTCGCCCCATCTGTTAAAAATGAGCAGTTCGTAGAAATCAACATCCCACGCTGAGCCAATCGGCAAGAACACATCATTCTTTCCATCGTTGTTTGGAGTAAATGAATTTGGAACGAATACATTAAATGGTTCTTGGACGAAATATGCTACAATGGTATCTGAGGTTGTAAGTGTAAAATCAACCTCTTGAGATTTATTGTCTGGCGAAGGCAAGTGGTTTTCTGCTTCCCATCTGTCGAAGAACCAAAACGCTTCAGCGAAGGCTGTAAACGGCATCGGAACATCACCTTCCAACTCACCTGTCCAATCGCTATTGACTATCAGGGTATTGTCCACAAGCACAGAACCTGCCTCAACTGGCTCAACCATAACTGTGATGGTTTGGTGAGGAATCACATCGTACACTGCAACAATGGTATCTGAAGCCGTCAGGTTGATAATCATGTCTTGCGACAAGTCATCAGGAAGCACAGCATTGTTGTTCACTTCCCAGTGCGAAAACACGCTCCATTGGTCTACTCCGCCTGTAATGAAATTGATATCCACTTCACCAGCAACCGTGTTGGTTCCCCAAGGTAGTGCTAGATCAACACCGTCCATGGTAATCCATCCAGCTCCAGCTGGCTCCACATCAACAAGGATATCGAAATGGGCTAGTTCATTGAAGAAAGCAACAATGGTATCAGTCTGAGCGATAAATACAGTTCCTTCTGGATCGGTATCATCTGGATTGATGTTGGCATTCAAGATTTCCCAGTGATCAAATTGGAACCAAATATCAGCTCCTACGGCTTCAAGGTCCCCTGGTCCGCCATCAACCAATGTGGTATTTGGATAAGGTCCCATCGGCACCCCTTCGAATAGGATTTCTCCAGCTCCTGGAGGTTGCACATCAAACATTACTTGTTGTGGATCAAGGTCGTTGAGGAAGTAAGCTGTTATGGTTACATCTTCAGTAAGGGTGAGAGTTAGGTCAGGATTCTCAGGGTCATCAATTACCGCATTACCAGAGGTCACTTCCCAGTACAGAAAAACACCTTGGCTAAGGTCGTCAGCAAAAAGTTCTAGTGGTAAATCAGCGAAGTATATACCTTCCCAAGGCACCATATCACCTGAAATTTCAAAATCTTCGATTACAACCTCACCAATTCCTTCAATAATAATAGTCAAGGTAACAGGAACAACATCATAACAGTCTTCCATCCCACTCACTACTACTTCAGCGCAACGGGTATCAATAAAGTCTCTCAACTGCGTCAATTCCGTTTCCCAACCTGCAATACTTCCTCCCCAACGGTCGCATTGGCGTTGCATTTCAGGTTCAATGACATTTACCATGCTATCTAGCGTGGCATGCATGTAATCACAATTGAAATAGGAGTTACTCAAACTCGCCCATCTATTGACATAATCAGCGAAAAAGTCTTCGTTTTCTAATAGCGCGTTCAGAATTGGCACGTGACCTTGTCCTCCAGGATTTCCGAGGTTATCCGGGTTGCAAGGGTCGGCACCGGGACCTGTATCAGGCACCCCTGTATAATTCACATAGTGACCGAAAGAGGCGTCCATGTCCCACAGCACATATCTCCATCTTTTCGCATCTCCATCAGGGTGACGTCCTCTCCACCAAGCGGTGTTCCAGTTCAGCCAGTCAGCAGAAACGATGTACGAATTAAGAATGAAGTAGTCAATGAGGCTCATTGTATTGTACACAGACTCTACGTAATCAAAGTTCGCAGGGTCTGTCATGTCATTTGTAGTGACAAAGTTCACAAAAGTAGTCCAGTCGGCATTATCACCGAACTCGTTCCATGTTCCTCCCCAAGTCTTTATGAAATCAACAAAGTGACGTGGTTGGTCATAGTATTCTCTTGTAAAATCGAGGTCGTCTACTTTTTCACGGTATTCATAAACTCCCCAGTATTGGCCATTGAGATAAACGATGCAGCTTTCGTTTGTGCGTTCATCTAGATGAAGGTCAGCATTGTGGCTCAACGTGTGGACATAGGCATCACGAATGTGCGCTCCAGGCTCAAAGGGGTAATTATCATTTGCTGCAGCCTTGAAAATAAGACGTTGGTAGTGGTCTCTTTCTTTGGCATGGAACAACTGCTCTTCGATTTCATGCGCTTGTCCCATTTGGTCTCTAGTGATGTAATCAAAGCCACGTTGACCATAAGCATTGGAATCATTCCCGTGCTCATTTGAGTCTCCATTGCTTTCGCACCAAAAAGATCCATCGATATTGAAAAATTCGATGGCCGAATATTCATCTCCAATCCATTGACCGTCGCCAACGGTGTTTCCAGAGAGTGAAACAACAGGTATGGTGTGTTGGTCAGCGCCAAAGAAATAGGTATTAGTCTCTACTTTGCTTGGCTGAATATTTCCCGCATCTGGATAAGCGATGGCTTTAACAACCGTTGTAGCGTTTACTGCTATCGGTCCAGTATACTCAGTAGAGGCGTCTGTAGGTTCGTTTCCATTGAGGGTGTAGTAAATGGTCGTATTAGGATCTGCACTCAATGAAACTGAAATGGCACCTGCGTAGTAACCTGCTTCTACGTCAAACTGAACTTTGGATGCATATCCATCAAAGGCTTGCGTCGTATTGGAAGCACCTGGCGTAGGGTCGGCAAAAACAACCCAGTCATTTCCACCATCTACACTGTGTCCCCAAGAATGGTTAGTAAAGGTCGACTCTCCATCAGTATTAAACTTGAAAGCACTAATGGGTGTTAGTCCGGGATCTGAGAAATAGAAGCCTTCATCATGCGCTTGGATAACCTTGTAATTTGTGTTCAAATAGCCAAAAGCATATGGATTCTCATCGAACATCCCAGAGCACAACACAACAAGAAATCCGTTAGCCGGCACCATAGTACCTGCAGGAATTTCAAATTTGTCGAGTTCTCCTTCTAGATCCGACAAGAAGAATCCTCCAATATCAATTGCTGCTCCAGTGGGGTTGTACAACTCCACCCAGTCTTCGAACTCACCGCCAGTGTTAAAGTCGGTGTAATTAGAGGCGCTAAACTCATTGATTACCACTTGAGCGAACGTTCCAGGTGCGCTCAAGCAAATCAACAATAAAAGGGTTATTATTTTTCTCATTTCAAACAGGTTCTTATATACTCAACAACTGATACAACCAAAAGGTTGCTTTACCTAATTGTAAGTGCCCTAAAGGTACACCGAAAACGATTGAAATCAAGAATTCTAAGCTGGTTTTCTTGGATGCCAATAGCACTGTTTGAAAGGAGGAAAAAGATTGTAAATCAGTGAATAACTGATTAAAATTGTCTTTAAATGGCTATTCACAAGGGAAACCACTTTGTGAAAAGAAGATAGCCAAAGAAAATAAGTTGCTCCATATTGGAAAGCATTCTTACTATTGTAGAAAATATACGCACCATGTCACACGAACATAAAGAAGCAGAACAAAACGAAATTGGAGGACCAGTATTGGTAGCGATTTTTGTATTAATTCTGGTTGTTTTGGTTATCTACTTCCTTGGTTGATTAGCGGTTTAAACCTCACAACTTTCCAAGCGCAAACTGCGTTTGCAGTGCCTTCTTTGATCCAATTAATTCCCTTAGCTAAATTTGAGGGATTTGCTTGGTAGTCTGCTATTTCGTGGTTTAATAATTGAATCCAAACAAAATTCTTTCGGTACTTTTTCTGGCAGGTTTGTCTCAGGCTCAACGCAATTTGTGGTTGAATGTCGCTCACAACCAAATCAATTCCTTCGGACATCAAATACTGCAGCATTTCATCAATGCTATTGGTGTCAGAATAAAGCTGCTTGACTCTTCCATTCAAGATCGAAAACCGTGCTACTTTTTTGCTCAAGTTGCTATTCTTATTATTCGAAAGCACACATAAGGTAGCAGCGTTATCTTGTGCAATTCGGAAAATGTCTTTCAGCAGTTCCCTTTCCTCCACCAATGTAAATGAAGTTCCCAAGGAAAACTTCAGCAACTTCGACAAAAATCCATCTTTGAGCACTGTAAAAGACTCGTTGGGTTCTTTTCTGATGGAAGCTACCAGCTTCTGAACTTCAGCATTGCCTATTACCTCGAGCAACATTGCATCACGTCCATCAATGTATTCTTCAAGTGCGAGTAAAAACTCAGAGTACCTTGAAGAAACAATTTTTCGTCCTCCCCATTTCGTCGTTTCCATGTCAACTATTTTCATTTACCGAAACTAAATTCGCATTAAATGAGTTTAATCTATGTAAGAACAAGGGCTACAAGCAGTGTAAGACTTTCACTTGAAGATGGGATTCAACCTGTTTTATCTTGGACGAGAATGCACGGCTGGAAGTTCTGATTTTTTAAAACGAAGGGAAGAGTATGAGCAAGGATGAACGATCTCCAATCAATCTATGGTTGGCTGGAACCCATATGACCAATGCTTTTGGGAGCACCTCGGTCGTATTCACAATTAGAAGGGAGATGTCTAACCAAAGCGGAAAGATTCAAGCAGGCATGTTTGGGGTATTTGCCCAAGAAGCCATTACACAATCTGCTCTATCAAGGAAAATTGCCAAAAGTTCGATGACCGCCGAAATTTTTGACTTACCTCAAGTGGGCGAACAAATTTATGCGCACGTCAAACAATCCATTACAGACATTGCTGTCAATATATTCAACGTTCAACAGCGTTTGATTGCCCGCGTAGTTTTTACTTAGACAATTCCAGTTCCGGTGTTTCTATTTCTGGTGATTCAGTACCCCAGACCAAGGTCATTTCATCTACGAGGTGTCCTGCACCTGCATACACATCTATGACCCAAAGAACGTATTTGATGTCAACCATGATGTTTCGACATCTTCCTGGATCATAGAAAATATCACTCATGGTACTTTCCCATGAACGGTCAAAATTCAATCCAATCAGCTGTCCTTTCCCATTGATGGCAGGTGAACCAGAGTTCCCTCCTGTTGTGTGATTGGAACCTGTGAAACAAATACGTAATTCTCCATCTTCGTGCGCATAGCGTCCGTACTTTTCTAATTCAAGCAGCTTCACTAGGTCTTCTGGAAGGTCGTAATCTGGATTTCCAGAGTAGTACTTCTCAAGTATACCGTCTGCTGTGGTACAGAAGGTATAGGCCATTCCGTCTACTGGTGAGCTCCCCTCTGCTTTTCCATAGGTCAAACGAAGCGTACTGTTGGCGTCTGGAGAATAGTTCTTGTTCGGAAATAGTTCTTCCAATCCTCTCACATAGATGCGCATCTGTTCATCAATTTCTGAATTCAACCTGCTGTATTCAGGACGAATCTGTTGAAGGTAGCCATTGAACAACGACTCATAAAGCATGAACGCAGGATCCTTTTTCAGCTTCGCCATGGCTTTCGCTGAAGGGTTTTCCAATAGCTTGATCAGGGCTTGTTGGTTGGTGAAAATTGACTTTCCGTACAGTTTCTTTTTCATTCGTTCAACGTCCCCTTTGTTTTTACTCTTAAACTCAAGCATCTCTTCAGGCGTGTATGCAGGAGGCATGTAGTCGAAGTACAAGGCCGTCAAAGCTTCGAATATGGCTTCTTCTGTAGGCTGATGGAAATCTTTGAAAAACTGCTCAGTTGTTGACTTCAATCCGCTGATGGATGCTTCCAATTTACCCTCACTTTCTAACTTGTCATAATTGTTGACAATTGCGTCAAAGCTCCGAGCAAACCCGAAGATTTCAGGGCCGTAAAAGAAGTATTCGATGAACACTTCACGACTTAATCTAGTGTCTTCAATTTCCGCATTGAGTTGGGCCAACTTCGCGATAGCATCTGTATATTCAGTGAGTTTTTTAACGCTCGCAAGCGCATTGTATGAATCATTTAATTCTTTTTTCTGGCCCAGTGCATTCAACTCTTTAAGGCCTTTGTTCTGACCAATCCATTTCTTGTAGGCATTTGAGATAGATGACTGTTTTGCCGCATATTGAATCTGAATTTTATCTGATGATTTCATGGCTTCATCAATGATAGCCAATGAGGTCTCACGCATGTGAATTTTGATCGGATTTGCCACATTCACAACGTACTCTACTGCTGACGGCGGAAGGTATTGTTCTGTTCTTCCAGGGAAACCGAAAACCATGGTAAAATCACCTTCTTCTACTCCATCCATAGACACGGGCAAGTGAGCAAGCGGTTGTAAAGGACGGTTAGACTCTTGGTAATCAGCTGGTTCGTTTTTCTCATCTGCATAAATGCGAAACATAGAAAAGTCTCCAGTGTGTCTTGGCCACATCCAGTTATCCGTATCTCCACCGAATTTACCGATGGCTGAAGGAGGTGCGCCAACAAGACGCACATCTGTGTAGGTCTTCGTTAGGATTACGAAATAGCTATTCCCGTAATTGTAAGCTCTTACATAGGCGTCCATGTTGGTCATGCCTTTCAAAGCTGCTTCTACGATGGTTTTCTCGTTTTCAGACACAATCTTCGCCCTTTCAGAAGGAGACATTCCTGCCGTTACACCTTCTAAAATTGCCTTCGTCACATCATCAATTCGCACAATGAACGTTGCAAAGAGGCTGGGGTTTACGAGTTCCTCACTTCGTGTTTTCGCCCAAAATCCATTTTTCAAATAATTATTCTCAACGCTTGAGTGGTATTGGATTTGACTGTAACCACAATGATGGTTGGTTAAAAGCAGTCCATCTTTTGAAATCACTTCGGCTGTGCATCCTCCATTGAAATGCACAATGGCATCTTTTAGACTAGAGTGATTGACGCTGTAAATGTCATCAGCAGACAATTCCAAGCCAAATGCTTGCATATCATCTTCAATGGCTCCGAGCAATGTCGGGATCCACATTCCTTCGGTTGCTTGAAGGGAGAAAGTGACAAAAAGGGCGACCAAGCCGAGTACTAGACGTTTCATAAGAAAAAGTTTCAGGTAGTAAAGGTGCGAAAAGTTAGAGGTTTCGATCTTACTTTTATACAAAAGGTTGAAAGTGCGTTTTGTCGGACTAATCTTTGTTCTTAAAAATGAAGAAGTAGATTCCATAGGTAAACACCACTCCTACAATGCCTGAGAAAACAACACTTCCGAGAGTTATGTTCATCTTTTGGCGCTCTTCAACAGTCATTTTCACGAACCAAATGATGGGGGCAAAAATGAGAATGAAGCCAATTCCAAGAAATACATAGTTGTAAAGTCTGTCTAGCACCATGGCTGTTCTGTAGATGGGAGATTGAGAGAACTTATCAAAACTGACGTGGGCATTTTCTTCGGCACGTTGTCTGGCGGCAGATTGTTGCCTCCTCACCCACTCATTGTACATGGCGTCTCTTCTTTGTTGTTCCGCATTCGAGATGGCAGTTCGTCGAGTGCGAGCGTAGTACACTCTGCGGTCATCATCACGCAAGAATTCATAGGCTTCATTGACCAGCACGAACTTTTGCTGCGCATCGGGTGCAGTGCTAACATCTGGGTGGTATTGTTTGGCTAGCACACGGTAAGCCTGTTTGACTTCATCTAAGTCAGCGGTATGCGGAAGTCCTAATATTTGAAAGTAATCTCTCATTAAAAAGCCAGTTGCAATCCTGCCGTTAAAGGAGTCAGATTGGGTAATTGCCTTCCATTGTTGACTTCGTCTTTCGCTCTGAACAAATCACTCAGGCGATAGCGTCCCCAAATAATGACTTTGTTGAACCCAAACCTCGCGTTCACGCCATATTCTAGTGGGGCTGTGAAGTTCAACTTGCGGAATGTATAGCTTTGGTTTTGGCTACCAAAGTTTTGAGCGGAAGGATTATCTGTTCTTTGCACAGTCAGTCGTGATCCTATGGCCCAGCTTCCAAACCCACCAAGATCCAAATATTTTCCTAAATGATTCCCTCTTTGTCCGAAGTTGAAACGGATGTATGCTCCACCATTGAGCAAGTGCCTTTTCAGTCGTTGTGATTCGTTCACTTGCCCCATTCCCAGCAAATTTTTCGAACTGTCTTGTTTGATGTTGTAACTGTGAAATTGATAACTCAACTCCGCTCCCACGGCGAACCATTTGTTGGCTTTCCATTTCATTCGTGTGCCATATTCAAAAAAAGCAGAGCCAAACTCAGTCTGCAGGCTATCAGCTTCCTCCATCGGAATACCTTGGCCGTAACTTAGAAAACCGTGCTGGTAAAAGGCGGTGTTCGGACCCTCAACCGTTTCATAGTCTGTTGAGTCAACTGTATGATAGTATCCCCTTGTTCCTCTAGAGCCAAATACACTTTGCCCTAAGAGCGGTAGGTTGAGCAGAATGATTACCATCAATCCCAAGCCTTCTTTGTACGTCATAGCTCAATGGTTTTTGTAGTCCCTAAAAAATGTATTTCAATTCGTTTAACATCGCTTCTTTGACTTAAAGACAGGTCTCCAATGGCTGCATCATTCGGAATTATACATCCATAGTTCACTATGTCATTTCTACTGTTAAGGTATTTGTAGTAGATGTAAGCTTCAACACCCTTTGCCTCTTTAAACAGAACCATATCATTAGTGTTTTCAGCTAAAATCTCTAGTTGGTTTGCTGCGCTTGTCACTTCAAAATTGAAATGCAGACTTTCTCTCTGAATGACGAAGGATGCTTGTGGAACGCCATACCCAACAGTGTAGTCGAAATACGGATAAAGCTGCCCGCTTTGTTCAATCAACTCAAAAAGCTCCATCTTAGACAGCGTTCGATTTCCTTGCCATGCACAGGCTGCAAATCCAGCAACAAGAGGTGTTGCAAACGAAGTTCCAGGAAGAACTTGTAACCCTTTTGGTGTTGCACATGTGGCATAACCGAAGGCCACGACATTGGGCTTCATTCGTCCATCACTTGTGGGACCTAGCGATGAAAAACTTGCAGGGAGATAAGAATAAGGATTGAGTGCACCAACAGAAAGCACACTATCTGCATCAGCAGGTGCGCCAATAAAATTCCACTTTCTTTCACCATCATTTCCAGCAGCATTGACAACCAGAATTCCTTTTCTTGCTGCCCATGTTGCGGCGCGTGAAACTGGAGCTGTTTTTCCATCCATCATTGATTTAAAGTAACGGTGATTGGTATACCCCAAGCTGCTGTTAATGATGTGCACTCCATTTTTATCAGCCCATTCAGCAGCGGCCACCCATGCATCTTCTTCTGAACTTAATTCAACGTTGTTTCGTTCTGTTCGCGCTAGTAAATAGGTTGCTTCAGTAGCCAATCCCAGTTTTTCGCCTTGATCTATACCTCCAATACATGAAAAAACGGAGGTACCGTGCGTTCCTCCTCTTGAGACGTTCTTGTCTTTGCCAATGAAATCATACACTTGTTCTATGGCATTTGCTTCGCGAAGGTGTGCAAACTCAGGAAGTTCCAGGTATCCTTTGAATCCCACATCAAAAATGGCAATACGAATTCCTTTGCCTCGAATGTTTGCAGCTTCGAATTCCCGTTCCCCAAGCACTGCAGTTTGGGCTATACCCGCCTGTTCTGCAAGAATTTCAGCTTGGTTAAACGCAGCAACATTTGCTTGTGATGTAATCAGTTCAATTGACTTAACAAATGGAAACGATTGAATGCGTTCGAGTTGTTCCTCTGTTCCAATGCAACTAACGGCATTCAGCCACCTACTTTCATTTCGAATTTCGACCCCAGTGAGCTCAATTTGATTTAGGTAGTTCGGATTCAATGGGAAATCTGTTGAATCATCCAAAGCTACTCCATGGGCCAACCTTCGTTCAATGGCAGCAGGATGGAAATACGTGTAGGGGTCGAAGGAGGACTCCTTTTTATCTGACAGGAAAACCCAGTACTTTCCGCCTTGGGCAAGCAACTCCCCCATCCAAAGGAAGAAAAAGACAAGTAGAATTGAACGGAAGCCATTACCTTTGGTCATAACGTAAATGTAGTGAAATGAAGATCGATCTCCGAAGTGATACTGTTACAAAACCAACCTCCGAAATGCTCCAACGCATGCTTTCTGCCGAAACAGGCGATGATGTGTTCGGTGAAGACCCAACGGTAAATGAGTTGCAGAATTGTTTGGCAAACTATTTCGGACATGAAGCAGGATTGTTTTGTCCATCAGGAACAATGACCAACCAAATAGCCATCAATGTGCATGTGCGTCCGGGTGATGAGGTCATCTGTCATTCTCTGTCGCACATCTACAATTATGAAGGTGGTGGAATTGCGCGAAACTCAGGAGCCAGCGTGCGCTTGATAGACGGTGACAATGGAAGGTTTTCGGCACAGCAGGCTCAATTGGCAATCAATCCATCAGACAGTCATTACGCACGAACTTCACTGATTGCGGTGGAAGACACGTGCAACAAAGGAGGTGGTTGTTACTATGACTTCGAATCGCTGAAGGCAATTTCCTCGCTTGCAAAAGAGCGAAAACTAGGGTTTCATTTAGATGGCGCCCGCGTTTTCAAT
>CAYGUR010000059.1:0-14125 GCA_964353035.1 uncultured Comamonadaceae bacterium | reverse complement strand
AGTTAAGTGGGGTGGAAGAAACCTACCATTCGAGGCACGGTGCTGTTCAAGAATCAGCACATGTGTTTATTGAAAGTGGATTGATGAAGGTGTTTCAAACGCAGAAAACCATTCGCATCCTCGAGGTCGGATTTGGGACGGGCTTAAATGCATTGCTCACACGCGCGAAAATTGAGGGGACTGATGTGAAGGTGCGTTATTCGACACTAGAAACAACGCCCTTAGGTATAGAAGAGCTAAATCTGTTGGGCTATGAACAGCGTTTGGAAGGCTTGGAATTATTTTACCGAAATCTGCACAAAGCAAAGTGGGAAGCAGAAGTTGAAATTGATGAACAGTTTAGCATCGTCAAGTACCAATGTGCATTACAGGAATTCCAGACCACAGAACAATTTGATCTGATCTATTTTGACGCTTTTGGTCCGCGCACCCAACCTGAACTTTGGTCCTTAGACCTGTTCAAGAAGCTTGCTGAAATGACCATTGAAGGCGGTGTTTTTGTGACTTATTGTGCTAAGGGACAGGTGCGAAGAGATTTGAGTACGGCGGGTTACAGCATGGAGCGATTGGCTGGTCCTCCTGGAAAACGACACATGTTAAGAGGGACGAAGTCATGAAGATGAATCGGTTTAATGTGCGCGGGTACCTGCTCATCATTCAAGATGGGTGTGTGTTGCTGAGCGATGAAATTTTGCGAGGGAACCACGCCACCAAGTTTCCGGGTGGTGGGCTGGAGTATGGCGAAGGGCTCATTGAATGCATCCTTCGCGAAGCAGTTGAAGAATTGGGACAGGAAGTAGAAGATGTTACTCATTTTTACACCACAGATTTCTGTCAGCCGAGTGTTTTTCGAGAAACCGATCAAATGATTTCAGTCTATTACACAGCCAAATTGAAGCATCAACAAGCGTTTCGTACTAGCGAACAGCCCTTCGATTTCATTCGTTTTGAAGAACGTGAAGAGACCTTTCGATGGAGAAAAATTGAAGAGTTAGATGCAAGTGAAATGACCTTTCCGATTGATAAAGTGGTGGTGGGCTTGCTTCGCGAAGCATACCTCAAGTGACCGGCCCCAGTCTTTTCATCACCATGTCAGAAACTTTTGTGGTCAGGCTCATGGGAGATTGAGTGCGCCAAGCGAGGTCATCAAGTTTTCCGCCCATGACAAAATAGCTATCAATATTGGCCTCTTTGAAGTCATCTAAGACATGCGCATGAAAGTTGATCAGAGCAATCCAACCGTCTTCATCGTCTACCTCTTCAAACCACTCTTCGTAGTAGCAGTCATCTGAGCTGTGGAAGTTGAGTACATTTTCGCCAATCAGGATGAATTTCACAATGCCGTTGAGCATCATGTGTTCAATGATTTCGCGTTTGAAGATCATGATATCGTTGTGCAAACAGTCATTCCATTCGCCTAGAAGTTCAATGACGGCTATGCGGTCTGAATAGTCAGCGAAAATAACCTTCGCGAAGAGGGTTGAAGAGCCAATGTTGTCCCATTGCGGGTGGATGTAATGATCATACACCTTCTCATGGTATTGAAACTCATTGTATTCTCTTTCGAAAAAGGGCGAAAGGGGATCTTCACTAGCTATGTAAAAATTCCTCCAATTGTAAAACGGTTCAAGCGTGTGCACTATACTTCTATCTGTTTTGATGTGCGTCTATCGCTAAACGAACACTTCCGTGGGTTTCTAACAATTCTTTTGCCGACGCTCTATCAAGCTGCGTCGCGTCCATGATCATGCGGGTGCCTCTGTCTACCAATTTGTTGTTGGCCAGTTGCATATCTACCATTCGATTTCCTTTTACCCTACCGAGTTGAATCATAACAGCAGTAGAGATCATATTGAGGATCAACTTTTGGGCAGTTCCGGCCTTCATACGTGTACTTCCTGTCACAAACTCTGGTCCGGTTACCGCAACAATAGGGTAGTCTGAAGCCGCTTCTAAGAGCGTGTTTTCATTGCAGGTGATGCACCCCGTAGTAATTCCTTCAGCCCTGCATTTGTTCAATGCGCCTATCACATAAGGTGTTCTTCCGCTTGCAGCAATCCCTATGACCACATCTTTTGAAGTTACATTGTGCCCAAGAAGATCTTTCCAACCTTGTGTGTCATCGTCTTCAGCAAATTCTACTGCTTCGCGAATGGCTTTATCACCACCGGCAATAAGTCCTATGACTACTCCGTGAGGTATTCCAAACGTTGGCGGACATTCAGAGGCGTCAACTACTCCTAATCTTCCGCTGGTGCCGGCCCCCATGTAGAACAATCTACCTCCTTCGCGAAGCTTTTCAGCAATCACATCTACTAATGGTACAATCTTTGGAATAACGGAGGCAATGGTGGTTGGAACACTTCGGTCTTCTTCGTTCATGTTCGTCAACAGATCTAGCACAGACATTTGGTCTAAATCAGCATGGTTGCCAGATCGCTCTGTATGGGGAAGTTGGTCGTTCATAGTACAAAGTTACCTCATTTCCACTTCTAGGATTGAAAGTTCTGTGAATTCGAAACTAAGATAAGATCATCAAGTTTCAACGCACTGAAGCCACCAAAATTGAAGCAAAGACCTAAAAAACAATTACTTTTAACACGATAACATAATTGCCTAGATGAAATTTAACCTACTCCTCAGCATTTTAGCTGCTACTCTCTGCGCTACAAGCGTAAGTGCCATCGAAATTCTTCAACCTGACACCAATGATACAGGCGGGTTTTTTGACAGTGCGGCAGTTCCTGCTAAGTTGATCAAAGCAAAACACGAGTTCAATGAAAAGAACATGCGTGGTGCCTTGATTATTTACCGTGAAATTCTTGAAGTGGAACCGAAAAATGCCACTGCACTTTACTGGACAGCCCGCTGCCATTATGATCTAAAGAAATACGGATTAGCGAAGAATTACCTCGACAAGGCGGTTGCTGAAGATCCGAAAACACAAGACAACATTAATTTCTTCTATGGAAAGATCCACCACAGATTGGCAGAGTTGGACTTAGCCATTGAAAGCTATCAAACTTTTTTGGACCAAAGTGGAAGCAAAAACTCTTTGGATGTTGAAGATGCGAACCAGTACATTGCCCAATGCAAGTATGCCAAGGAAATGATGCGCCACCCCGTCAATGTTGAGATCAAAAATATGGGGACGGAAGTAAATACCCGTTTTGATGAATACGCGCCAGCTGTCACTGCAAACGGACAAAAACTGTTCTTCACTTCAAGAAGATCTACGTCTGTTGGAGGTGAAATTGACGAAGGTGGGGATTACAAGTTCTTTGAAGATGTGTACTACACTGAGTGGAATCAAGACAAAAACATGTGGGCCAACTCTAGAGGAGTAGAAGGAGCGGTGAATTCACCAACGTACGACGCCATTCTATCGATCTCACCTGATGGAAACCAAATGTATATCTACCGTAACAATCAAAACAGTGCTGGAGATATTTTTGTAGCTAGCTATGACATCCATGAAGATGAGTGGCGCGCTCCAATGAAGCTGCCAAAGCCAATCAATACGTCGTATTTTGAAAGCTCTGTATCCATTACGAGTGACGGAGAAACACTGTATTTCATTAGTGAAAGACCTGAAGGGAAAGGACAAGGAGACATCTACGTGGCCACGAAGGGCAGTGGAGATTCTTGGAACAAACCGAAGAACCTCGGGGAAGTGATCAATACGGAGTTGGATGAGAAATTTGTGTTTATTCACCCAAACGGAAAAACGCTTTATTTTGCCAGCAACGGACATCAGACGCTTGGGAGTTATGACATTTTTCGTTCCGAATTTGTGAACGGTCAGTGGAGTATCCCTGTGAATCTGGGTTATCCGATTAACACGGTGAACGAGGAGTCTACGTTCTCACTTACCTCGAACAATAAAACACTCTTCATCGCTGCTGAATATGGTGATGCGCTTGGTGAGCGTGACATCTATCAAATAGACGTTTCAGAGTACGATCTGCTTTCGAAGGGCTATGAAAAGAGTAGCTACGGCACTTTAATTCTAACAGTTAAAGATGCAGAAGGTAATTTGGTGAAAGGAGCCGCAGTGCAGATTTATCTTGCTGTGGGGTCTCAGCGCGTATTGGTCAACGAAAAGACCGATAAACTTGGAATTCTTCGTGTGAACTTGCCAGGAGGTGCAACTTACATGGTGAAGGCTGAAGATAAAAAGTTGAGCGCTCAGAAAGAGTTTCAAATGGCATTGAAAGATGAAGGTGAAACCGTTCTGAAAGAAACCCTCCAGCTCAAATAAGCTACTGAACGCTTCCTACATCCATGATCTTCAAGTTCAATTGTTCATTCAACGGTTGAGCGGGAGTGAATGTGATGGTTTTTATTCTACCCGGGATGAGGTCGAAATAATTTTCGCTCCAAACACCATCTACCTGCGCAGTTAAACGCACAGCCTTGTGGTAAACATTGCTTCGAAGCGTAATGGCATAGTGTCCGTCTGCTTCTTCAATCTTCAAGTTTGGACGTTGTGCGGGAAGTAAGAATGATTTGGTCATGTTCGGACTCCAAGTTAGCGTATGTTGTTCACCAGCGATGGTCCAGTCTACAATCCAAAATGCATTTTTGGGTGTGTTCAAGGCTGAGAAGTATTCAAAACTACTTCCTTCAGGGATGGTTTTCTCAGTGAGGTGGATAGACTCAATCTCTTGTCCGAAATACGTCATGCAGGTCAATTCGAACTCAATTTTCTGAGGTATTCCATCGTTCACCATTCGCAAGCCAAGGGAATCATTTCTCAATTCAGGCCAGATGGCCAGTGGTGCATATGCTTCGCGAAGCGCGTAATGCAAGGCTTTCCAGTTACCGTCAGAATCAATGCTGCTCCAGCTTGCCGCGGGCCATACATCGTTGAGTTGCCAATACAAGGTCCCCATGCAGTAGGGCTGAGCTGCTCTGTGCGCACGAATGCCTTGTACCATTCCTTCTGCTTGGACAAGCTGGCTTAGGTACATCCACTCTTCAAATTCATTTGGAGTCAGGAATTCCCGCTTCATATACGTGCTGATCAATTCAAATCCGCGGGGATGCTTTTCATGGTATTGCACCGCAGCAGAGGTACTATCCCAATCAGCTTCCTTTGCAATTTGTCTCATCACTGAAGGTTGAGGAAAACTTTGAAAGCCAAACTCACTCATGAACCGAGGTACTTTCGTTTCAAGGGAGTCAAAGGCTTCGGCGTCATGCCAGACCCCCCAATAATGCGCATCTCCCATAAATTGGTGGTTTTTATCTCCTCTTCCAAACATGGGCGAACTTTCCCAATAGGGTGCGTCGTCAAATTTGCGAACAACGTCTGGCAGGTTTTTCTGAAAGACCCTTTGATAGCTTTTCCAAATCGCTTTTTTCTCTTTCGAAGACAGTCCAGATTGCCAACCCCATCTGTGCCAGCCTTCTGAGTTTTCATTGTTTCCGCACCAAAGCGCAACACACGGATGTGCACCAATGCGTTTCACTTGTTCTTCGGCCTCTGCAGAAATGTTGGCAATGAAGGCTTTGTCTCCTGGGTACATCGCACAGGCATACATGAAGTCTTGCCAGACCAGTAGCCCCATAGAATCACACAGATTGTAAAAGGCATCGGTCTCATAGATGCCGCCGCCCCAAACGCGCAGCATATTCATGTGCACATCTTTCGCTTGTTGCAAGAGCTGCTTCGTTTCTGCTCTGGTGACCCGTGCTTGAAAAATATCCTGCGGAATGTAATTCGCCCCCTTCATGAAAATTGGTCTGTCGTTCACCTTGAAGTAGAATTTCGCACCCAGACTATCTGGTGTAGTTATGAGTGATATTGTGCGAATTCCAGTTTTAAATTTCTGGACATCGAAGGCAGTTGAGGTGGGCGATTTTAGTTTCAAATGGGCATCGTACAAATGAGGTTCACCTGTTCCGTTTGGCCACCAAAGCAGTGGGTTTTCAGTTTCAATCGTAAAGGTCAATGTTTGCAAGCCTTTTTTGACATCGAAAGTTCCTAGTGCATCTTGTTTTTGTTCACCGCAAGCCAGCATTAGTGAATAGTCGACTTTATTTTTGATCGTAGCTTCAAGTTCGACGGTGCATTTCAACAGCGCCTTTGTATTTGAGCATGAAAGGGTCTCAATTTTCGAGTTTCGGATGACAAAATCACTCCACTGCTCAATGTAGATGTCGCCCGTAATACCAGCTGTGGTCAGTTTCGGCCCCCAGTCCCAACCGTAGTGGAATTGTGGTTTTCGAGTCACCGCCCGAATGGCCTCGCCGGGCAAAGGATGTTCAGCTTCATCAACGTGTTGCTGCCCCAAGCGGATGGGGCTTTTGAGCAAGACCTCAACCGTGTTTCCGTCTGCTTCAATGAGTTCTTTGACGTCAAACCGATAGGTGCGAAAGTAGTTTTCCGTTTCGCCAATGAGTTGTCCGTTGAAGTAGATTTCTGCGTAAGTATCAACTCCTTCAAGCACCAGATTTACTTGGTCTTTCGTTTCGTATCCGCTTTTCAATTGAAAAGGAGCGCAGGAATAGCTCCAGTCTTTATTTTCAATCCACTGTGCTTTGGAGGCGTTTTCAAATAAGTAGGGGTCTTTTATTTGTCCAGATTCCATGAGCGTTTCATGCACGCTTCCGGGCAAAATCGCATTTTCATAGACGCGTTCTGTGCGCACGTCTGTCAAGTTCCAGTCTAAGTTTGTTAACGTTGTTCTTGTAACTTGTGCGTTCGCAACAAGGCATGAAAACAAAAAGAGGAGCAACGAGATTATTTTAGTAGAAGAAACTGTCATGGATGAAAAATCATTCAAAAAGCTGAAGAAAGTAGAAAGATACCGCATCTTGAAAAAAGAAGGCGTATTTCTTGCTTCGCGAATGCATGCTAGTTTTCAAATAGGACTGTATCACCTGAATGGCATGTACGTTGAATTGTGGAAACGCATTGGACTAGACTACATTGATTACATTGAGGTGGTAGACAAGAAGAAAGCAGTTGACAGCTATGTTGATTTCATTGACCCTGGCTTAAGTGATTTGCTTGGAGATGAGTGAGTTGTGTACTTTCAAAGGAACATCTAAGGGTTCTACGTGTTCTTTGTTCAAACAAGCACTATGAAACCCTTCCTTTTTTCCCTTTTACTTGTTGCTTTTAGCTACACGGTTGATGCACAGTCTTATGCGAACTTCACTCTTAAGAACACCAGTGTCAAGAGCATTCCTTTATGGATTCCTGGTGTAATGAATCCCAACTTAAGCCCGTTTTCAGAAAGTAGTGTTGGACTGGCTTTCGGACAGAAGATTTTCTTCAAATACAAAGGGAAGAAAGAATTGTTGTTGGTTGTTTCTGAAGAGCAAGACAAGCAAACATTGGATGTTCCGAAGTTGATTAAGGCGAAGGAAGAGGAATTGGAAAAAGAACGAAAAGGGAAGGATTAGACTCCCCAAATACGCCAAGCTTCTTCAGCCTGAAAACGCAGCATATCTGCACCGTTGAGCACCATGGCTCCTTGTTTTTTTGCTTCGCGAAGGAGCACCGTCTCTTCAGGATTGTAAATCAAATCCACAACGAAATGGTCTGGCACCAAGTAGAATGTGGGAATGCCAGGCGATGCGTCTTCCTCTGGGTACATGCCCACAGGGGAACAATTCACTATGACCAAGCACGCTTTGATGATGGCCTCATTCAAGTCTTTGTAGGCGAACGAGTTCTGAATGGTCGGCTTTCGCGAAGCAAAGAAAACTTGAACTCCCAGCTCCGTGAGCACAGAAGCTACGGCTTTCGCAGCGCCACCAGTACCGAGAATCAGCGCACGTTCATGTTTGTTTTCAAGAAATGGACGAATGCTAGCCCTAAATCCGAAGGCGTCAGTGTTGTATCCTTTCGTCTTTCCGTTCTCAATTTTGATGGTATTCACAGCGCCAATACGCTCCGCCAAGTGATCTACTTCATCTAGGTAGGGAATGATTGCTTCCTTGTAGGGGATTGTGACGTTCAGTCCTCTGAGGTCTGGTGTTGAGCTCAAGAGTTTTGGGAACTGAGCGATGTCGTCAAGTTCGAAAAGCTCATAGACGTGATCACTTAGACCTTCGTTTTCAAAGCGCTTATTGAAGTAGCTAGCTGAAAATGAATGTCCGAGCTTTTTGCCGATGAGTCCGAAGCGATTCATATGTTTTTTGCAAGGCGTTCTAGGACGAAAATGATTCCAAATCCGACAACAAAACAAATGATTGCGGGCACTAACTGCGGTTCTCCGGGGAAGTTTTTAGGAAGGACATTCCCCATCAAATGTACTTCTTCTCCGCTTGATTTAACATGTAGTAATTGCAGCTTTTCTTGCCATGGCCATAACTTTTGAAGAGAGCCTAAGAGGAAGCCCGTGAGCAAGGCAATCGTAATGTTTTTATGCTTTTTGAACATCCAATTTAGGAGGTGGGAAAAAGATAGAATACCCACAACACATCCTGCTCCGAAGATGAGGATTTTTGTGATGTCAATCTCTTTCACAGCTTTAATGATCACCTCGTAGGCGCCTAAAATAAGCAAGATGAAGCTTCCTGAGATTCCCGGTAGAATCATAGCGCAAATGGCAATCATTCCGCAAAAGAA
This sequence comes from uncultured Comamonadaceae bacterium, assembly GCA_964353035.1. Taxonomy (GTDB): domain Bacteria; phylum Bacteroidota; class Bacteroidia; order Flavobacteriales_D; family Sanyastnellaceae; genus JAQWQB01. The sequence goes on along the minus strand of CAYGUR010000059.1, from coordinate 5,538 downwards.
GATGAAAAGGTGCGTTGCTTCATTGGTCATGGGAGGAAGCGAGGTGATGATCCACGCTATCACTGAACCAATCATTAATGCGATGACTCCGCCAGCAGTCCATTTGGAGACTTGCTTGCCGACAAAAAAGACGGAGGCTAGCACCAATCCGAAAAAGAAGGCCCAGAGTAAAACGGGTTCATTTTGGAGCAACCAATCTAGCAGGTGGGCCAAAGAGAAAATGGCAATGCCAATTCCCAGTAGAAGGGCAATTAAGAAGTTAAAGTTCGCTTTATCCCATGCAGCTTTGAGTCCTTCTTCTTTCCACACTTTGAGGAGAGACGGACGAATTCCACTCAGTGTTGCGAGCAGTTCTTCGTAGATGCCTGTAATGAAGGCAATGGTTCCACCAGAAACCCCTGGGACCACGTCGGCAGCGCCCATGGCAATCCCTCTGAGTGTTATGCCTGCGTATTCTTTAAGTGTTTTGTTTGCCAACTTAGTAGACGTCTAGTGATGGATCAATGTCGCGAGCCCACGCTAGAATGCCTCCTTCAAGGTTGTGAAGATTTTTCAAGTCGAGGTTGTTTTCCAAGGCTGTAACAACGGCAGCAGAGCGTGCTCCAGATTTACAGTGCACCACAACTGGGATGTCGCGTTTGATTTCGTCAGCACGGGCAAGAATTTCACCCATAGGGATGTGTGTTCCATTGATAGAGCACGCTTCTACTTCGTGGGATTCACGCACGTCAATGATTTGAAGTGTTTCTCCCGCTTTCAATTTCGCATTTAGCTCTTGAACGGTGATCGTCTTCATGCCCTTAATTCTTCTTTTTTGATTTTGATTGCTCAGTGCTTTTGTGCTGCGCCACCTCTACAATGTCGTTTGGAAGGTGCTCAAAGAAGGTGTCACCTCTCAGTCCCAACCTTAAGCACTCAAGAGGAATCACATCGTCAGGAGCAATGTTTCCGAGGTTCACGTCAAAGCCCATTGTTTTAATGAACCATACTTGTTGTTCTTTCTTCGGCGCTTCCCTAACAATGTCTGAACCGTTGATTTTCGAAAGGATTTTGTTGATGAGCATGACGTGCGCTGTTCCGTTCGGACGGTAAATTCCTACGGTACCACTTTCGCGTGCTTCTGCAATTACTTTGATACTTCCAGCATCAAGCTCATTGCGCATCATTTTGATCCATTTAGCAGGGGAAATTAGAATTCCCTCTTCTTTCGAACCAACTTCAGAAAGGACTTTGTGCGATTTGGATAGCAAGGAAATGACACGACATTTTTCTTCGTGCGGCAGCACAATTGAACCGTCAGACACCTCAATGGTGTTCATCCCAAATTCATCAACCATCTTACGGAAGTCATCAAGCTTTCCACGCACATAGAACGCTTCGAAGAGTGTTCCACCAGGGTACACGTCAAAGCCCGCTTCACGGTAAAGCTTGATTTTTTCTTTTAGTCTTGGCGTTACAATAGAGGTCCCAAAACCCAGTTTAAGGTAGTCGATGTATCCTTGTGAACGGTCAATTAGGTCTTCAGCTTCGCGAATGCTCAAGCCTTTGTCCATAATCATGTTCAATCCGGCCTCCCGAGGTTTCGAAGTTCGAGGCGGAAGGTAGGGTAGTTCAAAATTCATTTTTTACAGCTTATAAAGATCCAGCAGTTGAGTAACTACAGGGTCATTTTCTATTTCAGGTAAATAATCCAGCAAAGATTGGGAATTTTCGAAACTTCGCGCCAAAAGATTCTCTAATCTATTGTACGCATCTTTCTTTTTGTTGCTTTGATAGAGGTAAGCAACATTTCGGTATTCCAATTCAACAGCGTCTTTGGCTTGGGTCATGGCGTCATTGAGCAACTCAAATGCGTGTTCTGTTTTTCCAGCTCGAAACGCATTGTCACTGTAGTCTAGCCACAGTTCAGTGTTGTCAGGGTCCATTTGAATGGCGCTTTCATACAAGGTAGCTGCCCGCTCAAACATCTCCAGTTTTTTCAAGGTCGCGCAGAGCAAAAGAATGTAATCAACATTGTCACCTTCTATCTGAATGGCACGTTCAAAGTTTTTCAGGCTCTTCTTGAAATTGTCTCTCAAATCTTCAACAACACCCAGTCCCACCCACGCATCGCTTATTTGCGGATCAAGGTCCAATGCGGCTAAGTAATATTTTTCGGCGAGTTCCAGCTCATCTAAACGCTCATAACACTCACCGATGTAGCACAGCGTGCTGGCTTGTGCCGGTTCCAAGTCCATGAGTTCATTGTATGTAGCGATGGCTTCATGGTACAATTCCAATTTCACCTGTGCGTTTGCCTTATTCACATACGCAGGAGTAAAGTCTTCTTGAATGGCTAAGCAGTAGTCATACGCTTCAAGGGCTTCATCCAAATGCTCCATTTTTTGAAGCACATTTCCGAGGTTGTACCAAGAAGGGAATGAATACGGATACTCGTCGATGTATGCTTTGTAGAAAACGACACATTCATCCAGTCTGTTAGACATATCGAAACAATAAGCCAACTCGTACAGCGCTGTCTCATTTTCGTGGTTGTGCTTGATGGCTTCCTTCAGAGTGGTAATCGCCATGTCCCATCGCTCTATGTTTTCGTACTCCAAAGATAGCTCAATGAAGATTTCATCGCGGAAATCATCATCTGTGTATTTCAAGGCTTCTTTGAGGTAGAAAATGGCTTTTTTGTGTTCGCGCAGCTGGCTGAACACAGAAGCTAAGGTGAGCAGAATTTCTTCGTTGTGCGGTTCGAAACTCAGCAAGTTTTTCAGGCGCGGAATGGCTCTACTCAGCTTACCTGTGCTTGCAAGGAGTTGTGCTTCGCGAAGCATCAATTGAGTGCTTTCAGGGAAAATTTGATTGGCGTATTTCAACACCACTTGTGCCTGGTTCACATTGTTTCGCTCCAGGTAATATTCAATGATTGATTCGAATTGTTCGATATCAAAAAAGTAGGATGCGTCCTGAGCTATCATCTCTTCGTAACGCTTAACTAACGCCAAGCGCTCCCCTTCATCCTGATGTCTCCACTCTTCTTCACTCATATGGTTAAAACTCAATGGGTACTTAACAAATCTATTTATTCAAGTACCTAATTCAGTCTGTAGGCGTAAATTGTTATACACACACTAAGGACTAATTTTCACAACGCGTTGAATTGCGTTCTATTCTCTGCTTCACAATTCTTCTGCCAAATCAGAGTTTTACCAAGTTTTGTGTTGTCCTTTCTGAATCACGTGTCAAAAGCATGACATATTTACCGCTTTTCAGATTTCCAATGGAAAACTGATCTTCATTTGTCAGTGAAGTGTGGCTATGTACAAGCTTCCCAGTCATATCGAACAACTGCACAAGTGCTCCTTTTGCATTCTTTAAGGTAAGTAAATTTTGAGTGGGATTCGGATAAAAAGATAGGTTGCTGAAAGCGAGTTCGTTAATGTTGTCTATGATCTGTGGTTCTGGCCATGTAAACAAACTGTCTGTTGGGAAGGTCCAGATGCCACGTGCGAATGTTCCAGCAACCAAGGTGTGAAGTGCCGTATCTAACTTAATGTCGAAAACGGGAATGTTGGGCATGTTGTTTCCAATTCGGGTCCAGTTTTCACCTGCGTTAATAGTAGAATAGACACCGAAATCTGTTGCGATGAATAGTATACTGTCATTCAATACCTCAACATGATTGATGGGTTGCTCTGGAAGGTCCCCTGAAATATCAATCCAAGTTGCGCCAGCATCATCAGAGCGATGTAAGTGAGGCGTGTTTTCATTGTCTTTGTATCCGCTTTGACTTACCCACAAACGATTTGCAGTTTCAGGACTGGTTTCAATACTTGTGACCCATCGGTCTGGCAATCCGCTTTGAATATTGGTCCAATCGAAACTACCAAAGTCTTGCCCTCTCCAGAGGTTTCCATCTGTTGTGCCTGAATAAATGATTGACTCATTCAGCTTGTCTTCGGAAATGGCCGAGATGGTGTGGTAGGTAGATCCAAAAATATTTCCATCAGTCAGGTCTTCCGAAATCAACTCCCAGCTGCTAAAAGGGGCGTCTGTAATTTGATACATACGGTACGTCCCCGTGTAAAGAGTTTGAGATGAGAATGAGCTCATTATGTAGGGGGTGTCCCAATTGGTGCGGTCATCTGAATTTATGCCAAAGGTGAAGTTGTCTATAAATCCGTCTTGTTCATAAACAATGTTCCCATATTGGGTTTCCATGTAACGAAGGTTCGGGTTTTCATAGTCATAAATGCATTGAAATCCATCGCCACCAAAATCACGTGTCCATTCATTCAAATTGGCTTCATTTCCGGTTGTTGTTCCGTTATCCTGTGCGCCTCCTGTGTAAAATCCCGGATTAAAAGGGTCAATGGCGATGCGGTAAAACTGAGTATTGGGGATGTTATCAATGTCAGTCCACGTTGAGAAATGGTCTGTTGTTTTATAAATTCCACCATCTGTTGCCAGCATCACTGTGTTTTCATCAATGTAAATCATGTCGTGCTTATCTGCATGCACGTCATAGGTCCACCAAGGAGGCGTGGTCATTTCCCATGTTTCGCCGTTGTCAAAAGAGGTCCAGAGATCAACGCCTAGTACAGAGATTTCGTCTTCGTTCCAAGGATTCACGCGCACTTTGGCGAAGTACCAGCCAAATCCGCCCAAGGCTCCTTCAAGTGCGAAGGGGTCAGTGATGAGGTTTGTCCATGAGTCACCACCATCGGTTGTTTTGTACACGCCTTCAACGCCGTATGATTCACTGATGATAATGGCCCAAAGCGTGTTGGGGTCGTTTTGCGACATTTCAAGTCCTATTCTGCAAAGGGTGTCTTGGGGAAGACCTACGGTCAGCGTGTCCCAGGTCAGCGCGCCGTCTATTGATCGGTAAATACGAGCGTCTGTTCCGGTAATTACAGATTCTTGATTGTTGCGAATGCGGTTCCAGCCTGCGGCGAAAACAGTGTCTGGAGCTAGCGGATTTACTTTCAAATCGCAAATTCCAGCATCGTCGCCCAAGTACAAGGTCTGTTCCCACGAAGCGCCGCCATCGGTACTTTTGTAAAAACCGCGGTCTTCATTGCGTTCGAAAGGAAGTCCCATTGTGCCTGCGAAGAGTGTGTTAGATTGAGTGGGATGAATAGCAATCTTGCTCATGATGCGCTGCTCAGCCAACCCAATGTTGGTCCAAGTGTTTCCGCCGTCGGTACTTTTGTACAATCCATTTCCAAGATGTGGGAGTCCGCTGATGTTGGGGTCTCCTGTTGCTACGTACATGATGTCTGAATTTTGCGGGTCGAATTGGATGTGCGCGATAGAGAGGTAATCGAAATCATCTCCAATCGGAAACCAAGATCCCCCGCCGTTATTGGATCGAAAGACTCCTCCAGTAGCAGCGCCTGCAAATAAAGTGAACGGATCTTCAGGGTGAATTGCAATGGTGTTGATTCGTCCACCAATATTGGTTGGACCTTCAATTTTCCAAGGACTGTCTGCTGACTTTTGATTGGCTGTTTCAGCAACGCGTTCCGCCACTTTGTTCATGGC
>CAYGUR010000058.1:0-14137 GCA_964353035.1 uncultured Comamonadaceae bacterium | reverse complement strand
TCTTCAAGCCATCGCTGTACAAATCGTACTGTGAGCCATCAGCCTTGACGTTCACGTAGTTTCCGTCAGCATCTTTTTGCGAGAGGATTTCTTTTACTTTAGCACGAAGAATCTCCCTGAAGTAGGGCGCTGATCCTTCATCGTGACTCACACGCTGGTAATCAAGGTTCAGGGGCAAAACACGCAAAGAGTCATAAGCTTCTTCAGAGAGGAAGTTGTATTTGACCATTTGAGCGAGCACGACTTCTCTGCGCTTCAATACCTTTTCAGGTCTCCTCAGCGGATTGAACAAAGATGAGTTCTTCAGCATTCCGACCAACATGGCCGCCTCTTCAACACCCAGGCTATCAACTGGTTTATTGAAGTAAATATTGGCTGCGCTTTTGATTCCAACGGCTTGGTTAAGGAAGTCGTAACGATTTAAATAAAGCGCTACAATCTCTTCTTTGGTGTACTGTCTTTCAAGTCGGGTTGCAATGATCCACTCTTTCGGCTTGTCAAGCAGTGCACGTTCTATGAAGCTGACCTTTTGGTATTCTTCGGTAAAGATTTGTTTTGCTAGCTGTTGCGAAAGGGTACTACCTCCACCTTTTTTGCCCATGTAGGCGATTGCTCTGGCGAGGCCCAAAAAATCTACACCTGAATGGTCCCAAAAACGGGCATCTTCGGTTGCCACAAGTGCATTCACAAGGTGCGGCGGCAGGTTTTTAAAACCAATATCTGATCTATTTTCGCGGTAATAGCGTCCAATTACCTTGTCGTCAGCGGTATATACTTCCGTTGCCAAATTGGTTTTTGGGTTGGCCAATGTTTCTGTATCAGGAAGGTCTGAAGCAGATGCAATGGCAAGGAGCACGGCAATTCCAGCAAAGGGAGCAATCACAATGAGCCAGAACATCACGAGGAATTTCTTCGTGTTGTTTTTCTTCTTAGGGGTGGTTTTTTTCTTCTCAGACATAATCAATGAGCCATTGAGGCGTTGGTGCAAAGGTAAATTTCTTCATTCTTCTACAGAAAAAAGGGGCTACTTCTTTCAAACGTGTGAACATTTCTAAAATTTGACGCTTGTTGAGGGTATTCGTCAACTGTAGACTGTGACGAATATCGTATGTTTGCGACTTGAATTTTTCAAATCCGTCAGTGTGCTTCGCGAAGCACGCTGGCACAGTAATGTAGAATGGAAATACTGATTAAGGCTGCACAGCTCATCTTGAGTTTATCAATCCTCGTTGTTCTCCACGAAATGGGGCACTTCCTTCCAGCTAAATGGTTCAAAACCAGAGTAGAGAAGTTCTATCTTTTCTTCAACCCTGGATTTTCTTTGTTCAAGAAGAAGATTGGCGAAACGGAATATGGCATTGGGTGGTTACCGCTTGGGGGCTACGTGAAGATTTCAGGTATGGTAGATGAGTCTATGGATACCGAAGCACTGAAAGAAGAGCCTAAGCCTTATGAATTTAGGTCGAAGCCAGCTTGGCAGCGACTAATCATCATGATAGGAGGTGTAACAGTGAACCTCATCTTAGGTTTCTTAATTTACATCATGATCATGTTCGTCTGGGGCGAAAACTACATTGACAATCAAGATGTTGTTTACGGAGTTCATGTCGACGATAAAATTCAGCATTTTGGTTTTGAGGAGGGTGATCAGATTTACAGCCTAAATGGTGAAGTCATCCCGGAATACAACAGCTTGAAGCGTTACATCTTTTCGAATAAAGTGAACGAAGTAGGTGTGATTCGTGATGGACAAAAGTCAGTGGTTAAATTGCCCGCTGATTTCGGACAAGTCCTTATTGACAGCAACGTGAGAGAGCCCTTCGCTATGCGTTTCCCATGTGTAATAGACACATTGGAAGCGGGCAAACCTGCTATTGAAGCTGGTTTACAAAAAGGCGATAGCATTGTAGCTGTGAATGGTGTGAAAGCCACGTTTTTTGGGGATGTAGCGAAGGAAATCACCCGTGAGAAAAATACTGAGATTGAACTCACGTTATTTCGAAACGGAACAGAAATGAACGTTTCTCTTCAAACGAATGCAAGCGGAAAAATTGGCTTCGGTCCTTTGTTGCCTTCAGATCGTCCAGAGTTTAATTTCCAACACAAGTCCTACTCCTTCGCTGAAGCTATTCCAGCTGGATTCAATGAAGCGAAGGAAGTTTTACATGGCTACGTTCTGGGATTGCGTTTCTTGTTTTCGAAATCAGGAGCGTCTCAAGTAGGTAGTTTCTTGACCATTGGAAGCATCTTTGACGCTGGATGGGATTGGCGCATTTTCTGGGCAAACACAGCGTTCTTATCGCTGATTTTGGCCTTTATGAACTTGCTACCTATTCCCGCATTGGATGGCGGACACGTTGTTTTCTTGTTGTACGAAATCATTGCCGGCAGACCTGCGCCACAGAAATTCTTGGAGCGCGCGCAAATGGTGGGCATCATCTTATTGTTATCGCTCATGGTGTATGCGCTGGGTAACGATATCTACAGGGCTATCTTTGGTGGATTTTAACCACATCTATTTCGTTGATAAATCTTCCGTAGCGTGCTCCAAAAAGGGCGTGTACACTGGTATCTTGCATGTAAGATGAAGAATTATTTACTGATTTTCGGATTGCTTTTATTCTTTAGCACACTGTCAAACAACGGTTTAGCTCAAGATAACACACGCGGTTTTGGTGGAGGTTTTTACTCTAGCAAATCAGCGAGCGTTGCGGTAGTGCCATTCACCCCTCGGATGTTGATTTCCGACATCCACAGAGACATGTGTGTTAAAAACGAAATGACTTCGAAAGAAGTGCAGGCCGCGTTGGCTGAAGGCTTTTGTCACGCCATGCGCGTAGCCAAACCAGCAAGGGCTGAAAGTTTGGTTTACGGTTGGGAAGACGAGTGGCCGGAAACCCTCAGTGCGTTTTATGGTGAGCTAGGATACCAGCTTAAGACGGTAGCTGTTACGCCAGAGGCACCTGATGCACCAGGCGCGTATATTTCTGAAGGAGAACTGCGCATTCGAAGAGATACCGTCTCTAGATACATGTCGGCCGTTGTTGATTCCAGTGCCATTTCTGCACTAGCAATTGAAACTAAATCGAACTTCGTACTTGTGGTAACTGAGCTTGACATTGTGAATTTGGGAGATCCAATTCGTGTCAACCCAGCAGGAGCCTCCCTCTTCGTGCGTTTGCACTACACGCTTTTCGACCCAAATGGAAAAGAAGTCAAAGGAGGGATGGTGAAATCACCTCTTTCTAGCAACACGTACGAGCCGACCAAATTTGCACGTGAAGAATTTATTGAGGCAGCACAGCGTTTGTACACGCAAGTTTCTGCGATCCTAGTGCCTGAACCCCCAACTGAAGACTGATGATTGCATCCATAGACATTACTAGTCCGTACGCGTTGATGATAGGCGCATCAGTGATCATCATTCTTTCCTATTTCTTTCAAATTATTTCGAAGCGGACGAATATCCCAAGTGTTTTGCTGTTGATTGGTTTGGGGATTGGCATCAAGCAAGGCATGCTCTCCATGGGAGTTAAAGACATTCCGTACGAAGGTCTGCTCTTGGAAATCTTGGGAACTGTCGGGCTGATTTTCATTGTTCTGGAGGCTGCTTTAGATTTAGAACTTTCGCGCAGCAAGTGGCCCATTATCTGGAAAAGCTTTTCAGTGGCACTCATTGCGCTCTTTGGAAGCTCAGTAGCCATTGCCTTCTTTTTACAACACATGATCATCCCTGACTTTTACAATGCACTGGTGTACGCTATACCGTTAAGCATTATGAGCAGTGCTATCATTATCCCAAGTGTAGGAGGCTTGGTGCACCACCAGAAGGAGTTCATGGTTTATGAAAGCACATTCTCAGACATCCTGGGAATCATGTTCTTTTACTTGTTATTAGGGAATGCTGATGAGGCGGATACAGGGCAAGTTGCCGTCAATATTTTCTCCAACATCGGGCTCACCATTTTCTTTGCGGTAGTTGTTTGCTACGGACTTGTTTGGTTGATTCAAAAAATGACCAGCCAGATCAAGCTGTTCTTAACCATTGCCATTTTATTGCTGATTTATGCCATTGAAAAGGTGTACCATCTTTCACCTCTCATCTTAATCCTTGCATTCGGACTTATGATTAACAATCCGAAACTATTCTGGTTTAAGCAGTTGAGGAGGTTTGTAGATTTCGAAAAGATGAAGGCCTTGCACAATGAGCTTCACCTTTTGACGCTGGAATCAGCCTTTGTCATACGTACTTTTTTCTTCGTCATTTTTGGAGTCACCATCACCTTAGCTTCCTTGCTCAGTTGGGAAGTGCTGTTTTTTAGTTTGGTAATCACTGTTTTGCTCTACGCGGTGAGATTCTTACTCCTCTTAATCTTCGATAGACGAAGTATTTTTCCTTTACTTTACATTGCACCACGCGGACTGATTACAATTTTACTTTTCTTTCAGATTTACAGTTCTTACGATCAATTTGCAACCGAAGCCTTTGATCGTGGCATATTGCTCCAAGTGATTTTCATCACCTCCTTAGTCATGACAATTTCATTGATTCAAAATGGTTTCGGACTGAAAGAGGTCATTCGAGACGTGAGAACTGGAGACTTGAATGTGCTGTCTGAGGAAGAAGAAATTGAACATCCAAACGTATCATTACCTGACAACCTAGACTCTGATGATCAATCTTGATAATTTAAAAAGTCTTTCGAAACACAACCACGCTTTCATTCGTGAAATCCTTGAGGTTTATTTAATGAATACCCCAAAGGACATTGAGAACATGGAAGTTTCTTTGGATAGTAAAGACTATCAGATGGTAAGGTACTTTGCCCACAAACTGAAATCATCTTCTTTCACCATTGGATTTAACGAAGGATTTCGTTTGTTCCAGGAAATTGAAATGTGTGTCAAGGAGGATCAAAACGAAGAGTTGATTCCCAAAAAGTTCGCTGAAGTAAAAACGCTGTGTGACGCTTGTATCAAAGAGGTCAAGATTGAATTGACCAATTACATCTAGTGTCAGACAAATCTGACTTCGAGCACAGATTGCATCCTACTTTTTAGCTAAAGGTTACCCACTATACTTGTGATGTGAAAACACAAGTATTATGATTAATCTCCACCTGCTTACCAAGATTTCTGGTTACGATAGTAATTTCAGGAAACAAGTGCTCCAACTTATTGTCACTCAGTTCGAATCTGTTCGGGATCAAGCATTAGAGTTTATTAAAGAAGACCGGTGGAATGCATGCCAAATCCTTTTCGAACGCTATTTGCACGACCTTCAACCCTATTGTCAAGCGAGCTTTTTGGAAGAATTAAAAACGCTCTACAACACCATGAAAACGGCGCAAGACAAAGAAATCAAAGCGTTGTGCGCTAAACGCTTTATCAACACCCTTCAAAACGGATTGGTAGATGCAAAATCTAGTCTTCTTACTTCAGGAACGGCTAAAAATTTAACCCATAATATTGACCAGGATAAAGCTTGATGACAGCTTTCATCTCCATGTTCAACAAGAGCAAAGAAAGATTGGATGCTGAACTTTGTAGCGCCAATTCAAGCATTGAGATGTGCATTTTCTTCTGACTAAGTAGGTCTACCACCCTTTTCTCATTCTGATCTAAATCAAGAAAAAGCGACATCTGTTTTGCAGGTTCCTTCAATTGCTCCCACCCGAGCTCTTCTGCAATCTGTTTTCCACTTAAAAGCAGCTGTGCCTCCATGTTCTTGATTAAAAAGTTTGGCCCTCTAGACACTTCACTGGTGAGCACGCCGGGAACGGCAAACACATCTCTGTGATACGATGCAGCTATGCGCGCTGTGATCATAGACCCACCTTTGGCGTTGGACTCAACAATTACGGTAGCGTCAGCCATGCCAGCTATGATGCGGTTGCGTGAAGGGAAATTTTGTCGTTCTGGCTTTTTATGGGGTGGAAATTCTGAAACCCAGCCCCCTTTTTCAAGCATTTTCTTCGCGTCAGCAGCGTGACTGGAAGGATAGATACGGTCAATCCCATGAGCTAGACAGGCCACCGTAGGCATGTCGTTCTTAAGTGCCTCCCGGTGCGCAATGATATCGATTCCAAAGGCCAATCCACTCACTACAGTCACATCATACGCATGAAGCTCACGCACCAATTGTTCACAGATCAGTTTACCGTAGTCAGATGAGTTACGCGTTCCAACAATAGAGATAACGCGCTTCATAGCAGCATCAACAGCACCTTTGGTATACAGCACAATGGGCGCATCGGGACAGGTCATCAGCTTTTTCGGGTACCCCGCACTTCCTTTTTCATGAATTTCACCTCCTTCATTCACAACATCCTCAGCTTCCTTGACCGCCTGATTCCAGTTTACATGGTCACGCAAGCTCAGAATAAGTTTCGGCTGACAGCCCATTTGTTTGAGCTCCTGGTCTGTTGCTTGAAATATGTTTTGTGCAGCACCAAACTGATCCAGCAGCTTCTGAGCCGTACTTGGACCTACGTTGTCAGCACGTGCTAAAGCAATGGCCGCAATTTTAGATTCAGAAATGTTCATTTTGCAAGAATAAGTACTCATTCAATCGCTCAAACATTCACTTTGTAGACGTAGCATTTTAGTATACTTGCGTAATGTCTTAAGACCTTTCTATGCGAATTTTGACGCTTTTCCTTCTTTTGACCCTGCCGAATGTCGTTTTAGGACAAGTGCTTGTAGGGACAGTTACTGACGCTGATACGGGTGATATTTTGCCCACCACCAACATTGTAGATGAAAGTGGCAAAGGAGTTTCTGCCAATTTCGATGGTGAATATCGAATAGAGCTGACTGAAGGTCCCCATAGCCTTACAGCTAGTTTCCTCGGGTATAAAACACTTAAGTTCGAAGTGGTGATGCCTGCTAGTGGTGAGGTCCGAAAAGATGTGCAACTCACACTGGATACCAAAGAGTTAGATTTTGTTGTTGTGAGCGCAGGGAAGTTCGAACAAGATTTAAGCGAGCTCACCGTTTCCATGGAAGTCATCAAACCCAACATCATCGAAAATAAAAACACACTACGGATGGATGATGTGCTGCAACAAACTCCGGGAGTGAGCATCGTTGACAATGAACCGCAGATCAGAAGTGGTAGCGGATTTAGCTTTGGTGCGGGAAGTAGAGTGATGATTTTGCTAGATGACCTCCCTGTGCTCAGCGGAGATGCTGGAAGGCCTTCTTGGGGTTTTTTGCCGGTAGAAAATGTTGAACAGATTGAGGTCATCAAAGGTGCGTCAAGTGTGCTTTACGGAAGTGCGGCACTCAGCGGAGTCATCAACCTTCGAACCGCATACCCAAAAGAAGAACCCAAAACCAAAATTGCCGTGTTTCATGGAATCTATTCCAATCCCAACGATGATGAATCAGTCTATTGGGAAGGAAACATGATGCAGAGCGGTGTTCAGCTCTTGCATTCGCGAAAAATTGGACAACTCGATTTCGTCATTGGAGCTAACTTTTTGGGTGATGACGGACACCAAGGCCCCATTGTGAATTACAATGCAGAAGGCGTTCGAACTGACACTGCAAGTTCAGCTTACAATCCGTTCAAAGTGAACCGATATGCCGCCGAAACCCGAGGTAGAATCAATATGAACCTTCGCTACAGAAGTAAAAAAGTCAAAGGCTTGAATGTAGGGGTGAACACGAATTGGCTCAAAGGCGAATCGCTCGCCACATTGATTTGGGAAAACTCAACAGACGGACTGTACGAAGCGTTCCAAGGTTCTGCCACACGAACCAAACAAGTGATTGGCACTGTAGACCCCTTCATTGAATACTACACGCCCAACGGAAGCTCCCATACACTGCGCACCCGCTGGATGAAGCTAGACAATGACAACGACAACGGACAGGGGAACTTTTCTGATGTGTATTACGGGCAATATCAGTACCAACAGAACTACGACCACCTCGGAATTTCGAACCTGAAAACAACCTTGGGTGCTATGGCGCAGCGCACACAGAGTGCTTCTGAATTGTACAGCGGATTGAATACAGATGGAAAGAATGAAGCCAGCAATTACGCCGCCTATTTTCAAGTAGATAAGAAATTCTTCCAGCGCTTGAACGTTTCAGCAGGAGTACGTTATGAGTATTTCGAAATCAATAAAGCCAATGAATCAAAGCCCGTTTTCAGAGCCGGTTTGAACTACCAAGCCGCAGAATTTACATTCATTCGCGCTAGCTACGGACAAGGATTCAGATTCCCGAGCATAGCAGAAAAATTCATCCAAACATCTGTTGGAAGCTTGACCATTTATCCGAATATAGACTTAGTTCCTGAAACCTCTTACAATGCGGAAATTGGCGCCAAACAAGGATTTAAAATCGGCGGATTCAAAGGCTACATCGACCTTGCTGCCTTCATACAAGAGTACGAAAACTTCATTGAATTCACCTTCGGACAATGGGGCAACCCTGCCACCAGCCAACTCTTCGGTTTCGGCTTTCGCAGCTTAAACACAGGTAACAGTCAAGTAACCGGTGCCGAAGTCTCGGTGATTGGAACAGGAGAGCTCAAAGGCTGGAACATCAATTTGTTGGCCGGATATACCTTTACCAAACCGATTTCAAAAACCCCTGACTATGTGTATGGAGATTCCTCTTTTGATCCGGAATTTACCAATCCACTCACCTTTCTGTCTACCAGTTCTGATTCCACAAACAACATTTTGAAATACCGCATGCAACACCTTGTTCGCGCTGATGTTGAAGTTTCGAAGAACAAGCTTTCAGTTGGTGTAAGTGCGCGTTTCCACAGTTCTATAAAGAACATTGACTACGCTTTTATCCAAGTAGAAGAGCTAGACAACAGCATCAATTGGGGCTTAGACAAGTGGATGCGAGAAAACAATCCGAATATTCTAATTTTGGATCCACGGGTTGGCTATCGGTTTTCGCCCACCCAAAAAATTGCCTTTGTAGTTTCGAATTTAACAAATGAAACGTATGCCATTCGTCCGCTAGCCATTGAACCCACTCGTCTTTCCACCCTTCAATATACTTTAACATTCTAATGCACACACTAGGTATTATTCCCGCCAGATACGGCTCCAGCAGATTTCCAGGGAAACCCTTGGAACTCATTCTTGGAAAAAGTATGATTCAGCGCGTCTATGAGCAAGCAATGCAGGCATCTCAGCTATCTGAGGTTTATGTAGCCACAGACGATGAACGGATACAAGCGCATGTGCTTTCGTTTGGCGGAAAATGTGTGATGACACTTCCAACCCACACCACAGGCACAGAACGTTGTCACGAAGCAGCAGAACAAATCAACGGGAATCTAGAAGCGGTGATCAACATTCAGGGCGACGAACCCTTTATCAATCCGCAACAGATTGATGAGCTTATCACCGTATTGAAACGTCCTGAAGTTCAAATTGCCACTTTGGTCAAGCGCATTGAGGACGAAGAAGTGCTGCTCAATTCCAACAAGGTGAAGGTTGTTCTAGACCGAACTAACAAAGCACTTTATTTTTCGCGCAGCCCCATCCCTTTCTTCCGCGATGGCATTATTACAGAGTGGTTAGCAAAGCATGACTATTACAAGCACATTGGCTTGTACGGCTACAAAAGCCAAACCTTGAGGGAAATCGTTCACCTTGAACCAAGTGCACTTGAGAAGGCTGAATCACTTGAGCAACTGCGTTGGATAGAATCTGGGATCAACGTTTACTGCGGAATCACCCGTTATGAATCTCCAAGTGTAGATACGCCATCAGATTTGAAAGAAATTGAACTAGCGTACAAGGATAAAGTGTAGGAATCGCAACGATTTTTGTACTTTCGTTATTGATATGGCACTCCTTCAGACCTTTCTTTCGGAGCTCTTAGTTGAGCATGAATGCGTTATCGTTCCTGGACTTGGTGGTTTTGTTACCAACAAGCGTCCATCAACGTTGAATAAGCGCACCAATAAGCTCATGCCCCCGTCCAAGGAGGTAGGTTTTAATCAGCGACTAACCCACAATGATGGGGTACTCACGCAGTGGGTTCGTATTCATGAACACATTTCTTACGACGAAGCTGCATTGAAAATTTCGAAAGAAGTTGAAGCGATTAAAGCAGAGCTTGCAGCAGGACGTCAATACCAGTTTGATGCAGTGGGTGTAATTTACCTCAATGCAGATAAAAATGTGCAGTTCGTTCCTTCGGAAGAACGCAATTATTTGTCGTCTTCTTTCGGTTTAGCCCCAGTGACTTTGGTCCCTGTGAAAAAAGAAGAGCCGGTTCAAGAAAAAGCCATTACCATTCCTTTGGTGGTGACCGAAACTACAGAAGAACAAGCTGCTACAGGCACCAAGCGCTCTTGGAGAAACCTCGCAGCTGCGGCCGTTTTTCCTTTCCTTATTGCTTCGGGATACCTCTTCCAAACAGGGATGAATAATCCGGAAACCTTTTCAGCTGTGCCTTTCGCTTTTTCTCAAGAAGAAGTTTCTTCTGGGTACCAACCACGATTTCCAGAGGAAAACATTGCTTTTCCGGCGCCAGAAACAGAAAATCCCTTGAAAGCTCATTTGGAATCCAATCCGGCTTCAGACGTGATTTACTACTCTTTTGAAGAGGAGCGTATATCGCCTGATGGCGTTCAAATTGTTCTCAATTCTTCTGCTAACGCGAAAGTGGAAACACCAGCTAAAGAAGTGACACGCGCTTCGAATTTGAAGTTGTACTTCATTGTTGGTGGTGCATTCAAAGATGCCAGCAACGCAACAGACTATGTTGCTGACTTGACATCGAAAGGCTATGATGCCAGTATTTTCGCACAAAGTGGAGACTTACACCTTGTATCACTTGGCAGCTACACTTCAAAATCAGCGGCGAAAAAAGCCCTGGAATCTGTTCGCCAAAACGAAAATAAACACGCCTGGTTGAAGCGTCAATAATGAAACACCTTCCTGACCCAGCTCAAATAGACGCCATTGTATTAGATTTTGGTGGGGTGCTGTACGACATCGATTATCCTGCTCCTGCACGCGCTTTCAAAGCTCTTGGAATGCAGAACTTCGAAGAGCTCTATTCCAAAGCGAGCCAAACAGATTTGTTTGACCTGCTAGAAACGGGAAATATTAGCAATGATGACTTCTTGGCGGAACTTCAAAAATTTGTACCCGAACACATCTCAAAACAACAGGTGCTAGATGCATGGAACACCATTCTCATTGGAATTCCCAAGCGAAGGGTAGATTTCGTTCATCAACTCAGTTCAACCTACAGAATGTTCTTGCTGAGCAACACGAATGCCATTCACGTGGGGCAGTTTGAAAAGGACATTGACGAAGCAATGGGCTTAGACTATTTCAGGGCAGCCTTTGAAAAAGTGCACTACTCAAATGTGCTAGGAATCAAAAAGCCGTATCCAGAAACGTATTTGAAGGTGTGTGAAATGCACGGACTAAATCCGAAACGCACCCTCTTTGTTGATGACTCACCACAACACGTGAAAGGAGCAATTGAAGCGGGGCTATTTGGCTATCACCTAGAAGTGCCTGAAGAAGACATCACAACAGCCTTGAGCGCTTTAGCTATTTAATCATTTTTTGAAAGTAGTTGTACATGTCTAGCTTGGCCGGACGTGCTCCTTGCTCGATGAAATTGAATAGCTCCTTGTTTCTAGGATGTTCAAACTTTCGTTTTCCCGTGTACAATTCAGGAGAAAAATTCGCAATGTCTAGTGTTCCGTCTGAAAGTTTCTGAACGTGTTCTGGGTCCAATAAATTGAGTGTAGCATCTTCCGGAATGCGCAATTCAATGAGGCTTGCTTCTTCTTCCTCAAACTTGATCATGCGTAGGCGTTTTGTGCTGCGTTGCTCAACACACTTGATGTTTGAAAGGGCTTTCTCCCAAAAGATATCAGAAAAGATTTCAATGAGGCCATCAACCTTCTTCGGGTCTGACTTCTTCAGCTTCACCCAATCATCTCCCGTAATGGAATTGGCGGCCAAAAACTTGACAAATTCGCCTTCAACTTCTTTTAATTCTTCGGTGTGTAATTTTCGGTACTTCATGTAAAAAACCCCGACAGATTGCCGGGGTGTAATTTTATGTGTTCAACAAAAGTTTACTCAGTAATTCCTTCCAGATCGAAGAGGAAGGCATATTCCATGGCCGTTTCTCTGTAGCGTTGGAATCTTCCTGATGCACCTCCGTGACCTGTTTCCATGTTGCAATACATAAGCAACAGATTGTCATCGGTCTTCATTTCGCGCAGCTTAGCCACCCACTTCGCAGGCTCCCAGTATTGCACTTGGCTATCCCAGAATCCAGTAGTCACCAGTAGGTTTGGATATGCTTTTGCTTCAACGTTATCATATGGAGAGTACGACTTAATGTACTCATAGTACACACTGTCTTTCGGGTTTCCCCATTCATCAAATTCACCCGTAGTCAGCGGTATGGTTTCATCCATCATGGTGCTCACCACATCTACGAATGGCACAGCTGCAATGGCTCCATTCCAAAGGTCTGGACGCATATTCACAACCGCACCTACAAGCAATCCGCCAGCGCTTCCACCCATGGCATACAAATGCTCTTTGCTTGTGTACCCTTGGCTGATCATGAATTCGCCACAATCAATAAAGTCAGTGAAGGTGTTTTTCTTTTTCAGAAGCTTTCCATCTTCATACCAGTAGCGACCCATTTCTTGTCCACCACGAATGTGCGCAATGGCGAATACAAATCCGCGGTCAAGCAAACTCAAGCGCACTGAGCTAAAGTAAGCATCGATGGTATTTCCGTATGAACCGTATCCGTAGAGCAGGGTTGGGTTGCTTCCATCTTTTTTGGTTCCTTTTCGGTACACGATAGAAACAGGAATCTGCGTGCCATCAGCGGCTGTTGCCATCACTCTTTCAGACTCATAATTGTCTGGGGAGAAGTTTTCGTCCATCACCTCTTGCTGCTTCAACAGCGTGCGCTCCTTCGTTCCCATGTCATAGTCATAGGTAGACCCAGGAGTTGTCAAAGAGCTGTAGCCATAGCGCAGTGTTTTTGTATCAAACTCTGGGTTCGAAGCCACATACGCAGTGTAAGCAGCATCCTGGAATTCGAGGTAATACTCCTCACCTTCCCATGGCATTACTCGAATTTGTGTCAATCCTTGGAAACGCTCTTCCACCACCAAGAAGTCTTTGAACATCTCCAGTCCTTCTAAAAGCACATCTTTTCTATGTGGAATTACATCTACCCAATTTTCTTTGGTAGTTGCCGTAACTGGCGTACGTGAGAGCTTAAAGTTTTGGGCATTCAAGTTATTCGTAATGTAGAACGAATCACCAAATTGATTCACGCTGTACTCCAGTCCGCGCTCTCTAGGCTGAATGATTTTCCATGCTCCTGTTGGATTATTGGCATCTAGAAACCTCCATTCAGTTGACATGGTTGAATAGCTTCCAATCATCAAGTAGTCTTTCGATTTCGTTTTGCCGATTCCACAAGAGAACGTTTCATCTTTCTCTTCGAACACCAAGACATCTTCAGACGCATCCGTTCCCAAGACGTGCATGTAAATCATAGAAGAACGAAGTGTTACTGGGTCCTTTTTCGAGTAGAAAAGGGTTTTATTGTCGTTCGCCCATGTAGCACCTCCAGACGTTTCTGGAATCTCATCGCTTAAAATTTCGCCCGTAGTCAAGTCTTTTACATACACGGTATATTGTCTTCTGCTGACCGTGTCTACCCCATAAGCTAGGAGGTTGTTGTTCGGACTAACAGATCTTCCACCAACTGAATAGTACGAATAACCTTCAGCCATCTCATTTACATTCAGCATGACCTCTTCTTCAGCCTCCATTGTCTCCAATTTACGGCAGTGAACAGGGTATTCTGTTCCCTCTTCGTAACGAGTGTAATACCAATATCCATCCACCTTCACTGGCACACTTTGGTCATCTTGTTTGATTCGTCCAACAATCTCTTCGTAGAGTTTGTCTTGCAAGTCAGACGTGTGTTCCATGACTTCATTGCGGTAAGCATTTTCCGCGTTGAGGTAGTCAAGTACATCTTTGGTCTGAGGATCAAGCGTATCTTTTTTCTGTTCGTCGCTCAAGCGCATCCAGAAATAATTGTCAATTCGGGTATCTCCGTGAGCTGTAAGCGCTTCAGG
>CAYGUR010000057.1:4056-14493 GCA_964353035.1 uncultured Comamonadaceae bacterium | reverse complement strand
TGCACATTCTAAAGGTGAATATATCCTTTGACGAATGAGAACGTATACAATTGTATGAAGAAATTACTACTCGCAGGATCAGCCGTTTTTGCCATGGTGAACGTAACGGCTCAAGAATCGAAACCACTTAACGCTATGATTTCACCTAATCCGGTAAGAGACTACTGCGAAATACGCACATCTGTACCGGCAGAAATTAAAGTAATGGATTTAAAAGGGAATGTGGTGTTGAAGTATGACCAAGAAGTCTTTCACGATGTGGATATGACCCAATTGGAAGAAGGGATTTACTTTGTATACCTCATTGGGCGGAACGAAGTTCAAACGTTGCGATTGGTTAAATCTTCAAATCAAGGTTAACCTTGTTGGAGAAGCTTCAGTGCCTTTTTCAATAAAGTGGCAATAAATACTGCGTTCATTGGCGCAAATAAGTCAGAACGATTAAGAACACTGATTTCAAACCATTTCAATGAATTTACTAGCCCTGTCATTCCCAAGGGTTCTAAAGTCATTCTAATTTTTCTACTAGAGACAGACGCTTGAGTGAAATCAGTTTCTTCAACCGCTTTTCCAAAAAATTCAACTTCCTTTTTTAGACGTGCTACAACTTCTTGGAACACATTTTCCGCCTCTTCTTTGTTTTCGGACTCCTCAATAAACGCTTTGATTCTTTTTTGGTTTAATTCAATGGAAGCTGGGTTGCAAAGGTTTGCGAGATGTACAACTTTCAGTAATTCCTCCCGATGATATGGTTTACATAAATATGCATCCATCCCTGCTTCTTTGCATTTCAGGGATTCGGACTGCAAGGCATTTGCGGTGAGTGCAATAATTGGAATGGTTGAATTTAATTCCTCTCGAATGATCTTGGTGGCGCCAATTCCGCCCAACACAGGCATCTGCATGTCCATCAACACAATGTCATAGTTCTCTTGCTTGATTAAGTCCACCGCTTCTTGTCCGTTCTCACATTCAGTCAACTCAACATCCCATTGTTTTAGCACTGCTCTTGCCACAAGCCTGTTCATTTCATTGTCTTCGACCAAAAGAAAACGCATTCCTTTCATATTAGAATGGTCTACATCATGGCTGGCATCTAGCAATTCAGCGGGGGCTTCACTCAACTCTAAATCAATGTCAAAGAAAAAACGAGATCCTTTTCCTTTTTCACTTTCAACTTGAATTTTGCCTCCAAATAGATTTACGAGTTGCCTTGAAATAGTTAATCCAAGTCCTGTTCCCCCAAAGTTTGAAGAGATGGTCTCATCCTCTTGGGTGAAGCTTTCAAAAATGGACTCTAATTTAGCTGTTTCGATTCCCGTGCCTGTATCTTCAACAGAGAATCTGAGTCTTTGAGACGCATTACTTTCACTAAGCAGTTCGACATCTACCGCAATTCCTCCGGTTGAGGTAAACTTAACTGAGTTCCCAATCAAATTTACCAAGACTTGGTTCAGTCTTATAGGGTCACCAAGAAACCACATTGATGCATTTTTATCGCGCCTAATATTGAACTGTAGTCCTTTTTCTTCTGTTTTGAACTCGATTGTTTTTTGCACTTGATGTAGCACTTCATCAAGTTTGAATGGAAGTTTCTCTACCTTAAATTTCCCCGCACTCATTTTTGATAAATCCAACAAATCATTGATGATTACCATTAGATTCGTTGCTGCCATGGTGATAGAGGACTGATATTGCTTTTGCTTCTCATTCAGAGGAGTTGACCCTAACAGACTAGACATACCAATGATGGCATTCATGGGTGTTCTTATTTCATGTGAAATGTTAGTCAGGAACTGTTCACGCGCTTGAAGGGCTGCCTCAGCTCCCTCTCTAGCATGAATAAGATCTGACTCCATTGCTTTTCGGTCAGAAATATTGAAATGCAAACCAATGCTACCCACCACTTTTCCTTGCACATCAGTGATTGGCGCTTCTGATATGAGTACCCAAATGAGAGAACCATCTTTGTGTTTGATGACAGTCTCATAGGCTGAAGAAAGGCCTTGCTTTCGCTTTTCAAGTAGAGAAGAAATCTGAGATTTCAATTTATCTGTGCCAAATACATCTAGTGGGTTCCTGCCCAAAAGTTCTTTCTCTGAGAAACCAGTCATTTCAAGAAACTGAGGATAGGCTTTCGTCACCATTCCGTTTCTATCTGTTTCAATCATTCCAAGCGAAAGATTCTCGATAATCCCTCGATACTTTATTTCTGAAAGTTGGATTTTTGATTCTGCTACCTTTCGGTTGTGAATCTCTGCTTGAAGCACATCAATAATTGAGAGCACATCATCTTCGTCTTGTCCGGAGCTTTTATTGCTACTGGAAAGGTCTTGTACGGTTTTTTTGAGTGCAAGCAAGATGCTCTTTTGCTTTTGGGTGTCTTCCAATAATTTCGCATTCGTCTCACTCAGTTCTGTGGAACTTATTTCAACTGTATGCTGAAGGAATTTATGATTTTGTTCATAGTGCTCATAGCTGTTATCAATCATATTCAGGAAGGCATGCAAATTTTCGGGCACGTTATCTTGGCTGCCAAAATGCTTTCGAATTTGCCTGCTGAGTAGCTTGCTATATGTGGGGACTGTTCTCAACTTTAAACTTCCGAATAAGTGGTGATTGTCATGGTTTGGTTGTGCAAGCTGCAGGCTGCGTTTTCTTTATCTGGACAAAGTTCTCCATTGCTGTAGAAACCAGAATAAACTGCATCTTCTCCTAGCAGATCAACTACCGCTTCGACCTCATCTTCGACCCGATGACCAAGAATGAGTTTTCGACCAACACAACTAATAATTAGTACAAACTCTGGGGATGCTCCGCCCTTCTTTTTCGCTTGGATTGCAGCATTGGCAGCTCCTTCAACCAGCTTGTCGAAATTAGCCATCATAAATCGACCTTCGTGCAATTGTGGAATATCTCCAGCAAAGGTCATTGAACCTTCATTTTCATCAATAGACAAGATGGTTCGGACAAGTTCCTTCTGGCCATCATCACTATATATGCTCAAGGGGAAAAGCAGTGCTGAAGCAGGTAGCTCTGCAGCTTTTTCTCCTAAGTATTGCTTATACAGTTCCAAGGCATTTTTATGGTCGAGTTCAAAAAGTTTATTTCCCATTGACTTCGTAATTGTACGACGAGGCCCAAATGCGTCCCATCCCCCCATTGACCCGTGGCCAACACGCAGAGACTCCCCATAAAATCCAATGGCTAAAATAGCCCCAGAAACTGGTTTTGTGAGCGCTCCAATTAAGGTTTTTGTGAACCTTCCACTGTCAGCTGCTAGTCCTCCCGTAACGATTACATCCGGAGCAAGATGCTCATTGAGACCTAGAACAAGTTCATCACCATTGACTGTGATTCCGTCCGAGATAATGAGCACATGCTTGAGTTCTTCTGCTGGTAGTTGCTTCGCCAATGCCTCTCCCGCGTCATTACTCGAGGCAAAATCTGTTATGTCAATCTGCACATATTCAATGTGGGTTTTCTCAAACTGCAGCGCATTTGCAACAACACTGTTATCACTGACTTGATCGTACTTTATTTCACCAGCCGTTGACGCCAATACAACCAATGCATTGGGATACTTTTCTTGTAATGATTCGTGTATATAAGCGTTGGCGAGAAGGTCTACATGTCCGAACCCTAAAACGAGCTGAACCAATTCAACATCGGTATTTGAGTCATTACTCCATTCTTCCGTGGCTAACCATGTAAGTTGATCTATTTTCATATTTGAGCATTTTTATTCCTCTTCTTTGAGCATTCGATAGATTGTACTCTTTCCAATGTCTAGTTTCTTCGCCACCAGCAACACATTGTTGTTGTACTTTTCGAGGTAGTGTTTGATAATACCGTTGGTGTATTCTTTGAGCGATTGTTCTTCAATTAGCAAGCCTGAAATCCCTCTAGTGGAAGTGAAGGTGATATCCGAGTCTTGAATCTGATTTCCATCACACATCACACTTCCCAGTTCCATTAATGCCTTCAATTCTCTGACATTCCCTGGGAAAGCATATTTCAATAGTTTTTCTCTGGCTGCTTCAGAAATTTCAATTTTCCCCAATCCGTTTTCTTTGGCGAAGGAATCAACGAAATGTCTAGCGAGCATGAGAATATCCGTTCCCCTTGTACGCAGCGGCGGTAGCTCAATTGGCAATCCGAGCAGGCGGTAATAAAGGTCTTCTCTGAAATTGCCAAGTTCAACTTCATTCGACAAGTTTTTATGTGTGGCCACAATTAGTCTGACATCTACTTTACGTGTTTTGCTACTGCCAACGCGGGTCACTTCTTTTTCTTGGAGCACACGGAGTAGCTTAGACTGCATATTGAGTGGCATTTCACCTATTTCGTCTAAGAACAACGTTCCACCATCAGCCTCTTCAAACTTTCCAAGTCTGGAACTATCTGCACCTGTAAAAGCCCCCTTTTCGTATCCAAACAATTCTGATTCAATCAGTTCACCTGGGATAGCAGCAACATTGAGTGCGATAAACGGTTTTTTCTTTCGGTTGGAATTGTAGTGCAAACTTTTGGCTACTACTTCTTTCCCTGAACCTGTTTCACCAGTAATACTTACCGTAATATTGGTTTGGACCGCTTTCTCCATCAGTTGTTTCACCTTTTTAATAGGCGCACTTGTGCCAATCAAGTTGGCGAAGTCATAGCGGGTTCCAATTTCTTGACGAAGGTCTTCTAGTTCTGTTTTGAGGGCTGTTTTCTCTCGAACATTCTTGACTGCATTCCACAGACGATCTTTTGCTTCATCATCTTTAACAATGTAATCATACGCACCTTCGCGCAGCAAATTCAAGGCTGTTGCCACATCGTCCTGCCCTGAAATTATAATGACTGGAATTGAAGGATCATGTGTACGAATGCGCGTAAGCACATCTGCCCCGTTCATGTCCTGCAAGGAATAATCTAGGGTAATCACCGATGGATTTTTATGGAGATTGTTGAGGCATTCTTTTCCAGAAGTGAAACGTTCAACTTCATACTCAGGATTGAGTTTGAGTAAGTATTCCAGTACTTCTCCGTACCACTCGTCATCTTCGACGATAAAAATTTTAAACGGTAGAGTCATCTATTGCCTTCCTATTCCAGTGATAGCCCAAATGTACACTTCGAATTTTATGTATAGGTAAGAATTCAAGCCATAAAGATTGTCATATATCACCTACAAAATTCATTGGTAGTGCAACCAATCTTTTCATACGCTCGTCTTTCTCTTGTAACGACACTCTAAATTTATCATGATTATGAACGGAAAGGAACAAAACAGCGCAACGAATAATCAAGACTTATACGATTTTAGCGGTCCCTTATGGGAAAAGTACCATGAAGAAACGCGAAACAAAGTGCGTTTCCCTCGCGGATACCGCGAAGTATCTATTCTAAAAGATTAGCAACAACTTTTCATAAAAGGCTAGAACAACATCGCAATTAACATTTTCATTCGCTCGGTTCAATTGAACTTTACGATGTTGACAGCACAAAAATGCCGGGTTTCCCCGGCATTTTTTATGTCGTTAGACTTCAGAATGAAGTTTACCATTTAGAATTCGAATTCTCCAATATTCACAAGTGACCTTTCCTTGGCTTGAATCGCTTGATCAATGGCTTCTATTCTTGACTCCAATTCTTTGACCATAGGATCATTGGGTTGATTCTGCTGGAAAACAGACAGAATTCGATTGTTCACTTGATAGAGAATAGATAAATCTTCCGTTGCCGCGTCAAAGTATTTACCGTCCAAACTGAGGTAATATTCAATTTCATCTTCGAAGATGGTGAACAGTCTTCCACTCAGCTCTTTTCCGAGGCGCAAGGCCTCAGCACGATCAGCCGCTGTAGTATTCATTGAGCCTGCTCTTGTGCTATCAGCATTGCTCAATGCCAATAAGGCTTCAGCAACCGGCAACATTACGCGGTCATAAGGAACATTCTTCTCAGGTGTTACTTCAAGTAATTTGTCTAGTACATCAAGTGCTCGCTCCCCTTTCCCTTTACGCATCATCTCTTCAGCGAGGTTGGTGAATTGTAAACGCAAGTTGGTTGTCATGCGTCGGTTGTTCTCATCCATGTAAATACCAGCACCAGTAGTATCATCCATATTACCCCAAACGAATTTCTCCATTACGTTGGTGTACATTTTATCAAGGGCAAATCCGCCTTGAACATTTGGATTCGGACTCTTCGGATACTTGATAGGTACCAAACGATACGCTAGACCTTCCAGTCTGAAGTAGTCTTGCAGTCCAATGTATGAGTCAGGCCCAGTAGTCACTGCAAAATAGATTGGCCTAGACCAGTCATTGTTTTTCAACAGTTCTAGCACCATGAAGTGGTTCTTCAAGATGTACTGCTTTGGTCTTCCTCTGTCATCAACAATGCTCCAAGTAATGGTGTCAACTACTTGTTCCATTTCTTCTGCAGAGACAACATTGTTCTTCAGCAATTCCTGCTTATCAACTGGCATAGCGAAGCTGAAAGAAGGTAGCTCAAAGTAGCCTCTACCGTCTCCATAATCAACCTTCTTCTCATCGTCCAACGCATGTTCCATCGCATCCCCTACTTCAACGTAAGGGTTTTCCAAGCCCCTTGGGTCTCCCAACAGCACAATGTCTCTTGTTCCTTGTCTGTACTTCTCTTCTGACATTTTAAAAGGAACAGGTTCAGACTCATAGGCCTGTCGCTTCATTTGGTCAATGTACCAATCTGTGTTGAGCAAGCTCAAGTTAACAATGCGCACATCCGTTCTAAATCCTTCAACCTCTTGCACGTACCACAGTGGGAAGGTGTCATTATCCCCATTGGTAAATAAGATGGCGTTTTCATCCAGTGAACTCAAGTAATTTTTCGCAAAATCAACTCCTGTTCTTCTTTTCGCTCTTGAATGGTCATCCCATCCTTGCGATGCCATGATCAATGGGGCAATCATACACAGAGCTATGGGCACAACAGCCCTCACCTTGTCAGATGTTGGTATGCTCTGTAACAACATTGAAACAGCGAATAACCCAACACCAATTCCACCCATGAACAGCACTGAATAAGAGAATGCAAATGAATCAGCTCCACTAAATTTTTCGATTGTCAAGAACAACAACCCAGCACCAAAAGTCATTCCAGCTATCGTAGCTAGATCTTTCCAAGTCAGTTGTTTAGCCGCCCAAAACAATCCATAAACGCTCAGTCCTATCCAAATAGCGAAAGCATAGAACGAACCTACATAGGCATAATCTCTTTCTCTTGGTTGATATGGCGTTTGGTTCAAGTACACCACAATTGCCAATCCTGTCAGCAGGAACAAGAGTGCTACCACAAAGAAATCTTTTGGTGCCCGCACAAGCTGAAAAATCAATCCGATGAGTCCCAGAATGAGCGGGAAGTAGAAGAACTTGTTGAATCCTTTGTTCGTTAATTCAGAACTTGGCAATTCATCCCTATTACCTAGACGCTGTTCATCAATAAAATCTACACCACTGAGCCAGTTTCCTTCAAAGGAGTTTCCGTGTCCTTGTTTGTCATTTTGCTTCCCTGCATAGTTCCACATAAAATAGCGTCCATACATCCATCCCATTTGGAACTGCACGAAGTACCTCCAATTCTCGCTGAACTCTGGTTGCAGCTCACCTTGGATTCGATTAATTTCATTTTGAATGTTACGAGCTCGGGTGTATTCATTTTCATCCTGAGATCGATTGGCACGCATCACGGCAATCCTCAATTCAGATTCCAGTTGGCTTTGCATTGACTCAAGCCTGCTCACATATTCTCTTCCTGTTCGGATTCCTTGAGAAAGCACATCCACAATGTATTGTGCAACAGCCTCACGTGTTCGGTCATCTGACAAGACGGCCAAACGGTCATATTCACCTGTTTCTTCATTTCGAATCAAGAGTTCATCAGCCTCTCTTACCTGCAACACGTCTTTCGTTCGCACCTTGTACTCTCCAAAAACTTGGTTGAGTGTTCGTTCTAACTTCCGCTTATCTGTTTGGTTTTTCAGGACATCATTTTCTAAGTGGTAGGCGAATGTCTCGCGGTTCATAGCCCCTTCTATGAGCGGACTAGTATACAGCATAGTGAGGCTGTAATTTTTGTAATCACTCCACCTTTTGTACTCAGAAATGTGGTTCGCTTGGGACGAATACATACGTGGAAAAACGGTGGTGTATTCAGGGTCATAGTTCGGAATACTGCGCTTTTTCTCGCCGCTATCAACGTATTCTTCTTCGATGAAATAATTGCTGTTCTCTTTGACGAAGGCCTCTGCCTCAAACTCCCATCTGAACGACTTTACCAGACGATCTTCAATTCCTCTACTTTCTTTTACACTAAAACTCTTCACCCAGGTTGGGTTGCCATCACTGTACTGTTTCTCAGCATCTGGGTCTATTGGTGTATTCCAGTATTGACCTGTTGTCAGCGGACGGTCTCCATACTGTTCACGATTGAGGTAGGAAAGCAGTGTGAAGAGGTTTTCTGGATTGTTCTCATCCATTGGCGGATTGGCCGAAGAACGAATCACAATCATAGCAAAGGTCGAATACCCAATCAAGACCATGAGAATTCCAATGGAAGAGATATTGAGTACACGCCAGTTGCGCTTATGTGAAAACCAAATCCCGAAGGTAATCAGCGCTGTTACGAGGATGAAATAGACAATTGTTCCTGAATTGAAACCCATGCCCCAGTCATTGACGAAGAGCAATTCGAATTTCGCTGCAAGCTTAAAAAACCCTTGAATGATTCCTGTTTGGACGAAGCCCAGCACGAAGAGTGAAATGGCACCTGTGATGACAATTCCCTTGAACGTAGCCTTTTCATTTCGTTTGAAATAGTAAACGAAAGCGATGGCAGGTATGGCCAAAAGGTTCAAAAGGTGAACTCCAATTGACAGTCCCATGAGGTAAGCAATGAGAATGATCCATCGCATTTCACCTCCTCTGTCTGCAACAGATTCCCACTTCAAAATGGCCCAGAAGACCACTGCTGTGAAGAGCGAAGACATGGCATACACCTCGCCTTCTACGGCACTAAACCAAAAAGAATCACTGAAGGTATAAGCTAAGGCTCCCACAACTCCAGAGCCCATGATAGCGAGCAATTTCCCTGAAGTAAGCTCGCCTGTTTTATCAGCCATTTTCTTCGCCATGTGGGTAATACTCCAAAAGAGGAAGAGGATGGTAAAAGAGGAGCACAACGCACTCAGCACATTGATTGATGTTGCAGCGTATTCAGCGGGCACAAAGATGCTGAAAAACCTTGCTATCATCATAAAGAAAGGCGCACCCGGCGGATGTCCTACTTCAAGTTTATAGGCAGATGCAATGAACTCACCGCAATCCCAGAAGCTGGTTGTTGGTTCAATTGTAAGAAGGTAAACGATGGTTGCTATTAACCAAACACCCCAGCCGGTGTAGATATTTGTACGTTGGTATGTCATGTGAGCCAATTCAGTGTGGGCCTTAATGTTGGTGGCGAATTTAGCAAATTTAATGCAGGGCGAAGGACTGATAAAACACAGTCTTTTAAACGATAATTGTGTATTTAATTCTTTTTATCAATATCCGCTTGAAATTCAGCATAAAAAAGGCCTGCCCAAATGGACAAGCCTTCTTTAATTTAGTTGTTAGTTGAGTAGCGTTAATCTACTTTTTGAAAGCGTTTTTGAAGTGTTGAATTATCACCAACAAGTTGAATTACGTAGGTACCAGAAGCGTAGCGTTGAATATCAATCACCATGAATTGATTCCCATTGGTTGCTCCTTGATCTACCATTCGTCCTTGAGCATCAAAGACGGTCCAAGTGGCATTCGTTAAACTGTGCTTCACATTGATCAAGGCACTAGAAGGTATAGGATACACTTCCAATTCTTGAACTACATTTTCAAGCACACCAGTTGAACAGTCTGTATTGATCCCGAATTCCATTGTTACGGTTTGAGTCAATGGATCAATCGTATAATCGTATTCCAATCCGCCATCAACAAACATTTCTAGGATGAGCGCTGCCTCTAAAAACTCTTCCATCGACATGGTCATTTCATAGCATCCGTCGGGCACACAAAATGTAATGATTGTGCTTCCGCAGTTATTATAGATGGTAAAATCACCTCCAAATGGGAAATCCAGCCCTTCTAGTTCGTAGGCAATGTCAAAGTCTTCGAGCAAATCACCTTCTACATCAATGGTAATGGTCACCTCTGTGCAATTGGTGTCTTCTGGGACAATGATGTTCACACAGCTGATGATTCCTTCCGGACAAGCTTCTGACTCAAACGTAGCACACACTTCGTAAGTACCTGGCGCGTTGAAGGTCCAGTCAAAAGCATTTCCTGTTTCGATGTATTCTCCATTCACAAACCATTCGATTGGAGCATCTTGGTTGTTGCTAGCTTGGAACAAATAGTATCCATCTTCGCCAGAAGA
>CAYGUR010000057.1:0-3956 GCA_964353035.1 uncultured Comamonadaceae bacterium | reverse complement strand
TCACAATCTTCAGCTATTGCGTCCATACAGAACTCCAATTCTTCACAGGTTTCTGTTGCTGGTAGAACCCCACAAATAATGTGTTCACCTGGTTCGAGCGTCATATCAACTCCCCAACCACTTTCAAAGTAGACTCCATCAATGTACACATCTGGAAATACATCGTTTTGATTCTCTCCGTAAAGCTTCAGCATGAATTGACCGCAGCCAAACTCTTCAAGGAAACCGTCGAAATAGCATTCTTCGTTTCCACATCCTTCGATGTATACTTCTTCGCACAGCACCATGCCTCCGCATTCTTCCGTATAGAACTCTGCACAGATGTTGTACCACCCATTTTCTGGATAATCATATCCAAACCAGTAGTTGTTGTCATTCGTGAAGTAGACATCGTTAAAGCTCCATGCAATTTGAACGTCTGTTGAGATTCCTTGAACTCTAATTTCACTAACACATCCTTCAGTGCCGAGAATGGCAAGTTCTGGATTACACTGGTTTTCGTTACACCCTTCAATATAAATTTCGTTGCAAATGATTTGCTCCCCGCACTCTTCGGTGTAGAATTCGGCACAAATTGGATGCCATCCACTTTCTTCAAATTGCCAAGTAAACCCTGTGTTGAATTGCGTTTCTATCATTTGATCACCGAAGGTCCATGTAATGTCTACAAAATCTGAAATGCCTTCTACATAAAAAAAGGCGAGGCAACCGTTCGTATCTGCTGAGATATTGGCATCACATTCAGTACCACATCCTTCAACAAAGAATTCCGAACAGATCTCAACTCCTTCACACCCAGGAGCAATGTAGTAAGCACACACGGTATGCCATCCAGGGGTGCCTGTATATTCTGTGTAATAAGGGGGGCCTTCGGCAACTAGAACACCATCAATGTACCAACCGGTTGTTCCAGCATTGTCTCCTAATAGCAACTCAAAGTAACCGTTGCAGTCAGCATCAATGTAGGTTTCAATTTCTGACGGACAGTCATTTCCGCATCCTTCTACAAAAAATTCTGTGCAAATGATGTCCCAGCAACCAACAAAGCTATAATCAGCACAGATGGTATGCCAGCCTGGCTCTTGGATTTGTAATTCGAGTGCCTCGAACGATTCACCAATGTAGTTATCATCTAGGGTCCAGAATGTAGAACTGTCTGGATTAGCTCCAACGAGTGAGAAGTTGTAAATGCAATCTGAATTGGATAGTATGTCTATTTCTGTTGGACATGGTTCACATGGGTTCAAATACATGGTGAAGCACAGTTCAACACCTTCACAGAAGTCAGAGCTGTAGTCTACACAGATGGTGTACCATCCTTCTTCTTCGTACGTGTGCTCAATGTAATGTCCGCCTGTTTCAATGGTGCCATCGCCAAAATCCCAAATGGCAACTTCGCCTGGTTGGAAACTCCCTACTTCAAACGCTGTTACATCGCACATACCATCAGTCCAAATAGCTGTAGGACAAGGTGCTTCAGGATAGACCAATGTTGGCCCAACACAAAATTCGAAACCAAGGTATTGAGAAGTGTTTACTGTTCCAATCCATTCAACTGGACCAGAAACGCCTTGCATGGAAAGGCTGAAGGTATCATTGTTAAACAATCCTTCTGGAGAATATACTTCGAAATAATAGCATCCTTGTTCAACACAAAGATCAATCCATTCTGATCCCCATCCATTGTATTGAACAACTCCTTCTGCCTCCGTAAAACCCGGACCAGTTAATGTCCATTCAACGTAATTGATCTCTTCTGACAGATTCATCAGTCCGAACTGAACGTCTGTGCATGTTTCTTCGCATCCTTCTGCAACAAGCGTGATACACGTTTCAACTAGACCACATTCTTCATTTTCATAAACAGCACATAGGGAATGTTCACCTAGTTCCTGGAGGTAGACCACCATGTAGTTTCCGTCTTCCCAATACAACTCCCCATCGAGGTACCAATCAAATGAATTGATATTCTC
The DNA here is from genome assembly GCA_964353035.1 of uncultured Comamonadaceae bacterium. GTDB lineage: Bacteria > Bacteroidota > Bacteroidia > Flavobacteriales_D > Sanyastnellaceae > JAQWQB01. The sequence continues at coordinate 1,983 of CAYGUR010000057.1, read as the reverse complement.
ATCCAAAACACCACAATGGTAAGCACCGCAATCTACTTGTTCGAACACCTGAATTTCGAGGTCGCAAGGTGAGCCGCAGCCTTCAATGACCACTTCACCGCAGTATTCTGTGCCTTCGCAATCAGGAGATGTATAGAACCCACACACTTGGTAAGTTCCTGGAAGTTCATATTCGTGGGTAGTGAAATGTCCGCCCGTTTCAACCGTTCCATCGCCAAAAGTCCATTGTACTTCTTCGCCTTCTACGAAAGAACCTATTTCAAAAATACCGCTTAGGCATTCACTGCCCAAGTACATGGGTGCTTCTGGACAGCCCGTATTGTAATCAATGCAACCTTCAATGGCGAATCCAAGGTCAGTTGGATAGAGTTCAGAATAGAATTCTCCTTGATTGAGTTCCACATTGATTGCTTCAACACCTGTAAGCACATTGTCTGTGTAGATTGTCAGCGCAAAACATTCTCCTTCGACACAAAGGACAAAGGGAAAATTACTTTCACCATTAATGGTAATTGTGCCCGTTTCACCTCCACTATTGTCGTCTAAGATATAATTAATCGTTTCTGGAATATCAGCCTCGCCATTGAAATCAACTGAAAACTGAATCTCTTCGCAAGCGGTAGTTTGAATTGAAAATCCTGAAGTCAGGACAAAAAGAAAAAGTAGAATTTTGTACATGTTAGTTGTCATTAAAAAGTGGAATCCGCTCAGATTCGTCATAAAGACTGTCTTTTCATCAAATGTGTTGCATGAAAAAGCCCCATTTCAAGAATGAATGGGGCTTAAAATTGGTTTAAATAGATGATTTTCAGTCAGTAAATCGCTCATCCACTTCCATAACATGTCCGCAATTTGAACAGGTCCGAAGCTCTTCTGAGTTGTAAAAGTGCTTGAACCTCGGAAGGAAGTCTTTCTCAATGTTGTTCAAGGGGAAGTAGGTTTCGTGCAACTTGTTATTGCAATTATCACAGAACCACATAAGTCCATCTTTTCCTTGGGAAGATTCGCGTTTACGCTCAATTACCAATCCCAATGACCCTTCAGAACGAATTGGAGAATGTGGAACCTTCGCTGGGTGAAGGTACATATCACCTGCAGAAAGTGGAATTTCGACAGCTTTTCCGTCTTCTTGGATCTTGACAATGATGTCGCCCTCGAGTTGGTAGAAAAGCTCTTCGGTTTCGTTGTAATGGTAATCCTTTCGGGCATTCGGACCCGCTACAATCATCACAATATAGTCTTCACTTTCAAGATATAAATTCTTATTTCCAACAGGCGGTTTGAACAGTTCTCTATTCTCTTCAATCCACTGATTCAAATTAAATGGTCTTCTAATACTCATGGGAAAGCCGTTTGCGTAAATATACGGTTCAATTAACTAGTAGGAGCACTCCTTCGTCTCGAAGGTACAGAACTTACTAAGTATACTCCAACAAAAATCATCAGGGCACAAAGCACTCGGGGCCATGTGATATCTCCAGTAAAATCTTCTCCGCCGTAATAGGCATATACAAAAGCAAAGACTGCTGCAAGCAAGGGCTGTAAGTAAATGTAGACACTCACAACGGTTGGCATGACGTGCTTTAGGGCGAAGATATTCAATAGGTAGACCAAAAAAGTGGTACACACAATCACAAAGCCTATTCCCCAGATATGTTGTGCTGAAAGTGCCGACCACTGGATGGCCGTCGCCTGACCAATTCCCACCGGAACCACCACCAACCAGCCGAAGAAAAAAGCCCAAGCTACTACCGTAATCGGCTTGTATTTCCCCATCAAGGGTTTCACAATCACCAAGTAGACACCATAGGCCATGGCATTGACAAAGACCATCAAATCTCCTTGCCAAGAAACTGTTGCACTGCTATCTGCGCTGCTCAACAGCAAAAGTGCTATGGCTCCAGAAGCACCTAAAACGATTCCAATGATTTTCCGCGAGGTGATAGCTGTTTTAAGAATAAAGGCAGAAGCTATCAACACCAG
>CAYGUR010000056.1:11902-14516 GCA_964353035.1 uncultured Comamonadaceae bacterium | reverse complement strand
AATGGCGGGTGTGACATTCACGATTTGAGAAGTTGAGCACCCATTGGCATCAATCACTTCCACTTCATGCTCTCCGGCAGGAACGTCTGAAACAACAGTTCCAACAACAGCAACGCCGTCAAAGAAGATATCGAAAGGACCATCTTCTCCTGCCACATACAACTGCACTTCGGCAAGGTCGCCGTCGCAGTTGATTTCAGTCAAAATTTCAGAACTGATTTCAGTGGGTGCACTGATGGTGACTTGTGCCCAGGAAGAATACATTTGGCCTCCTACATTGCTCGCTAAACAGCGATACGACCCTGCAATGTACTCACCTGCGGGGATGTAGAGGTCTGTTTCTGTCTGGTCAGGGAGCGGTTCACTGTTGTAAAACCACTGAAACGACATCGGTTCTGAGCCTGCAGCCACAAATGTGATTTCCAAAGGAGCATCGGCGCAAAAGTTTCCACCTACAGCATCTTGAACCACACCGGGAGGAGAAACCACTGTTCCGCCTTCGAAAGCACCTAAATCAATCAGCCCGCCTTGAATTCTTTCATCGCCGTTGTAATCAAACTCGGGGATGATGAGTCCTTCGGTCATTCCAGCATCAATGCAAGGGGAGTCTTCGGCTAGGAATTCCCAAATGGCATTTTGTCCGTCGTATTCGGTTCCTGCTCCAGCAGAAGGGTACACAAAAAGTGGATCTTCATCGATGTTGTTTTCCCATAGGGCGAAGGTGCTTGTTCCGAGAGAGATTCCGGCTTCGCCCCCTTCCCACAAACAGTTTGAAATGGTGGGTTCGCAGGTGTTCCAGATGTAGTCTTGTACGACCAAGGAGGTATTATCTACCGATGTGTTTCCGTATGCGATGCAGTTGTAGAAGAAGGGATCGGAATCCCAATAAAGGCTTGCCACGCTGGCTTCTTCTTCTGCTGAATTGTTGGCGAAGGTGCAGTTTAAAAAGACGGGATTGCTGAACTGGATCAAGCGCATTACGCCTCCGATATTTGGGGTTGAATTATTGACGAAAATGCAATTCGAAAATTGCGAAGTGACGTAGTAGGTCAGCACGAATGCTCCGCCAAATGATGTTCCAGTGTTGTTATTGAACATGCAGTTTTCGAAATCAACGGTTGAGTTGTCTTCAACATGTACGGCACCTCCTTGTGAACCCGTATTGTTGCTGAACCTGCAGTTTTTGACTGTAGAGAGCACGTCTTCTTCGAAATGCAATGCACCTCCAGAAGAGTTGTTCGTTGAGTTTCCTTCGAACACATCTCCATCAAAATCTACTTTGCATTCAATGGTGCGAATGGCGCCTCCGAGGTCATCAGAATGGTTTTCTAAAAAGAGGTTGTTGCGGTATTGAATGGTGCCAGCCAAGACATAGCCTTGCCAGATGGCTCCACCGTCGCCATAACAGCTGTTGTTGAAAAAGGTATTGTCTTCAATGATGGGCACACAATTGCTGTGAATCACAAGTGCGCCTCCACTTCCAGCGTAATTCTCTTCAAAATAATTGTTGCGAATGGTTGGGATGGAAGGACCGTTGTAGCGCCAAACCGCAATGGCTCCACCGGAGTAGGTAGCTGAATTTCCTTTGAAAATGTTGTCTTCTATGAGCGGCGCACCGTCTGTGAGGTAAAAAACTCCTGCATCAGAGGTTCCTGTGGTGACGTTGTTTGTGAAGGTACACCTCCGCACTTGGATGTCGGAATCGTAAATGTAAAACAAGCCTGCCCAATGTCCTGTGTTATCAAAAACCCTACTGTCCTCAAAAATGAATTTGGCAGTTCGAAAGACACGAATTCGACCAGAATTCAGCTTTGTGATCTTGGTATGACTAAATCGCACTGTATCTGAAGCCACATCAAGACTGTCGATTAAAAATCCCTTCCAAGAGTTGAAACCAGCATTCGCAGAAAAAAGAATGGAATCTCCCGGAGCACCAATCGCCTCAAAGTTTCCTTTGATTCGAATCTCGTAGTTGCCATTGAAAAGCACTTCAACACCTGGTTCAATGAATAGGCTTTCGCCTGGAGGCACCAAGAGGTCTCCTTGCACTACGTACGGACTACCTTCTGCTGTCCATGTACCAGAGATATCTCCGCCTGGAACGTCTGTTGCCACGGCATTATTTGTGAGCGCGAAGCAGCAAAGGAGCGAAACAATGGATACGAGCTTCTTTATCATGCTGCAAAGGTAAATTTAAATGGAGGATTCCTATTTTTCTATTCAAGTCAACCATGGATTCTTAATCATGTGGATGAAATTATTCATTAGGCGGACACTAAAAACCAAATTATAATAGATACTATAGGGATGTTGCAACATATAAATAGTTGTTTATACCTTCGAAGCAATAGATCCAAATTGAGTATTTTATAACTGATAGATTTAAAATTTCAAGTGGGAGAAAATCTTAACAACATAGGCGGGAACTGTTTACCAGGGAGTTCCTGCAATATATATTATCCTTGTTTTTCATATTTCCACTTATGGAAAGATGGTTTTGCAGCACGAAAGGTTTTAATCAATAAGTAAATTACTTGCTATGAGAATTCCAGTATGCCTACTCACCTTTTTGATGACTTCCAGCTGTTTTGCACAAACGGAATACAACTACTTT
>CAYGUR010000056.1:4624-11802 GCA_964353035.1 uncultured Comamonadaceae bacterium | reverse complement strand
ATTCCACCCTCAGCAGACGTCAAAGAATTGTATGTGTTTGAGGATGCGGTAGTCGTCTGTTATTTTATTGGGATCACGTTTTACATTTCTAAGTTCAACCTCGAGGACGGCTCGGAATTGGAAACCACTTTTTTCCAACAAGTACCAAACGTAGGAGATTACCAATCTGACATTTATTTAGACACTGATGGCTGGCTGCACGTGGGCCTCAGTTGCGAATTCAAATTTAAGTTTGACCCCCAAGATCTTTCTACGGCAGAACTCATCTCTTTACCTTATTCAGAGGAGATCATGGATTTTTACAATCCGTGCTCGAATGTTTATGATTTATTGCGAAAGCACCCTTCTGCTGACACCTCATTTGTGGTATCTAGTAATCTCACTGTAGATGATGATTTGGTGTTTTTTAATTTTGGGCTGGAAGGAGATGTGATTGGATTTGATTTTCAATCAATACCTGAATATTTCATTGTTGCTGACTTTCGATTTGATACGAATGGAGATAAATTTCTTTCATGTATTCGAGTTTTAGATTCTGGAGAAGTTGGAAACAGAGACCTTGCTGTAATCAGAATGAATCCAGCAGGAGAAATAGAGTCAAGCATTGTTATAGATACTCCCTTATGGTTTCAAAATGGCTACAGCATAAAACTACTGTATAACAATCTGTGGCTGCACGGGAGCAAAAAAGAAGAGCTAGACGGAGAAGACAACCATGCTTCACTTATTCAAATGAATGCTGATTTCACAAGTTCAGTAAATGAATTGCAAACTGATGAATTTTCCTTTGTCAATAGCACCCATTTAGTTGGTGTAAGGTCAAAAGGCGAAATCTCATGTCAGAGATTAGTAGACTTGTCAGGAAGAGTGATAAAATCAAGCACAAGTGCCACATTATGGCAGAAGAATGCACTTCCCAATGGGTTTTACATTCTCACAGTAGAATCTGCAAATTCAAGTAGAAGTGAAGTAATGGTCATAGGGACTGGAAGGGAATGAATCTTATTGCTTTTTTGGTATTAAGCACTTCTTAGGTCACACTTAAAGTTCGAGTACATAGCATAAAAAAGCCCTGACAAACTCAATTGCCAGGGCTTTTTAATTCGTTCAGTAGATACTTACTCTACTACAATTTTTTGAACTCCTACTAGCTGAGCACCTTCAAACAAACGCACCAAGTAGATGCCGTTTGAAAGGCTGTTCACTGAGAGCTGTGTACTTCCATTGCTTGTTTGCTGAAGGACTGTTCTTCCAGTAAGGTCAGTCAATTCAACCACATAGTTTCCAGCTGACAAGGTGATGTTCACGATGTCTGAAGCTGGGTTTGGATATACATTCCAGGCTACTGTACCATTTTCTGCAACATTGTCTATAACATTGTCAGTGATAGTCACACAGTAATCTTCAATTTCGCCGTAGTCCAGCGTTTCGCAGGGTGTTGGACCAACACCGCCACCAAAACCACCAACGTATTTCATTGAAACACGCATACGTGCTGATCCTTCAGGCGCATTGGTAGGAATTGAAATTTGTCCGATTGCTGGTTGATCAGAACCGCCTTCAGAGTCGTATACTTTTTCAGAGTCTTCGAATGATCCATTTTGATTGAAGTCAATCCAAGCAATGAAGTATTCGTCGTAAGAGAAGCCATCGAACCCTGGAGTGAAAGTCACATCGTAGGTGCCTCCTGGGTCAAGTTCTGTGCTGATGTCAGGTGAGTTCGTGTAATCAGCATATCCGCCGTTTGAACCCGTTGTGTTATCAATGCCTTGCAATTGGATACGCTCAATCCACTCTTCAGTGGCATTGTCACTTCCTGTTTCGCAGAAATCAAGATCAGCACATGCGCCACAGCCAACCGTATTGAAGGTTACTTCCTCAGTGAAGCTCAAGGTCTCATCTGCACAAACTACTTGAATCATCACTGTGTAGAACGTACAATCTTCCAGGTCAGTGAAAGTGTAAGTGTTATCTGTGATTCCGGTGATGGTTTCAGATAGACCACCTACAGAAGCGAACTCAATGTTATAACTTTCAGCCGCTAGAATGCTCTCCCATGAAACGGTGGCAGTTGAGTTGGTAACTCCACTTACAATAATGGTTTCAAGATCTGGATTTTCGCAGCATCCTTCAGAGGTGAAGACAACGCTGTTGCTCCATTCGCTTTCGCCTTCGTCACACAATGCCATTACTTGCACTTCGTATTCTGTGCACCAAACAGCGCCTTCAATTGTGTATGAAGGATCTGTTAATCCGTCAACGCTGATCCATTCAGTGGCACCAACTTCGCGGTATTGAAGGTTGAATCCAATCATTGAATTCAAAGAACCCCACGTAACGTTGTAGTTGCCGTTGTCTGGAGTCACAGCTACTGAGAATGGCGTCAAACAATCGCTGTCAGAACAAGCATTCAAGACTAGGTTGATAGAATTGTTTACATTCAATCTACCACCTGTAACACACTCTCCTTCTAAGTTTGAAACGGCATCTGTTCCGTCAAACAATACTTGGCGAACATAGTCTGCACCTGCTTGTGGGTCACCTTGAACAAGGGCCATGAAAGACGGACAAGGAGTAGAATAAATCAAAGCAATGGCTCCGGCGGTTAGAGGAGAAGCGAAAGAAGTTCCGCTTGTAGAACCGTATCCGTTGGTGCCTTGTGTGGTCCAAACAGCTTCACCAGGCGCACCTAAATCAACGGTGGTTGCGCCATACGCAGAGAATGTTCTTACGTCACCGCTATTGGTTGCTGTTACAGAGATCATGTAGTCACTATCACAGGCCGTTGGGATGTCGCCCACCACATCAATGTTCACGTTGTTGTTGGCTGTAGCGCCACAGTTCAAGATTCCATTTTCTCCAAGTGTGTTGTAGAATTCGCACCACAACGGAATCGTTGCTGGGTCTCCGTTGTCAATTCCCCAAGAGGCATTGGTAGCAACAACAAATGCACCTTGTGCACCACCCGTTTCGTTGTAAATCATACGCATGTTCATGGCGTAATCATAGGCTGCAATCACACTTGCTTCGTTCCCGATGTTTTCACCAGCAACACTCATGATTTTCACATCCCAGTTTGCACCAACAACACCTTCTTCGTTGTTTCCTTTGGCACCAATCATTCCCATTACTTGGGTTCCGTGTCCGCCATTGAAAACACCTTCATCATTTTCGTTGGCAACGTTCCAGCCATCGTAATCATCAATGTATCCATTTCCGTCGTCATCAATTCCATTGTTAGGAATCTCTCCTTCGTTGAACCATTTGTTTCCTTCCAAGTCAACGTGGTTGAGGTTTCCACCTTCAATTACACAAACAACAATTTCGTCACCAAAAGCAGTTGTTCCACCTGTAGTGATGTCCCATGCTTCTTCGGTGTCGATGTCGTTGTCTGAGAAATCATTGTGGTGCCACTGGCTTCCATAATCTGGATCATTGGGCGTTTCTCTCAAGTTCACGTAGTGATTGAATTGTACAATCTCAACAGAAGGGTGTTTCCAGAATGCGCTTTTGATGTCGCGCGCTTGAAAAGCTTCTGCGTCAAAAGTGAATTTCCAAATTCTCGAATGTTTACTTAAAACTTTACTGGCTTGGATTGAAGTTTCAATTCCTTCAATCACGCTCAGGTCTTGGGCTATTTTCTCTGCATCAGCATCAACGCTAATTTGAACGAGGAGTTCCCCAGGAACGTATGGACTTTCTTGTTGTGCGGTACCAACAAAGGCTACCAGCATAAAAAGGAGGGTAAAAATCTTACTCATAATATAGGTTTACGGTTTCAAACGCTTTCGCGCAGTAATATTACAATGAATATCGTGATTACCCTCGTAGGAGTTCATCTGATATACCACTCTTTCGTGTTGAAAACCGCTTATTCTCGGAAGTACAAGCGTGCAACTCTTCGTGAAATGCCCGCAATAATCTCGTAAGATATTGTACCTGCGGCTTGCGCCAGTGCTGCAATGCGGGGTTCATCACCGAAGACAATCACAGGTGTGCCCTCTTGGATTTCTGAACCAGTGACGTCAATCATCACCATGTCCATACAAACTTTACCAACAACGGGAAATTTGCTTCCATTGATGAGTACTTCGCCCTTTCCTTCGCTCAAGCTGCGCGGAAATCCGTCAGCGTAACCAATGGGAATGGTGGCAATTTGTCTGGGATGATTGGCTTTTGAAGCTCTTGTATAGCCAACGCTTTCGCCCGCAGCAATGGAGCGCACTTGGGAAACGCGTGTGCGAAGCTGGCCCACAGGGAGCACATGCTGTGCATCTTCTGAGCACGAAGGAATGCCATACATGCCAATGCCAATTCGAACCATTTCAAAGTGGGCTTCAGGAAACCGCATGATACCAGCAGTATTGCAAATGTGCCTGTCAATGGAATACCCCAGTGTTTGGGTCGCTTGCTGATGAAAGGTGTTGAACAGCTCAATCTGCTGACGGGTATACTGGGTATGTTCGGGATCGTCTGAAGCAGCCAAGTGACTGAGTATGGTGGCTACTTTGAGCTTCGGGTGCGCATGAATAATTGCCAATGCTTCGCTCAGATTACTGGCGTCAAAACCGAGGCGATGCATGCCTGTGTCTACCTTCAAGTGAATGGGAAAACCAGCCTCCTCTACCTCATGGTTGCTCATTTCCTCAATGAGCGCTTTGAGCTGATGAACGCTGTAAATTTCAGGCTCTAGGTGGTGTTTGAACAACAGGTGAAAGCTAGATTGATCAGCGTTGAGCACGAAGATGGGGGTTTGAATGCCCTCTTTTCTAAGCTCTACTCCTTCGTTGATGTAGGCCACCCCGAGGTAGTCAATCCGATTGAATTCGAGTACTTCAGCTATCTCTGCCGATCCTGTTCCGTACCCGTAAGCCTTGATCATGGCCATCACTTGTACTTCGGGTGCCAACTGCTGACGGTAAAAATTCAAGTTGTGCTCCAATCGGGTCAAGTTGATTTCCAAAATGGAGTCGTGGGCTTTGGCTTGCAGTTCGCGCACCACCAAGTCGAATTTGAACGTGCTGGCGCCTTTGACAAGTATTCCTGCGTTGCGAAAATCGAACTGGTCCAATTGTGACACGAGCTCTTCGGTATGAAGAAAATGTGCCGATGGGACCGTAAAAAGATGGGCGTGGGCCAATGACCGCTCTCCAACAGTAATCAAAAAGGAGATGTCGTACCTCGAAATAAGGTGGTTGACACTTTCGTACAGCTCTTGATCTTGGATTCCCGTTTGTAAAATGTCGCTCAGAATCAGCAATTTCCGGCGTGTATTGAGCTTACGAAGGTCATCAAGTGCTATTTCCAGTGCGCGTACGTCGTTGTTGAAGACATCAGAGATGATTCTGCTTCCGTTGTATCCTTCTAAATGCTGCATGCGCATTTCTATGGCGCTGAGGGCGGAAATGCGTTCAGTCAGCGCTTGTTCGGTTACACCCAATTCGAGGCTTACCAAAGCGCATAACACGGTGTTTTCAAACGAAGCTTTGCTAGTGTCGTTGATGGAAATGGAGAAGCGTTTTTCGCCCCACTTCAAACGCAACTGATGATTTTCATGTTCCTCAACGAAGAGCGTTGCACTGGGATTGATGGAAGACCACGTGCAGCGTTTCCCTAAGAAATTGGTTTCATTCAGAGCTTCTGAGATTTCCCGTTGGTCCTCGTTGTAAAAGACTTTTTCGCAGTGCTGGAAGAGCATACATTTCTCTTTTGCCAGTGCTTTTCGGTCTACAAAATTTTCTTGATGTGCAGAACCGAGGTGTGTGAAGATACCGAGGGTTGGCTGAATGACTTTTTCCAGCAATTGCATTTCACCAGGATGTGATACGCCTGCTTCAATGAGGGCTAACTGATCATCTTCGCGCAGCCCCCAAACCGAAAGCGGGACGCCTATTTGACTGTTGAAACTACGCGGACTGCGAAGCACTTTTCGGTCAGGCGCAAGCAGCTGATGTAGCCATTCTTTCACAATGGTTTTTCCATTGCTGCCCGTAATTCCAATCACGGGAATGTGAAACTGGCTGCGGTGCTGAGCTGCCAGAGTTTGAAGCGCAGCTACGGTATTTGGAACCAAGGCAAAGGCGGCGTCTTTATACTGGTCGAAGTTGATTTGTTCTTCAACAATGAAACACCTCACACCTTGGTCATACGCGTTTTGGATGTAATGATGTCCGTTGTGGTTGGCACCTGCAATGGCAATGAAACACGACTGTTGTGGATAGGAAATCAAGCGTGAATCAATGGACAGCCGAAGGAAGTTGAGTGAAGTTTCGCCAATTAGCTGAACATCATCTAAAAACACCAACTCGTTGAATGTGAACATTCCACTGGTCATAGGTCCAAAGTGTCAGGTGCGTCTTCATTCTTTTCTTCTTTGCCCAGCGCGCTGCGAATGGCTAAAATATCTTCTTCGGTGATGTAGTTAGGGTCTTCCAACGCTCTGAAATAGGCTTCTCTAGAAAGAGGGACATACAGGTCGTTTTCGCCCAATTCTACTAGCTTATCGCTGGATGAAAGCTTGTATGAATGGTGGGCGAGTTCGCCTGTTTTGATGCAGATGGCGTGTACCTTCGTCACAAACTCTGCTAGAGCAAGAAGCTGAGGCATAGGACCAAAGGGACGACCTTTAAAGTCCAAATCCAATCCGGCTATGATCACTCTGATGCCAGAATTCGCCAATTGGGTGCAAACGTTGGGGAGTTCATCATCGAAGAATTGTGCTTCATCAATGCCAATGACCTCCACGTCATTCGCCAAGAGTAAGAGTTGAGAACTGTGGGGAACAGGTGTTGAACGAATGGCGTTGTTGTTGTGACTCACCACATCTTCGTTGCTGTATCTGCGGTCAACTTCGGGTTTAAAGATTTCAACTTTTTGTCGCGCAAACTGCGCACGGCGCATCCTTCGGATCAACTCTTCAGTCTTTCCGGAAAACATTGAGCCACAAATGACTTCAATCCATCCTTTTCGTTTTCCACGATTGTCAATACTTTCCAGAAACATAACGAAGCACAAAGTTAGCATAAAGCGTACTTTTGTCTCCAATGAGAATCGTATGAGAAAAGTTATTTATGCCTTCGCAGTAATTTGCGTGGCACTTTCAAGCTGCGAAAAGCAGCCAGGAGAAGGCGGGAAAGCCTTTATCAGAGGGAAGGTGATGACCGAGGAACGCACAGTTT
>CAYGUR010000056.1:0-4614 GCA_964353035.1 uncultured Comamonadaceae bacterium | reverse complement strand
ATCCAGCTTCCGCTCAAGCACAGTATCCGGCCGCCGATGAAGACGTCTTCATCATTTATGGAGACAACGTTTCGCCAGATGACCGCGTTCAAACCAACTACGATGGTGAATTTGAATTTCGCTTTCTGCGCGAAGGGAAGTACACCATTTATGTTTACAGCGGCGATACTACAGGCCAAGCAGGCGTTGACAAAAACCGCATGCCCATTGTGCTTGAAGTGGAGTTGAATGACCGCAAAGAGGAAAAAGATCTTGGGACCATCTGGAGGTATGAAGACTTTTAAACTCATCCTTTTCGCCACCTTTTTCATTCCTGTGATGGCCCTTGGTCAGTACACAGATGGAGGTGTATGGGCGGGTGTCTCGCTTAAAAAGGACCTGCCCAATGGTTTCGACTTGGGTGTGGATATCCAAGGACGAACAGAGATGATGTCAACGCATCTGGCCACTGTTTTCACTGATATTGCAGGTGAGTACAAGGTCAATAAGTGGCTTAAAACATCACTTACGTATCGATTTGGAGTGCTAAATGAAATTGAAGGGTTTCAGGCTACACGCCACCGATTTGCACTCGACTTGAAGTTCGACCATGATTTTGGGAAACCAGAATTCGATTTTCGTTTGCGCTACCAGACCGGACAGCGTTCTACCTCAGAAGAGGGGATTGCAGACTTGAGAGATGCCATTCGTTACAAGATCAAAGGAAAGATGAAGTTGATCAAGAAGACCGACATCTCATCCTCCTTTGAATACTTCCAAGACCCTGATTTGACGCGCTATTCGCTTACTGACTGGCGCTGGCAATTGGAGATTGAAAGGAAGGTAAAAAAGCGCCAATACCTTTCCGTTGGTTACCTACTGCAGCGCCAGATGAACACAAATGACCCGTTGACAGAACATGTGTTGACCATTGGTTACACCTTCGAGTTCAAATAGTCAACGAAGTTAAAGTTCATTTGAGGCACAGCAGCGGTGCACGCGTGAGATTTCAACTTACCAGACAGATACTTCGGGGTTCGATAAAAGATATCGCCTAAAGGAACGTTTATCTTTACCAGTTGAACTATTGCATGCAACGCATTCTCACACCAAACAACCGTTTTTTACTTGCCTTTTTTTGGGGGCTTGTGTTGGTGTGCTCCACTTCGAAACTTGCAGCGCAAGACTTGCCGGAATGGATAGAAAAAACGCTTCCTGAAGGAACCGATTCATTGCAGCTAGATGACCTGATTGTACTGGGTTCCTCCATCAGTTTCGACCCAAGACCTTCCTCCAAATATTCCTTCAACCCAGAAACGGGAATGCTCGTTTTTTCACCACCATTGGATCAAGCAGTCACCGTTCGTTATCGCACCCTGTCTCTCCCGCGGGTATTTGATTTCGCCGCGAAAGACAGCACCATGATTCGTCCGGAAGGGAGCGCTGAAATCAGACCCTACATCTACCAATCAGACCTGTTCCCGCAGAGCGCCTATGAGCAAAGTGGCTTGGTGAAGGCCGGTTCCATTTCGAGAGGCGTGAACTTCGGAAACAGCCAAGACCTCTCCGTAAACAGCAATCTGAACCTTCAATTGAGTGGAAAAATCACCGATCGTTTTCAGGTATTGGCGAGTATTACTGATGACAACATTCCAATCCAACCCGACGGAAACACGCAGCAACTGCAAGATTTCGACCAAGTCTACATTCAAGTCTTCGATGACGCTTCGCGCATTACAGCGGGAGATTTTCAAATTATTGAGCGCGAAAATCACTTCCTTCGTTACCAAAAAAGAGCCCGAGGAGCAACGGCAGAAACCAGTTGGGGCGATAGTTTGAACACCTTCGGACTGGCAGCTAGCGCCGCGGTCTCGAAAGGGAAGTTCGCTCGAAACATTATCCAAGGAGTGGAAGGAAATCAAGGACCTTATCGCTTGGTGGGCGATGAAGGGGAGCGATTCATCATTGTGCTTGCAGGAACGGAACGTGTATTCATTGATGGTAGGCTGTTGCAGCGCGGACAGGGAAATGATTATGTGATTGATTACAACACTTCTGAAGTGACATTCACCCCGCGAAATTTGATTACGAAAGACCGACGGATTGTAGTGGAGTTTCAGTTTTCCGATCGAAACTATGCCCGTTCCTTGCTGCAAGGAGAGGCGTGGGGCGAACAAGGGAAATACAGCTGGTTTGTGCATGCCCTTTCTGAGCAAGACAGCAAGAACCAGCCGCTACAGCAGGACTTGGATCTAGAAGACCGACAGTTCTTGAGCACGGTAGGAGACCAGCTAGATCAGGCGGTGATCAATTCAGTTGATAGCTTAGGTTATTCTGATGAACAGGTGTTGTATGCCGTGCGTGACAGTTTGGGTTATGATAGTGTCCTGGTGTACACCAGTCATCCTGATAGCGCCTTGTACCGCGCCATATTTAGCACGGTTGGAAGCGGGAAAGGAGATTACATTGAAGACGGATTCACCGCTAATGGTCGCATCTTCAAATGGGTGGCTCCAGATACGGTGAACGGTGTTCTTGTGCGAAACGGAGATCACGCACCCTTGCGCTTGCTTGTCACGCCGAAGAAGCGACAAATGGTCAATGGCGGGGGAACCATCCAATTCTCAGAAGACCACTATTTGACCTTTGAAGCAGCTTTTTCCAATCGGGATCTGAATACCTTTTCAACTTTGGATGGCAATGATGATGGAGGGCTGGCCTTGTGGACAGACTGGGGAGCGAAGAAGCGGCTGGGCGAAAAGCAGGAAGTAAAAGCAGGCGTGCGCGTCTTTCATGAATATGTACAGCAAAACTTTACGGAAATTGAACGGTGGCGGTCAGTAGAATTTGATCGCGACTGGAACATCCGCGGATTGCTGCTTTCAAGTGATCAGCATGTTGCTGGTGCGGCCGTTTCCATTGAAGACAAGAACACGGTGAAAGCCTCTGTTGAAGGCGCGTATTTCAGTTCTGGAAGTGCGTACGAAGGACTTCGAGGGAGTTCAGATGTGAACTATAAAAAAGGAGATCGAAAACTGATCTGGCGTGGAAGTTTTACGGAAAGCCAGGGATTAGTGAACTCCAATTTCATTCGACAAAAAACAAACTTCCAATGGCCAGTTGGTCCGGTAGTGGTAGGTTACATTGATGATTTTGAGTCGAATCGTTTTCGTGTTAACGACACCCTGACCGCCGCTGCTTATCGCTTTCATGAGTGGCAAACCTTTGTAGGAAGTAAGGAAGAAAAGAAGCTGCAGTGGAAGGTTTTTTATGGAGAACGAACAGATAAACTACCTTCCAGCAATGAGCTTTTGTTGAGCACGGAAGCGCAGCAATACGGAATAGAAGGGAATTGGCAGGGGACGGGGAATAAGCGCATCGCTTGGAACGTGAGGAGAAGAACCTTGACCGTTTCTGATTCTACACTTTCGTCGCAAAGACCCGAAGAAACCTTACTTGGAAGAGTTGATGCAGGAGCGGACTTGTTCAAAGGGCTTTTGGGCGGACAAGTATTTTACGAAACGGGTTCAGGATTGGAGCAAGCAAGGCAGTTTGTATACATTCAAGTGCCGGCAGGACAAGGAACTTATGTTTGGGTTGATTACAATGAAGACGGGGTGAAAGACCTCAACGAGTTTGAAATTGCGGCCTTCATTTATGAAGCCAACTACATCCGCACCTTCGTTCCGTCAGACGCCTATGTGCGCACCTATACCAATCAATTTTCGGTGAGTGCACAGCTACAACCTGCGCGGATTTGGTCGAACAAAACAGGATTCAAAAAGACCTTAGCACGGTTTTCCAATGTTTTTTCCCTTCGTTTAGATCGAAAAACGACTCGGGATAAAGGCTTAGATCGATTGAATCCGCTGGAAACCCAACTTGCAGATACTAGTTTGTTGAGTTTGGGTTCTATTTTACGAAACACTTTTTCATTCAACCGCACCAATCCAAATTTCGGGGTTGAATACACCTACCAAGACTTAGGGAATAAAACCTTGCTCGCCAATGGTTTCGAATCAAGAGGCGATGAGTACCATGAGGTGCGCTTTCGGAAGAAGGTGGTGAATGGCGTTACGGCGATTGTTGTGAATCAATCTGGACGAAAATCGGCGAATTCAGACTTTTTATCTGGGCGAAACTACCTCATTGACTACCTCTCATTTGAGCCCGAAATTCAATGGCAGCCAAGCTCGAGCTTTCGGTTAACGCTTAAAGGTCGGTATGAATCGAAGACCAATGATGAGGATCTAGGGGGAGAAGTGGCGAACATTTCTGACATCGGCGCTGAAGCCCGTTTCTCAGATCCAGGGAAGGGGATTTTTTCACTGGAATTCCACTACTTAGACATTGCGTATGACGGTACAGGGAACAATGCGTTGTCGTTCGAAATGCTCGAAAGTTTAAATCGCGGACGAAATGCCATTTGGACCGCGGGGGTGCAGCGAAGCATATCGCGGAACTTGCAATTGAACTTGCTGTATAACGGACGAACAGGGATTGATGGTGATGTGATCCATGCGGGATCAGTTCAGGTGAGGGCTACATTTTAGGGCGTTTCACGCTTTCTCGTGGGACCCGCCCGCCCCCGCCTTTTCTTTGGGGATAGAAGTTCTTTAGTTAGCTTCAAAAAAA
>CAYGUR010000055.1:13020-14661 GCA_964353035.1 uncultured Comamonadaceae bacterium | reverse complement strand
AAAGTAACCCAGATGAAAAAGGCAGCGGAAGCATATCAAATTGAATTGCACATTGTGCATACAGGACAACATTATGATGCCAATATGGCGAAGGTGTTTTTCGAAGAATTCAAATTGGTGCCTGACACTGTGCTTTCACTTCAACACGTAAATGTTGCTGACCAAATAGGGGGCATCATTCGTGAATTGAGCAAGGTCATGTTCTCTTTCAAACCTGACCTTGTAGTGGTCGTGGGCGACGTCAATTCAACCCTCGCAGGCGCCATTGCTGCCAACAAACTTGGAATTCCCATTGCCCACCTTGAAAGCGGCCTTCGCAGCAGAGACCGCAGCATGCCAGAAGAAATCAACCGCATCTTAACAGACGAAATTACCGACCTCTTTTTTGTGACCGAAGAATCTGGTTTGCGCCATTTATTGCAAGAGGGAAAATCAAAAGAACAAATACACTTCGTTGGGAACACAATGATTGATACCATGGTGGCGTTCGAAGCTGAAATTGATGAAGTTCAATCATACAGAAAGCAGGGCTTAGAAGAAAAGGGCTACATGCTCATGACTTTTCACCGTCCAGCTTTGGTAGACAATGCAGACGGACTCAATCAGCTCATTGATCTGTTGGAAAGGGCCGCAAAACTCAAAAAAGTTGTGCTTCCGCTCCACCCACGAACAAAAATGCGCCTCCAAGAGTTTGGTTTGTGGGATCAGTTCGCTTCCATCCCAAACCTACACGTTCTTGGTCCAGTTGGGTACTTTGAGTTTCAAAACCTCATCAAACATGCCTTCTGCATTGTTACTGATAGCGGTGGAATTCAAGAAGAAACAACCTTCAGGCAAATCCCTTGCCTCACTGTTCGTCCAAACACAGAAAGACCAAGTACCATTGATGTTGGCACCAACACGCTGGTAGACATTGATCCACCACGAATTATTCACCTCATTGAAAGCATGATTGAAGGGACCTATAAGCAGGGTGAAATTCCTGAATTTTGGGACGGAAAAGCTACTGAGCGAATTATGCAAGTGATTGCAAATCAAGTGGGTGCGTGATTCTTGTTGAATTCCTTTATTTTGTTGCATTCCCTCAGTTAACCTTACTACTTTTGCCCCACGAATGAGCAAAACAACCAACATAGCAATTCTGGCTTCTGGAAGCGGAACCAACGCAGAGCAAATCATGTCCCATTTTGCCGACTTCAAGCATGTCAAAGTGAAAATGGTGTTGAGCAATAAGAAGGATGCTGGAGTGCTCGCTCGGGCAGAGAAGTTCGAGGTGCCAACAAAGGTGTTCACCAAAGCGCAGTTCGAAGGCGGTGAGGTTTTAGCTTGGTTGAAGGAAGCTGAGGTCACTATGGTGGTGCTCGCAGGATTCCTTTGGAAAATCCCTACCGATTTAGTCAAGGCGTTTGAAGGACGTATGGTGAATATTCATCCAGCGTTGCTCCCTGCCTACGGAGGCAAAGGCATGTATGGGATGCATGTACATGAAGCAGTCAAAGCTGCAGGTGAGAACCAAACAGGAATCACCATCCACCTTGTCAATGAGAATTACGATGAAGGAGCAGTGCTTTTTCAGGCAAGGACTACAGTAGACAAAGAAGATACCCCAGAGATGATTGCGCAGAAAGTTCATCTCTTAGA
>CAYGUR010000055.1:5275-13010 GCA_964353035.1 uncultured Comamonadaceae bacterium | reverse complement strand
CATTATAGAAGCGCTCTGCAAACAGATTTAATATGGATTTTACTTGGAATAATTTTCTCTCTGCGTTCATGGTTTTGTTCGCAGTTATTGACATTGTAGGTTCAATTCCCATCATCATTGATGTGAAAAGAAAGGCCGGCGACATTCATGAGTTAAGAGCATCTTTGGTTTCACTGGGAATCATGATAGCTTTCTTGTTTATTGGTGAGCAGTTGATCAACTTGTTAGGCATTGATGCCAATTCCTTTGCCGTTGCAGGTTCCTTTGTTTTGTTCTTCTTGGCGTTGGAAATGGTACTGGGAGTGGAGTTCTTCAAACAAGATGACACCACTATGAAAACGGCTACCATTGTGCCCATTGCTTTCCCCATGATTGCTGGTGCGGGAACCATGACCACCATCATCTCCCTGCGCGCTGAATTCACTCAGCTCGAAATCTCTTTGGCCATCTTCGTCAACATCATTTTTGTATTCCTTGTGCTCAAATCTACCAATCGAATTGGAAGAGCTTTGGGCGAAGGAGGGATAGCAGTATTGCGAAAAGTCTTCGGAATTATCTTACTTGCCATTGCAGTGAAGTTGTTTAGCACCAACGTCAAAGAACTGTTCTAAAAGATGGTAGAAATCTATACAGATGGCGGCGCAAGCGGAAATCCTGGTCCTGGGGGCTATGGAGCTCTGCTGATTTATGGTAAACACAGGAAAGAGTTTAGCCAAGGGTTTCGACTCACCACCAACAACCGTATGGAGCTGATGGCGGTGATTGTAGCGCTTGAAGCACTGACCAGACCAGTGAATGTATTGGTTTATTCTGATTCCAAATACGTGGTCAATTCGGTGACTAAAAGATGGGTGTTTACTTGGGAAGGAAACAATTTCAAAAAGAAGAAAAACGCTGATCTCTGGCGAAGATACCTTGCCGTTGCACGCAAACACAATGTCAAGTTTCAATGGGTGAAAGGCCATGCTGGAAACCCGTTGAATGAACATGTAGACCAATTGGCTGTAAACGCATACAAAACAGGTGACCTACTTGTTGACGAAGCCTATGAATCAGGTCAATCTGACGGCTAAATCAACACCCATACTTTGAAGTCCAATCTTCAGGCATCTTCGTCCCCCTGAACGCTCCTGATTGCTTACCTTTGTAGCTGTAAAATAACCCGCAATGAGAACTGATTTGTACCAAGGTCATGATTATTACCTCTTAGATGAGCTGCTGACCGAAGAACATAAATTGATCCGTGACACAGCACGTGCATGGGTAAAGAAGGAAGTAAGTCCGATCATTGAGCAAGCCGCCGAAGATGGAAAATTTCCGAAACACCTCATCCCTGGATTAGGTGAAATTGGCGGATTTGGTCCGTACATCCCCGTTGAATACGGTGGAGCTGGCCTTGATCAAATCTCTTACGGATTGATCATGCAAGAGCTGGAAAGATGTGACAGTGGACTTCGTTCTACGTCATCTGTGCAAAGTTCTTTGGTGATGTATCCAATCTGGAAATACGGGAACGAAGAGCAACGCCAAAAGTACTTGCCGAAACTAGCTACAGGAGAATTCATCGGTTGCTTTGGATTGACTGAACCGGATCACGGTTCGAACCCAGGCGGGATGATTACCAACTTCAAAGACATGGGCGACCATTATTTGTTGAATGGAGCGAAAATGTGGATCTCCAACGCGCCATTTGCAGACATCGCTGTGGTGTGGGCGAAGGATGAGTCAGGCCGCATCCACGGACTTGTAGTTGAACGCGGAATGGAAGGATTCACAACTCCAACCATGACAGGGAAATGGAGCTTGAGAGCATCGGATACGGGTGAGCTGATTTTTGACAATGTAAAAGTGCCAAAAGAAAACTTACTGCCAGGCAAAAGCGGATTGGGTGCTCCTTTGAGCTGCCTTGATTCTGCCCGTTACGGAATTGCGTGGGGTGCCATTGGTGCGGCGCTTGACTGCTACGATGTGGCCCTTCGTTATGCAAAAGAACGCAAGCAGTTTGACCGTCCGATTGCTGGATTCCAACTTCAACAGAAGAAATTGGCTGAAATGATTACTGAAATCACCAAAGCACAATTGCTCACTTTCAGACTAGGCCAACTTCGAAATGAAGGCAGAGCCACTTCGGCACAAATTTCGATGGCGAAGCGAAACAACGTTGACATGGCGATCAACATTGCACGTGAAGCACGTCAAATCCTCGGTGGCATGGGCATCATCAATGAATACCCAATCATGCGCCACATGATGAACTTGGAATCAGTGATTACCTATGAAGGAACGCACGATATTCACTTGTTAATCACAGGTATGGACATTACAGGCGAAAATGCTTTTAAATAAGCAATGCCGTTTTAGATAGTGAAAAGGGGAGTCGGCTGATTCCCCTTTTTTTAGGCCTTTTTCTGATCTTCCAAGACCGGAAACTTCGACCTGAAATCCAGTAGTTCTTGCTTGTTGAGAGATGCTCTTATCAGTTCCACTTTTCCTGGTTCAGCAACTGCAACTGATTCCCCTCTTGAGTTGAGAATCACGCTGTCACCTGAATAGCTGATGTCCTTGCCGTCTAGCCCAACCCGATTGCATCCGATGAGGTAACATTGGTTTTCAATGGCTCTTGCAACCAGCAAAGCAGACCACGGCGCACTGCGTACACTAGGCCAATTGGCTACATAAATGCAGAGATCATATTCAGCTGTGCCATTGGATGAACCATTTCGCGCTAGCTCAGGAAAACGAAGGTCATAACAAACCAAGGGAAGTATCTTCCAACCGCGCCACGCTACAATCATTCTGCCTTTTCCTGCTGTGTAATGCTCATCTTCTCCTGCAAATGAAAACAGGTGGTTCTTATCATACCATTTCACCGTTCCGTCAGGTTCAACCCAGTACAACCGATTAAAATATCTACCTCCATCTTTCACTGAAACGCTACCTGTGATTGCCGCATCCAACTCTGTTGCATGCTTTTTCATCCATTCTAGCGTTTCCATGGAAAGAGAATGTTGCTCAGCAATTTGTTCGGGTACCATAGAGAAACCTGTGGTGAACATCTCAGGAAGTACAATCACGTCTGCTTCGTTCTTTTGGGGAAAAAGAGAAGCCAGCCGGACGTAATTCTCGGTTGGGTTTTCCCAAACTAAATCAGCCTGAATGGCACAAACACGTAAGTCGTTCATAAATTGAATGCGTTAGGACGAAAAGGTAAGAATTGAAAGTGAAACTGCTTAAATCTGTGCAGTTTTTAAAAAGAGAAGGTCGAAAAATTGCGGCACTTCGGTAGTTGTTTTCCAATCGAATGGATACTGCTGTGCCGAAGAAAGAAAGGCCGTATAACCGAACTGCTCAAGAAAAGCGCATACGGGTTTGAAACTATCAGGATTTCGGTCTGAGCTTGCCCCGCGAACTTCGCACCAAATCGCTTCAACCAAATTTTCCTTGAAAAGCCCTTCTGCACCATGCACTACCGCTTCTTCATGTCCTTCCACATCAATTTTGAGCAATTTGATGGACTTGCCATTGTTGAGCTCAGGCAAGGAATCGAGTCGTGCTGTGCGAACGCTGCACTCTCTGCTGTAGCCAGAATTCTCCCAACCTTTTTCACTCATCACGAGTGAGTTTCCGCCAATGTTTTCGTCAGAAATGTAGAAGGTAGCTGTTCCTTCTTCGTCAGAAAGAGCAATACTTTTCGTTGTGCCAAAGGCGCGTTCATTTGCAGCTAGAAAAGCTGCTAGTGTTGGAGCAGCCTCAATGGCCAAAACTTCTGCCCCCAGTTGCTTCGCCAGAAAACTAAATCCCCCCAAGTTTGCTCCAGCGTCAACAAAAAGATCGCCTTGAGAGAGATGGGTTGTCATGTACTTTCCTAAATCAGAAGACCGGAAACTACGCATGAAATTCACACCCGCATAAGCCACAATGTGCGCTTTGGGATGTGCTTTAATGCTGAGTTGAACGCCTTCAAGATGCACTGGTTCCGAAACCGATTGCAATCTGCGGCCCACGGCACAAATGAGGTCGTGCTTTTTGCCTGAAACATTCACTGAAAAAGGCAGAATTGCAAGGAGTTTAGGAAGCCACATACTACAAAGTTCGAAGTTGCTGAGCTGCTTTAATCAGCGTTTCATCGTGTTTCGCGAAGCAAAAACGCAAAACATGGTCATGTACGGGCTGATGGTAAAAAACGCTCACAGGAATTGAAGCAACACCGGGTGATGAGGTCCACTCAATGGCCACTTCGGTGTCAAGCTTATCGGTGATTTTTTGATAGTTGAGCAACTGAAAATAAGTTCCTTCTGCCGGAGTGAAGGTGAATTTGCTTTCGCCCAAGGCGTCCAAAAACAAATCGCGCTTAGCTTGGTAGAACTTTGCCAACTCTTCAGGGTGTTCAGGGTGCTGTTTGATGTAATCTGCCAACGCAAATTGTGCCGGACCATTCACACAGAACACGTTGTATTGATGCACTTTTCTGAATTCAGACATCAAGGAAGCTGGACCTGCAACGTAGCCAATTTTCCATCCAGTTACATGGTATGTTTTTCCGAATGAACCTACAATTAAGCTGTGCTCTGAAAGGATTTTTCGCGAGGCACAACTAGCATGTGAACGCTGGTCAAAGACCATGTGCTCATAGACTTCGTCACTCAATACAATGATGTCAGTACCGTCTACAATTTTTTCCAACTCCTTAAGGTCCTTCGCGTCCAAACAGCTTCCGGTAGGATTGTGTGGCGTGTTGATGAGGATCATGCGGGTGCGTCGGTTGACCACTTTACGCACTTCTTCCCAGTCAATTTTATAACTCGGACTTTTTAGCTGAACGTGCACCGGACTGCCACCTGAAAGTTCAATGGCTGGAGTATAGCAGTCATAGGCAGGCGTAAAGAGAATCACCTCTTCCTGATCTTTCACCAAGGCCATGATAGCGGTGAAAATGCCCTGAGTAGCGCCCGCAGTGATGGTTACTTCAGAATCTGCATCATACGCCGTTTTATGTCTACGGGTCAGACTTTCAGCTACTTCCGTGCGCAGTGCTTCCAGTCCGACCATTGGGACGTACTGATGGTAACCAGATTTCGCATGTTTTGAGAGAAGTTTCCGCAGTTTTTCTGGGGCTTCAAATTCAGGGAAGCCCTGTGAAAGATTGATTGCGTTCTGCTCCTTCGCCAAGGAAGACATCACCGTGAAAATGGTGGTTCCTACTCTGGGAAGTTTGGAAGAAAAAGAGATGTTTGAAGTCGGCATAAATATTCAGCTCAAGGCCGCGCAAGGTACAACTCCGCTAAGGGCTTTCCAAAGAGAATCGACTTCTCTTACGCGTTGATTTTCATTGTTGTTACTGCCAGATGTGCGCATAATCCTAGAGATTTTGTATCTTCATGTCCCCAATTGATAACCTTAACTCAATGAAAAAGTACTTCTTACTCTTTGTGGGCTGCCTGTTTTTCAGTGCACTATCAGCCCAACAATCTGAATTCGTTCCAGGAGAATTGATTGTGATGATGGAAAAAGGCGAGCATCCATCGAAATTGACACGTCAACTTTCTTCACAACTGGGAGCGGTGAACGCAGTTACCATTTCTGAGTGCCTCTCAGAACTCAGTAACATCTACTTATTGGAACTTGATCCTGCTTTGAACATTGAGGTTGTGCTTCGCGAAGTACAATCAATTCCCGGTGTGAAAGCAGCACAGCTTAACCACATTGTGGAAGAAAGAATACTGCCAAACGACCCTTCAATTGGCACACAATGGCACCATGTTGATGCTTCAGATAACGACATAGATTCAGACCTTGCGTGGGACATTACCACCGGAGGAACAACCATCAACGGAGATGAAATTGTTGTTTGTGTGCTTGAAGGAGGTGGAGCGAATTACAACCACACTGACCTTATTGCGAACCACTGGACCAATACCGCTGAAATTCCTGGAAATGGAGTGGATGAGGTCGGTAAGGGATACATTGATGATGTCATTGGATGGAACTCTGGAAATGGAAGTGGAAACATTGCGGCTGGCGGACATGGAACTGCGGTTTCTGGAATGATTGGCGCCAAAGGAAACAATGGAAATGGTGGCGCTGGTGTGAACTGGGATGTGAAAATTATGCAAGTAGACATGGGAGGACTCTCAGAAGCGAACGTCATTGCAGCCTACAACTACCCTTACACCATGCGAAATCTCTACAATACCACCAACGGTGCAAGTGGAGCTTTTGTAGTAGCCACAAACGCTTCTTGGGGAATTGACAATGCCAATCCGGCAAACTACCCTGTGTGGTGCGCTTACTATGATGATTTAGGGTCTGTAGGACTTTTGAACTGCGGAGCAACCGCCAATAACAATGTGAATATTGATGTGGTGGGCGATATGCCTACGGGCTGCTCAAGTGATTACATGGTGGCGGTGACTGCATCAAACAGCAGTGATGTACGTACTTTTTCAGGGTACGGACAAACAACAATAGACTTGGCGGCGCCAGGAGAAAGTGTTTATTTACCTAGTGGATCTTCCGGCTACTCAAGCACAAGCGGAACATCCTTTGCCAGTCCGTGTGTAGCAGGGGCCATTGCTTTGGTTTATTCATCACCTTGTCCTGACCTAGCAGCGCTAGCTTTGAGCAATCCTCAGCTTGCTGCAGATATGGTTCGTGGCTATATCTTAGACGGTGTTGATTTAGTGCCGAACTTGACTACTGAAACCGTTACAGGTGGAAGACTTAACGTGCGCAACTCCATTGATTTAGCGCTTGCAGGCTGCGGACCATTGGAGCCATGCCTGCCGGTGAGTTTAACAGCTTCAGCTGATTGTTATTACGATGACCTTTCTGGTACCGTTCAATCTTCAATTAGTGTTGAGGTAAACATGTCTCAAGCCTATTGCAACGCAACTTCCGTTTGCTACCAAGCTAACGGAGGCCCCGTAATTTGCGATGACCTTGTGTCTTTGGGCGAAAACCTGAACAATTCGAACAGCTACACCTTGTTTGGCTTGGCGTCAAACACCACGTATGATATCTATTATACCACAACAGATGGCACATCAGGTAGCATTTCAGTTACCACACCAGACTGTGCTTCCGAAGTTCCAGGATGCACCAATCCGCTGGCTTCGAATTATGATGCGACGGCCACTTTTGAAGATGGATCGTGCACTTTTCCTTGCGACAACTTAACACTCACCATTGACACCGACTGCTGGGGAGGAGAAGTTTCTTGGGAAATCTTAGATGCTGCGAACAATGTGGTAGCGAGTGTTTCAGGGGGTACGTATGGAAACCAATCTACCTTTACATGGTCAGAATGTCTAGACTATGGATGTTACACCTTTAACATCTATGATTCTTTCGGTGATGGCTTGGATGGAACAGCTTCAGGATGTGCGATTGATGGTAACTATCAAATGACAGACGGAGCAGGCGAAATCTTGTTTCAAATGGGTACGCCGAACTACGGTTCAGGAACTTCTCATTCATTTTGCTTTCCTGCAGACATTCCAGGATGTATAGATGCTACAGCCTGTAATTTTAATCCTGCCGCAACTTCTGACGACGGTTCATGCGAATTCTTGTCCTGCGCGGG
Source organism: uncultured Comamonadaceae bacterium (assembly GCA_964353035.1). Classification (GTDB taxonomy): domain Bacteria; phylum Bacteroidota; class Bacteroidia; order Flavobacteriales_D; family Sanyastnellaceae; genus JAQWQB01. The sequence goes on along the minus strand of CAYGUR010000055.1, from coordinate 5,428 downwards.
CTGCACAAATACCGCAGCATGTAATTATGATTCAGGCGCTACGATCGATGATGGCTCATGTGATTTTGGTTGCTTTGGATGCATAGATTCGGGCGCATGCAACTACGATGCTGCCGCAACTATTGACGATGGCTCATGTGATTATTCTTGCCT
>CAYGUR010000055.1:0-5175 GCA_964353035.1 uncultured Comamonadaceae bacterium | reverse complement strand
TTGACGATGGCTCATGTGATTATTCTTGCCTAGGGTGCACAGATGCAACAGCCTGCAACTATGATCCTGCTGCCACAATTGATGATGGCTCATGTGAATCAACAAGCTGCAATTGCCTCGGTGATTTCAACGATGATGGATTCCGTAACGTAGCTGACATCTTGATTCTTCTAGGAGAATTTGGTTGCAATGGCGGATGTGGAGCTGATATGACTGGAGATGACGTAGTGAATTCTTCTGATGTACTTAGCTTCCTCAGTATTTTCGGAATTGACTGTCCGTAAAACAAAAACGCATTCATAAAAAAGGCGGTTGATGTTTTCAGCCGCCTTTTTTGTACTCACGTTTTTTAATGTCTACCGCACTACCGCCACTTTCGCTACGTTTGATGTGCTTCCATCTTGGTTGGTGCAGAAGATGAGGTAAACGCCGGTAGAAACGCGTTTGCCATCCATGCCTTTTCCATCCCAAGTAGCTCTTCCTCCATTTGATTCAGTGGCGAATACAAGGTTTCCACTCACATCAGTGATTTTCACGTCAGTCTGGTAAGCCAAACCGTCAACAGTGATGATTCCTTCGTAGTCTTCACGAACCGGATTTGGATACACTGTTACCTCTTCAATTTCATCTACAAAATTCGTTGCCGTAGAATTAAACGACACCACGCCTCGCTCTGTAGCGAAGAAAACTTCTCCCGCTGAATGGTCAATAGAGATGTCGAAAATGTTGTTTGAAAGCAAGGGACTGTTGGAAGTGGTGAAGTGATAAATCTGATTCAACCCATCATCACTCAACAAGTAAACCCCACTGTTTGCTGTACCTACCCATTTGCGATTGGCACCGTCAATTTCAATGCAATTGATTTGCTCAGTCTCAAGTAAAATTTGAATGTTTCCGTCTTGTTCAATCAGAATCTGCTGCGCATCGAAGTTGTCAGAAGTGAAAATGCCATCTGGGGCGAAGAAGACAGCAATTCCTTGCAATGTCCCCACCCACATTTCGCCATCCAAATCTTCTTCCAAAGCATAAATGTCCATGCTCGGAAGACCGCCTTCGCCTTCTTCATTTGTTAACACACGGTAGTTGTCGTCATTCGGATTGCCAATGGTTCCTTGGTGATCCAGCACCAAAAGTCCATTTCCTCTTGGTAAGATACTCCAGATAAATCCTTGTCTTGCGGCCACTACGTCGCCCAAAAATTCATTGCTGGTAATATCCGGTTGGAAGTTAAACGAAACGAACTCACCATTTTTTTGGCGTACTTGAAGCGGATTGGCTGTATAGGCATTGGTAAACCAAAGATTTCCCTCTTGGTCATAGTCAACACCTCCAACGCCTATGCGCTCTGATCCGCTGAAATTGGCCTGAAGTAGTGTGCTATTGTCTTGATTGTAGATTTCAACTATTTCGCCGTCAATCATCTGTATCAATCCTTCCTCCCACGAGCCGAGGAAGACCGTGTTATTCGCCAAAGGATTAATGGAAACAGCCATAAAATCATTGATGGAAGCAATGTCGTTTTCTCCTTCTCCTGGAGCTACGTTCACCCATTCGTCATCAACAATTCCGTAGATTCCTTTCTTGTCGTAATTATTGGTCCATGTCCCGTCAACACCTCCTGAAGCAATCCAAGTGTTGTTGTTATAGGAGTCAATTCTTCGCGCATTGAAAAAGTTAGGGCCTTCGGGTTGGTAGTTCATTTCGAAGCCTTCAGCCGGACGAAGGAAGAGCCCTTTTTGGAAATTAGCGAACCACACGTTATTTGCTTCGTCAAAGAGCACTGCCTTGGGATCAATGTTAACAGAAGCAATACTTCCGTGTGTTGATACGATGCTCAAATCATCGTTGAAAATGGTGAGCAAGTCTTTTGAGCAAACAGCAAACTGCCCATTTCCGAAGTTGATGTCATGCACCAGCGTTGATTCATATCCGGGAAGGATGGCCCAGTTGAAATCAGTGCGATTGGCGTACCAAAGTTCGCTTCCTTCGCTGGTTTCGTGCACCAAGAAAAGCTGGTCATTCAAGACCATAATATCTGTGTAGTTGGCATCTTCCATCGGGACATCTGACATGATTTCCCATGATTGGAAGTTGGCAAGAATGGGGTTACTTCGCTCAGCGCGAAATACGCCGATTTCAGTTGCAGCATACCAGTAGGTTTCATCTGAATCCAAAGCGTTCACTTCAACAATGTCATTTTGTCCATTCAGAAACCAAGTGTCTGCAATCTCCCTTCGCGCAATATTCACCACTACAATACCGAACCCGCAGCTCAAGTATGCTTTTCCGTCTTTCACCAAGATTTCATTTACACGCTTACTACCGAAGACATTGCTCTGGGAAATATCTGAGAGTTGAAAAGAGGTTCCTTTTGTCACCAAATCAATGTTGCCAGATTCATAGGCTACAATTAAAGTTGAACTTGTTTCGTCATAGTGGATGGCTGAAACATCAGACCCAGAAAGCAGATTCACTTTACTGATGCGCTCAATGCTATTGTCTGAAGTGTTGAATGAGAATACAGAAAAAGGAGTAGCGCAATACACGATTCCATCACCGTAAGCAACGTCAATGGTTTCGCTGTAAGGAAGGTGCTCTCGCCAAGCGCCCACCTCCATTTGTCCCCATGAAGGGATTTCAAGCACAATGAGTAAACAGAGAAATAGTGGTCGCATATAAAGTGTCTTGGTGCTATGTGTGAACGAAAGGAATGTCAAAATCGTATTTTTAAGCGTTGTTACTTCGTGCATTTTCTTGGAATCCTTGTTGATCACGACGTTGAACTTCTTCTTCGCCGTTGTCTTGAAGAATAAAATGACAGCCAGTATCATCAAATTTCATCTCCAGTACTTCCCATACTACAAGTTTAGCAAGCAATTCCTCCGTTCTTTTGCGGTTCATTCGCAAAATTCGACTGATTTTTTTGAATCCGAGTGATTCATTGTTCCGAAGCGCATTGAATAATTTGTGCACTTGCTTGTTGTATTCAAAATCCTCACTTCGGTCTTTAGACTGGTACTCCCAGACTCTGAGTAGCACGCCGTTGGCCTTTACGTTCCTGTCTTCTTGACGTTGATAGGATTCCCATTCCAGTTCATCATTTTGGGCGAAATGAGGTTTGTTGAGTGAAGGTTGAACAATGACTTCCAACACCGTTTTGAAATTGGCCTTCCACACTTGCGTTTGAAATTCGATGTTGGGCTTGCAATACATTTCGGCTGCAGCTTCAATCATGTGGTATTCTTCCTCCTCATTGATGCCGCTGATGCTGCCATTGTCTTTCACACCAATGAGCAGCCTTCCGCCATCTGTGTTGGCGAAAGCGACAAGTGTTTTCGCGATTTTTCGGGCATTCTCAATGCGCATTTTGAAATCTTGCTGCTGGTGTTCACCTTCGGCAATCATTTCTACAACGTACGACATGAGACTAGAATTGAAGGAGGCAGGCCTCGAATGATACTACCATCAACCTTTGATGGTTTTGACTAATTTTCCGTCTTTAAAAATCAAGTGTTGCTCAACTTCGCCAGTACGATCATTGTACTTAACAAACTTACCGTCTTTTCGGTTCATTTTGTACTCAGTTTCTTCAAGTTTTCTTCCTCTTCGGTCATAGGTGATTGACATTCCGTCCATACGTCCTTTGGCATAATGGTGTACACGCTGGATAGAACCATTGGGGAAATAGTAAGACCATTCGCCATGAGGTAAACCATCTTGGTAGTTCCCTTTCGACTCCAAAATACCCGCTTGGTTGTAAGATTCCCACTTGCCATCGCGCACACCTTCAGCATTGTACTCAGCTATTTCACGTGGCTTTCCATTTTCGAACCAGAACGTCCATTCCCCTACGCGGTAGTCATTCTTCCATTCACCGAGGTAGTTGTTGACGCCATTCGGGTACCAACCTTGCCATTTGCCGCTCAGTTTACCTTTTGAATAGGAGCCAACATCTTTGTGTGTTCCATTTTCGAACCAGCTTTTCCATTCACCTTCTTCAAGGTCGTTCTTGAACTGTCCTGTCATAAGGTCATTTCCGTTTTCAAACCAGTAGTTCCAGACCCCATCTTTTTTTCCAGCTGCATAAGAACCGGTTTTCCAATTCTCTCCTGTGAAATAGAAGTATTCCCATACACCTTCCATTTCGCCTTTCACATAGTTTCCGGTGTAATGTGTATTTCCATTGCCGTAATAGTAGGTCCACTTTCCATCCTGCAGGTCAGCAACAAAATTGCCTTGCATATCAACCTTCCCATCGCGGAAATACCAGGTCCACTGTCCTTCTTTCTTGCCCATGGAATACACGCCTTCTACATCAACTGAACCATCTCTGAAGTACTGTTTGAAATTTCCGTTCAGCTCACCAGATTGAAATTCTGCTTGTCGCTCTAGCTCCCCATCTCTAAAATATTCCTTCCAAGTTCCCTCACGTCGGTGTCCTTTGAAATTTCCTTCTTCTTTAAGTTTTCCGTCTTTGTACCAGGCTTTGTGCGCACCCTCTTTGAGTCCGTTTACGTAATGGGTCTCGAGTTTTTTGGTGCTATCAGCGAACCATTCGAGGTAGATGCCCGTGCCATCAACAAGGAGTTCTTTCTCTTTGGTTCGGAAATAGCGCACCTCTTTGATTGAGTCATTGTACGCTTCGCGAAGCATTAAATCACCGTTTTCGAACCAGTAATTCCAGGTGTCAACTTTTCTTCCTTCCACATACAATCCTTCCTCTAGTAGCACGCTGTCTCTGCTGAACGAACGCATAATGCTGTCTTGCACACCTTTTATGAAGTAGCCTTCCTGCTTGATGTTTCCATTGTCATAGTAGGTGAGGGTAGGGCCATCAAGCAAACCGAAGTAGTACTGAGAGACTTCTTTGATCTTCCCGTTCTCATACCACCACGTCCATTTGCCGTTTTCCAAGCCGCGCTCGTAAAAGCCTTCAGAGCGTTTTTTACTTCCTTCGTAGAAGTCGGCATAGTGCTGCTTTTGAGCTGTAGCATTGAGAGAAAGGAACAGAAGAAGTAGGGCAACAATGCGCATCATAGGTACTTATTTGAATTCAAAGGTAAGACGCCTCCAAGTGAGGTTGGGAATAAAGTGAGTGAGTTTATTCACAACAATGTGCTATAACAACGAAAAATGTTTGGCTTTCGTCGCTTAGTTTACTTAATTATGAAAGAT